>CALZKB010000124.1 GCA_945787575.1 Thermoanaerobaculia bacterium | reverse complement strand
CGAATCTCGCCGCCGGGAAAGGCCGTGGAGTGTATATTCACGTAGAGCAAGCCTGCAGCGAGCTCCGCGATGTCCTGCGGGAGAAGAGCCGCAACGCTCATGATGGGGCTCGTCGGATCCCCAAGGTTGAATAGGATCGGACCGTTGACTCCCAATCCCCCGCGGTGGATGTGCGCGGCAGTTGGCATGAACACGTCGTGGCTACAGCTCATGGCCAGCGTGATCGCGTCGTCGCTCAGATCCCCCGAACAGATCCCGGTCGCTTCCGAGCCTGTAGGTGGAACCTCTTGACTCTCATCGGGGAAGAAGACGAAGTCATCGATTGTCCGCTCGACGATCTGGCCGCGGATCTCGCCACTGGGGTTGGCGCTCGAGTGGATGTTCACGTAGAGATCTCCCGCCAGAAGATCCGCAATGTCCCGTGGCGTCAGGTCGACCCAGCTTGCAAAGAACGGGCTGGTACTCGGATCGCCCAGGTCGAATACGATCGGCCCCGCGACACCGGGAGCGCCGCGGTGAATATGAGCCGCGGAAGCATCCACGACGTTGTGCGCGCAGGTGATATTGACCTGCGTGACGTCGAGCACAGCGTAGCAACCGCCGATCGCAGCGGTCTCGACCGGAGGGACCTCCTGCTCGCCGGCGACGCCAAAGACGAACGGAGTGACCGAGCCGGCACCCGAGGGTGTCGATGCGGTGAGCAAGAAGAAGCCCAACAGCGCTGGGACCGTTGGTCTACATCGCGGGAGCGGCCAAGGGGCTGCGAGGCTTCGATTGTGATTGTTCAGGGCGCTCCTCCCTTCCGAAGTTCCTTGACCCGGCCATCGCGCGGCGGAAAAGCCGCGCTCGGAGACGTTGTGGATCTGATAGGTACTGAGTACTACGCCCCCTCCGCCATTGTCGGCATGTTGAGGACAGGGGGCTCACCCCTCGTGGTCCAGCGCCCGATCGACTCTGCGCCCCGCCTTCTCCTCGAACTCGAGCGTCTCGAAGCCGACGATCGGCCGCACCTCGCCGTCCTCCACGAGCTCGAAGTTGTCCACCGTCAGGCCGGTGAGCGGCTTGCCCCGCAACGTGACCTCTATCGGCACCTCGACAAGGGTGACCGAGACCGTCTCCTGGAAGAGCTCCTGGCCGCTAGCAAGGGACGACCAGCAGAGGGGTCCCAAGGCGAGAGCGTAGGTGGCGACGCGAAATCCTCTCTGCACGGGTCTCCCTTCCCTATTTCCACTCGAATCCGGAGTACTCGACCCGGCCCGCCATCGCGAGCTTCTTGAAGAGGAAGCGCGCGGTGGTATCGAGTCGCCAAGCAAGCGGCCGCAGTGCGCCCGTCTCGGCGTCGAGCTCGAACACGGCCACCTCGAGACCGTCCTTCGAAGCCAGCTCGAAGCGACCCTCTTCGGAGGCGGCCAGTCGCTCACAGGAGAATGGGAGCTCGAGCACGAAGTCCTCGCCCTCGGTGTCGAAGACCAGCATCTTGGAGTGCTGCTCCTCTTCGAGGATCTCGGTCGACAGCTCGCCCTCGGAATAGGTCAAGAGGGTTACCTCACGCTTCTTGAGGTCGTCATTGACCGTCATCCGAAAGGTGCGCTCGACCTCGAAGGAGCTCCGCAGCAGCCGCTCGTGAGCCTCGCGCACGGTCGAGCACTCCTCCGGCGTCAACGCTACCAGGAGGGGCCAGAGCAGTGGCACGACCAGTCCTCGCGTCCAGGGGGCGAGGGCTCGGCGTTCGCGGTCCGCTCTCACGACCCCTTCAACGCGACCACGGCGGCATCGATTCCCGGCGGCGGGCGTCCGCTAGACTCTCGACATGACCCGACCATCGCTTGGCGCCGCCGAGCCGTTCGTGCGTTTCGCCGGCAGCTCGCTGTTGGCAGGCGGCGTACTGGCGGCGCTGCTCAACCTGGTCCTGACACCGTTGCTTCCCACCGACGCCGACTCGATCACGGTCGCGACCTCCACGGCGCTCGGCATCCGCTTGCCGCTGGCCGCAGCGAGCGTGGCCCTGACGACAGTCGGCTGCGTCGGTCTCTACCTGGCGCACGCCCATCGGCTGCGCTATGGCGCCCTCGCCTTTCTCCTCGCCGGAGTGGGAGGGCTGATGGCGTTCTGCGTCGAGTGCGTACAGTTCACGCTGATCCGCGACCTCGCGTTCCAGGCTCCCGAGACGCTGGAGCGGCTCCAGGAAGCCGGCGAGCTCGGCCGCTACGACCTCGGCTTCGCGATCGCCGTCGCGACCTTCGCCGTCGGCTGGATCGCCGTCGCGATCGTCGTCTGGCGAGCCGGCGTCCTCTCTCGTCGCGGCCCGCTCACGCTCCTCGCCGGCGTGCTCCTGATGCCCGTCCTGGGCGGGCTGATCGGGGTCTGGGGTGCCGTGGCGGGCAACCTCGTGCTCGGCGGGGGCTGGGCGCTGCTGGGATCGGATCTTCGCCGGTCGATCCCGAGCTCCTGATCGCTCCGCGATCGAGCTCCAGTAGGGCCTCTGGACCAGAGGCTCCGAGCTATCGCTCTCGGCTGCGGGCGAGGTGGCTCCGCCGTCGACCGAGAGCGTCATCGACGAGCCGAACGCTGCCACGGTAGCCAGCCGGTTCGCGGCTACGGTGACCTTCGACGTCGACTTCCGCAACGGTGACGTTACTCTCACCGGCTCCCGGCACCTCAGGCAGGGGTTGATCGTGAGAAGGGCGCTGCGGGTCAGGAAAGCCGGCGCCGCAAGGCCCGCTCCAGCCGGTCGATCGGCGAGAACAGCGGGCAGAAGCAGTGGAGTCGGCGATCGTGGGGCAGGAAGACATTGACCGGCGCCGTGAGCTCGCAGCCCGGGTTGGCGAGAATGCCCGCGAGCAGGAAGATCGCCCCGGCCACCACGAGGGCGAGGATGCCGAGCCAGGCGAGATCGAACTCGGGCACGAAGGGGATCCCGGCGAGGAATGCCACACCGACGGCGCCGCGGAGGATTCGTCCGCCGAGGAGCGGTTTTTGGCAGTGACTCGGTGTCATCAACAGAATCTACGCGGCTCGGGAGTCACGGGTTTCGACGGCCACCGACTGCTTCGACCTCCGCCAGGGTGCCACCATCTGCTTCTGGATTCGAAAGATCAGGAATGCCGGCGGTCTCGTCGGCTCCTCGCGGCGTTCCAACGCTCGACTGAAAACGAGCAGCGGTACTAGTCGCCCTGAGCTCCAACACGCCAGGCAAGAAGCTCCGTCACAGCTTCGATCGGCAGCGCCTCACGCACGTGGCCGTCGCGGCCAGAAACGGTAGTGGCCCGAGTGAGCGAGTTGTAGACGGCTTCTTCGACTGATTCGACCGTGGCCAGAAACAGCGGGCTCATCTGATCGTTGGCGAGGAGCCGGACTTCTCGAACCGACTCAGAGGTGACGAGGTTTTGGGTCGAGAAGGCGATGACAAAGTCCCCGGAACCGTTGGACATGAAACCGCCGGCGCGGGCCAGTCCGAGAACCGCGCGCCTCGCCAGGCGCTCGAGGTTCCTCGGCGAGAGCGGAGCATCGGTTGCCAGCACGATCATGCATGAGCCTCTCTCATCTCTCGTTGCCGGGGTCTCGCTGTTCTCGAGCTGGTCCCTGAAGCTGTAACGGCCCAAGGCCTCGCCGACGCGCACGCCGTCGATAGTCAGAACCCCGCCGAAGTTCGTCTGCACGAGGACTCCCACGGTGTAGCTGCCCAGGGACTCAGGCAGGTGCCTGGATGAGGTCCCGATTCCACCCTTCCATCCGAACGCGCTGGTTCCGGTTCCGGCCCCGACGCTACCCTCCTCGACCGGCCCAGGAGCTGTCGACTCGATTGCGGCTTCGACGTCCAAGTGGGTGACGTGTAAGCCTCGAATATCATTCAGGTAGCCGTCGTTCGTCTCGCCAACGACGGCGTTGACGGATTGTGCGTCCGCGTTGCCGGGACGTGCGAGGGTCCAGCGCACGACCGCCTCGATCGCTCTGCCGACGGAGAGCGTGTTGGTGAGTATGATCGGCGTCTCGATGTTGCCGAGTTCCTGGACCTGTAGAAACCCGGCGGCCTTGCCGAAACCGTTTCCTACATAAACCGCAGCCGGCGTCTTGGCGCGAAAGAGATCGCCGCCATGAGGCAGGATCGCCGTGACGCCCGTGCGCACGTCGTCGCCCCGGACGATCGTGCGATGCCCGACTTGGACTCCATCGACATCGGTGATCGCGTTGAGCGGGCCCGGTTGGAGGACTCCCGGCGTGATCCCGAGGTCGCGCACGCGGGGACGGGGTGTCCCGCCGTCCGCCTCAGCGCAGACCGGCAAGAACAACAGGATGGTGACTGCCGACTGCCAAGACTTCACGCTGGACTCCTCCTTCGATCCGGCTCCGCTTCGCGGCTACCCGCAGCGACTTCGATCGTCGCTCGCGCAGCGACCTCGAGCGGATCGAGGATCTCGATTCCACGCGCGCGCCCAGGCGGGAGAACCAGGGGTATCTCGGTGCAGGCGGCGATGACCAGCTCAGCGCCAGCCTCCGCCAGCGAGTCGATGGCTCGCTGAAGGTTGTCGAGTAGCCGGCTGCGCTGCTCAGGCTCCCGATGGGCGCCGGCCTTGATGCCGGCCTGTCCGCCATCGCCGTAGATCGTGGCCATCACTAGCGACCGCTGGAGTTCTTCGCCGCTTTGGAGATCCAACAGGCTCGCAGTGTTCAACCCTTGAGCCGCACAAGCTTCTTGGTAGATCCGCGCCTCGAGCGTTCCGGTGGTTGCCAGCAAACCGATCGTTTGGATAGCGCTTCGCTCGCGAATCGAGTTGATCGTCTCGCTCACGACATCGAGAATCGGCAGGATTCCCGTCTCCCGCAGCTCAGAGAGGAGCGCATGCGCCGTGTTGCAGGCGATGACCGCGAAGTCGGCGCTCGCCCCGCCGCCTCGACCTCCGGGAGCGCCCTTGAGAGCACGCAGGCTGCTCTCGAGCCAAGGCAACGGCGACGGGCCTCGCCCCAAGAAGTACTCGGTACGGTCCGGTGTCCCGGGAAGAGCCGACACCAGATACGGCGGATAGTCCTGGTCGCGAAATACCTTCTGGGGAGCTCTGAGCTCCGCCGCCCGGAGCAACAGCTCCTCGAATCGAATGTGCGCGTGCGGGCCGAGGCCACCGACTATGCCGATGACCTTGTCCCAGCCTGCGGTTTCGGAGGCTCTGCTCTCGATTGCCATTCGGTCCTCGAGTCTATTACCGCCCCTGTCGCTCCCCCGCCATTTGAGGTGCCGCCATTTGAGGCCATTTGAGGCCATTTGAGCCATTTGAGGTGCTACTCGAATACCCGGCCATTTGAGGTGCTACTCGAATACGGCCCCATTTGAGGTGCCCATTTGAGGTGCCCATTTGAGGTGCTACTCGAATACGGCCCCATTTGAGGTGCCCGCCGGCCATTTGAGGTGCTACTCGAATACGGCCCCCATTTGAGGCATTTGAGGTGCCCCCATTTGAGGTGCTACTCGAATACTGATATCACGAGGCGGTCGTCGCCTTTGATCGACGCTCCCGGGCGCAAAGGAGCAACTCAGGGGTGATGCTGCAGTCGAGACGATGAGACCGGACACCACCGTCGCGCTCATCAGGCGCCCTCTCGACCACCGCACTCATTCGTCCCGCCACTCCGAGGCTTGAGAAGACGAGTATCTCCCCTTATCTGGCAAGCCCGCTTTCGAGAGAAACAGGAGCGAGTGCGCCGAGTTCTGCTTGGCACGGGCGGTCTGGTGCGCATCAGGTTCGCATTGGCACGAAGCGCCCCGGCGCGAAGCAGCCGTCCGGGAACACCGCGGGCTTGCCCTCTCGAAGATCCTCCGCTGCCTGCCGATAGGCCGTCACGAAGAGCCGATACGCCCACTCCAACGCTCGTCGCACCTGCGGCTCGGCCGCGCGGAACCGCGGAGCCGGCGTACGGCGGGGCTTCGAGCTCGGCGCGTCGTGGGGATCCTGGGCGCAGATGGCCTGCTTGCCGAGAACCCGCACGCCCTCCGTGCCCTGCTCGATCTCGCACACCATGGCCCGGACCCGGGCTTGGTATTGATGAGGCTCCAGGTGCTCCCAGCACGGAATCGGCGAGAGCTCGAGGCGGTGGGTGGAAGCAAAACGCTCGTCGGGATGGGGCTCGTTGCGCTCCCAAGCCCGGTACTGAGCCGTTCGGTCGACCCAGATGCCCTCGACGACCTCGCCCGAGAGCAGGGCCTTGGTGGAGCTCGCTCCGGGCCAGTGTTTGGGCGAGGCCACCAGCCCTTCCTTGCAGCCCTGCTCCAGCAGGTAACGCAGGGTGTGGATCTGCGCTTCCGGTTCATCGCTGATCTGGACGTCGGTGTAGGGCCGTGGCCAGATAGGCCCTTCCCAGTCGTGCAGTCGCCCAACCTCCTTGGAGATCTTGTAGTTGACGTCGTGCATGAAGTCGGCCATCTGGTCCACGCTACTTGGCCTCAGCAGGATGTGGCAGTGATTGGAGAGGTAGACGAAGCCGCACACCTTCATGCCGTGGCGCTTCTGGGCGCGCGCCAAGGCCCCGCGGACGACCGCGTTGAACTTCGGCGAGGGCCGGAGGAGGAACCGACGCTGGATGACACGGCACGTGACTTCCACGAGGCCGTCGGCTGCGCGCAGGTGGCGGATCTTGCGTCCCATGCACGAATAGACGCAAGACCGGTCCGAGATCTCGCAGTATTCGGGTAGTACTTTCATCCGGTGTACTTTCATCTCGCAGTACTTTCATCCCCGGTATTCGGGTAGTACTTTCATCCCGGGTAGTACTTTCATCCCGTAGTACTTTCATCCCGTACTTTCATCCCAGTACTTTCATCCCAGTACTTCATCCAGGGTGGTAGTACTTCATCCAGGGTACTTCATCCAGGGGGGGGGAATGTCAGTCCTTTTGTCGGTTCACGGAGTGTGAAGTACTTGACAACCCACCGTCATCGCTGACAAAAGTACGCCATCCAACAGCGCACACTCCTCCGTTCAACAGCAGAGCGCGAGCAGGGGGAGGCCGTGCGAGGACCGACCTGGGCCTGGGCATCGGCCGCGAAGCAACGGAGTCTCTGACGCGTGAACTGGCATCGTTCAGTCTTGATCTTGGCGCTCGGCCTGGCCTTTGGGCCGGTGCTACACGCAGCCGGACTCAACCCGACGCGGGGCTCGATGGATCGTCAGCTGGCTGGAGCCGAAGCGTCGGGCTATCAGCGCGCTCTGACCGTGCAAGAGGTGCATGACGCGGTGCGCTCCGGCGAGCTGCGACGACTTCGCGGCAACGAGGACTACGAGATCAAGGAGATGGTCGAGCTGCCCTACGCGCGAGCGGAGGTGCGGCACTTCATCGAGGAGCTCGCGGCCGGCTACCGGGCCGCGTGCGGCGAACGGTTGGTCGTCACCAGTCTGGTTCGCCCCAAGAGTCGCCAGCCGCGCAATTCGCATCCCCGATCGGCCCATGCCTTGGGGCTGGCGATGGACCTGCGTCGCTCTTGGAAGCGAGGGTGCCGAGGCTGGCTCGAGGCCAATCTGCTCCAGTTGGAGAACGGAGGTGTGCTCGAGGCGACCCGCGAGCGCCACCCGCCGCATTACCACGTCGTGCTCTTTACCGAGCCTTATGTCGAGCACCTGGCGAGGCTCGAGATCGAGGCGTCGCGCTTCGTCTCGAAAGGCGGGAACAGCATGCAGCCGCGAGAAGTTCGCTACGTCGTTCAGAGAGGGGACACCTTGTGGCGCATCGCCCAGCGGCACGGCGTCGAGCTCTCTACCCTGCGGGATTTCAACAGTCTGCGGGGGAGCACGATCCGCCCCGGGCAGCTGCTACGGGTGCCGTCGGTATCCGGCACCGCCACCGGCACATTGCGGTAGTGCCGGGCCTCAGTCGGCGGCCCGGCCCGCAGCTCGATTCTAGGGCGCTCGAGGGTGCCGACGGCGACCTGCGTAGATGGGGGGCCTGACAGGCCGCCAGCCCTCGCTGCGAGGGGCAAGGATGAAGACGGCGCATTCACGAGTTTGCATCGAAGGGAATTCGAGCAACCTCTAGGCAATGCCTCCGGCCATCTGGCGCCGCCGAAGCAGAAATGCGAAAGACAAGAGCCCGAGCGACATGACGAGATACGCCCGCGGGACCCCACTGACTACCGAAGCCGCTGTCGCACCGAGAAAATCGAGAGCGGGCACCTGGTTGACAGCCAGGTACCAGATCACCAGGTAGCTCACCTCAAACAGCTTCTTCGTTCCGCTGACGACTCCGAGGAACAGAGCGAGGGTGGAAACGAAGAGGGCGCCGATGAGCAAAGCTGCCACGTGTCCAAGCTCTCCAGCCAATAACGCTCGCACGATCATTCCGCTACCGGTCAGGAGGGCGACCGCGAGACCGGCCAGGAACATCGCCGGAAACTGGCGTCGCTGAGGATACGGTGACGAGAAGACGATCTGCCCCGTGTTGAAACGGGCCTCCCGGGTGCCCATGGAAGACCATATGGCCAGTGGCCAGATCCAGGCGATCGATAGAGCGTAGGTTCGGGCGTACGCGTACGGTACGGCGAGCTGTACGATGACGAGTCCGAGGGCGACCAGGTACCACCACCAGTGATACCCCTTGACCATCAGAGCGAGCTCGGCGCGCCACATCCTGAGAAAGCGGAAGTCGAAGTCCGCCGGGACGACATCGCTCCAGCTGATCGATCGCCTGTCCCCGTCCTGATGATCGGCCTCGGCAGTGAGTCGGCGCTCTTCTCGCTGGGCGGGCTCGATGCGCCGTACTCGCGCGGGGTCGAAGCGATCGAAGAAGACTGCCGCTAGCCCTGTCATTCCGAGCGCCGCACCGATCCACATGAGGCGTACCGGCATCATCGCCAGCGACCACTCGATGCCGCTCCAGTGAAAGAGCTTCGTAGCTTCCTCGGTGGCCGCGGGAAGGAGCCAGAGGAATCCCACCTGCAGGGGGAGCTCTACGCCCGGATACGCGGCCAGGGCGGCTTCCTGCATGCTCGGAAGGATGAGGCCGAGCCCGCTGAAATCGAGCGCGGGGACATCGAGCAGAAGGCTATTGATGATTGCCGCCTCCGCGGCGAAGAAATAGAGGACGTTCCCCGCGGCGCCGCGGAGGAATCGGATCGACTCGAAGAGAACAGCGGCTGCAGAAACGAGCGTGATGACCGGAAGGCAAAGAAAGACAAAAGGCGCCACCAGCGCCCAGAGGTCGAATCCGACCTCGACCGGGCTGACCAGTAGTTGCATGACGACTGCGGCGGCGGCAAGCGTCGTGGCCATCAGCGTGAGGACTGCCAGGTTGCTGGCGAACTTGCTGGCGACATAGAGCGTGCCGCTCAAGGGTGTCGACGCGAGAATCTCCCCGACTCGCGTACCGCGGTCTCGGCTCAAGGAGTTCTTGACCAGGTAGAACCCGAAGAAGGCCAGCATGACCGTGCTGGCGCTTCCCATCAGGCTCCCGACCCAGGCGGAGTTGTACTCGCCGCGGTACTCACCCATGCGGACAGCCCACTTGCCGGTGATCACCAGGAAGCCGAAGAAGAGCGTGCCCAACAGGGTGATCAGAAAAGAGTAGCGCCTCGTTCGCTCGCGGAAGTCAGCCAGAGCCAACTGAAAGAGCGTGCCGACGACTCGCACTAGTGGTCCTCGCTCTGGCGACCGGTAAGCAGATGCAGATAGCCGTCCTCGAGCGTGGGTAGGAGCGCTCGCGCACCAGGGTCGGGTGGCTCGTCTGCGACAACCCGGATGCGAACACCGTTGGTAGTTCTCACCGTGCCACTGAGAACGAACTTCTGCTTTGCGCTGGCCAGATCCTCGCTCGGGATCAACATCTCCCAGACGTTTCCTTGCACTCGTCGCAGGAGATCTTCCGGGGCGCCGTGAAACCGAAGCTGCCCTTTCTTGATGACCGCGATCGACGTGGCCGTCGCCTCGATGTCCGAAACAATGTGCGAGGACAGGATCACGATCCGCTCGCCCGCCAGTTCCGCGAGCAGGCTACGGAATCGAACTCGCTCCTCCGGGTCAAGTCCTGCCGTCGGTTCATCGACGATCAGGAGTTTCGGGTCGTTCAGAAGGGCCTGCGCGATTCCTACGCGTTGTTTCATGCCGCCGGAGAGTGACCCAAGGGGTCTCTTGCGGATGTCGGTCAGGTTGACCAACTCGAGGAGCTGGTCAATTCTCCGGCTGGCCGAGCGGCCGCTGAGGCCGCGGGCGGTCGCTAGATAGGACAGAAACTCCACGGCGTTGAGGTTCGGATAGATGCCGAAGTCCTGAGGTAGGTAGCCAAGCACCTCGCGGAGTGGATTCGGCGCGGCGGCGATATCGACGCCATCCCACTTCACGTAACCGGTCGTCGCCTTGGTGACGGTGGCCAGGATGCGCATCAGCGTCGATTTGCCTGCCCCATTCGGTCCCAGTAGGCCCAGAACCCCGGATTCCAGCTCGAGGCTGAGGTTCGCAACTCCCCAGAGACCTTCTTTGTAGCGTTTCCCGACTTCGCAGATCTCGAGTTTCAATCGTGCTCTCCTTCTGGCCGTCCGAAGCCAAGATGTCGGTCCTCCGAAGCGGACGCGACCCATGTCAGAACGACGATCTTGTCGAGGTGGCTACGATCCGTCTCGACAGCTACCCAGTCCGATCCGTCTCGACAGCTACCCAGTCAGCAGACGCTTCCGTTATCGCCGCCACCGACTCGCCGTGGGCCTCGAGGACGCAGAAGTCTCTTGTCATCCGAGCCAATGACCGAGGGACACCCAGAGCGCCGGTCTTGCAGATCAAGCTGCTCGCAGTCTATCCGCCGTGGTCCAATCCTGGGTAGGCGTTGCGGTCCAGTGGAGCCTACGACCCTCCTTGGGCGGCTCGATGCTACCCAGCGGGGACTAAAGTGTAGGTGCGCCTTTTGCCTTGACCGACCATCAGTTCCCGATCGTGTCAGGCCCGGGTGTTGCTTGTTGTCGGCATGAGAGTAGGCTTCGCGTAGGCTTGGTGCTCGACGTGGGGCACCAGCGGAGGGTTCAGATGAGGGCGAAGATCGGAATCCGACGCGAGGACAAGAGCCGCTGGGAGCGGCGGGTTCCTCTGACGCCGAACGACCTGGCGGCTCTGCGCGAAGACTCGGGACTGGAGTTCGTCGTTCAACCCTCTCCGATCAGGGGCTCCGGGCCAGTATTCGGGTAGTACTTCATCCAGGTGGGGTGTATTCGGGTAGTACTTCATCTCCAGGTGTATTCGGGTAGTACTTCATCTCTCTCCCAGGTGGGCCAGTATTCGGGTAGTACTTCATCCAGGTGGGTATTCGGGTAGTACTTCATCCAGGTGGGCCAGTATTCGGGTAGTACTTCATCCAGGTGG
>CALZKB010000123.1 GCA_945787575.1 Thermoanaerobaculia bacterium | reverse complement strand
CGGCTCTCCCAGCAGTCGTCTACCACCGAGGACGACGGACTGCGACCCAGGGTGTTTGCTCATTGTTTGCTCGGCCCCAAGCACCGAGACGCTTCCGAGCACCGAAGACGCCAGTAACTGTCTGAGAGAAAGAGACTTAAAATGGTGCCCAGGGGCGGAATCGAACCACCGACACCCTGATTTTCAGTCAGGTGCTCTACCGACTGAGCTACCTGGGCAACCGCCGGGTGGAAAGCCCGGAGGGGAGTTTCTAGCAGGGGTGTGTGTGGCCGTCAAGAGGACCCCCTATGTGGGGATGGCCTAAGATACCGGCGATGTTCGGTTTGAGGTGGAGGGCACATTCGCGAGGAACCGCGCCTTCGGCGCGGCCCGGGGCACAGGTCCCACGGCTAGCCGCGCTGGGTCTGCTGTTGGCCTTGCTTCCGCTTCCCGCCCTCGCCTGGACTCCGCATACGGAGATCACGATGGCGAAGCGGGCGGCGGAGTATGCGCCGCGGGATCTGCGGCGGCAGATCGAAAAGCACCCGGCGGCGCTGCGGGAGGGGGTGCTCTCGGCGATCGAGAATCCGCAGACGGGGCGGGCGCTCGACGCGGTGCTCCAGGAGGAGGTCGAGAACGCGATCCAGGCGATCCGGAGGCACAAGCCGTTCGCGGAGATCGTCCAGCGGCTGGGGCAGGTCTCGCATTACGTGGCGCTCGCCAACAGCCCGCTGGCGGTGGGCGACGGCGACCCGAACGAGCCGCGCTACGCGCGGGACTGGTCGCGCTATGTCGAGAGCGCCCAGGAGCGCTTCCAACCGACCTGGTACGGCGATGGCCGGCTGATCGGTGGGCCCGAGGATCTGCAGGCGCTCGTCGCCCGCACCTTCGCCCGCGCCCGCGCGGGCTACCCGCTGCTCGCCGCCGAGTACGCTCACATCGACTACGGTGAGGGGCGACAGCTCTTCGACGACCGCTCGACCGCCTTCGCCCTCTCGGCGCTCGCCTATAGCCACACGATCAGTGACACGATCGGGGTGCTTCGCTATATTTGGCTGCGCGCGGGCGGCGGCGATTTTCGCCAGTTTCCCAAGCTCACTCCACCTGCCAGTCCCTGACCGCCGGCGCAGTGCGACACCAAGCGCGGCCGACACCATGCTGAAAGCGAACCGGGCCCTCGTTTCGGTCTACGACAAACGTGGTCTCGTCGACTTCGTGCGCGGTCTGACCGGGCTCGGCATTGAGATCCTCTCGACCGGCGGGACGAAGAAGGCGCTCGAGGCCGGGCGGGTGCCGGTGCTCTCGGTCGCGGAGGTGACCGGCATCCCGGAGATCCTCGGCGGCCGGGTCAAGACGCTCCATCCGTCGATCCATGGCGGCATCCTCGCCGACCGCGAGCAGGCCTCTCACCTGACGGCGCTCAACGAGCACGCGATCACGCCGATCGATCTCGTGGTGGTCAACCTCTACCCGTTCCGCGAGACGGTGGCGAGGGGGGCCGGCTTCGAGGAGGTCGTCGAGATGATCGACATCGGCGGACCGTCGATGATCCGCGGCGCGGCGAAGAACTACCAAGGGGTGGTCGTCGTGGTCGACCCCGACGACTACCCGCAGGTGCTCGCCGCCCTCGAGGAGAGCGACCTTCGGGTGCCGGAGAGTCTGCGGCGGAGCCTCGCGATCAAGGCGTTCCGCCACACTCAGGCGTACGACGCCGCGATCGCTCACTGGCTGGAGGGGCAGAGCGGCGACGGCTCCCAGCCGATGTTTCTGCGCCATCAGTTGATCGATCTCGAAAAGGAGTTCGAGCCTCGCTACGGTGAGAATCCGCACCAGCGCGCGGCGCTCTACCGAACGGCGGGTGCCCACGGCATCTTCGGCGGCTTCGAGCAGCTCCAGGGCAAGGAGCTCTCCTTCAACAATCTGCTCGACGCCGATGCGGCGCGCCGCCTGGTCGCCCACTTCGATGCGCCGACGATCGCGATCATCAAGCACAACAACCCGTGCGGCGTCGGTCGCGGGGCGACTCCCGTCGAGGCTTACGAGCGGGCTCTGGCCTGCGATCCGACTTCCGCCTTCGGTTCGATCGTCGCCTGCAACCAGACGATCGACGGCGAGCTCGCCGACGCGATGGCGGGGCTTTTCGTCGAGGTGGTGATCGCCCCCGACTTCAAAGAGGACGCCGAGAAGCGGTTCGCCAAGAAGCCGAACCTGCGGGTCATCGCCGCGCCGGCGTTCACCACCGGCTCCAAGGCGGCGGAATACCGCTCGATCGACGGCGGTTTTCTCGCCCAGTCGGTCGATGCCGTACCGGTCGACATCGCGTCCTGGAGCTGTCCGACCGAGCGCGGGCCGACCGACACCGAGCAGCGCGCTCTCGAGTTCGCCTGGAGCATCGTGCGACACGTCAAATCGAACGCCATCCTCCTCGCCGGTGAGGATCAGACGATCGGCATCGGCGCCGGGCAGATGAGCAGGGTCGACGCCTGCCGGCTCGCCGTCACCAAGGCGGAGCTCCCCACGGCGGGGGCGGTCGCGGCGTCCGACGCGTTCTTTCCGTTCCGGGACGGACTCGATGTGCTCGCCGCGGCGGGGGTCACCGCCGTCATCCAACCGGGCGGCAGTAAGCGGGACGACGAGGTGATCGCCGCCGCCAACGAGCTCGAGCTGGCGATGCTGATCACCGGCACCCGCCACTTCCGCCACTGAGGTGCGGATGCGGCGCCTGCTGACGGCAACGATGGTGATCGGCACCGTCGTCTCCGGCGCCGTCGTCTCCGAGGTGCGGCGATCCACGGCCCTCTCTTCCGCGACGCGGGCCGGCGACGCCTGGGCGGTTCTCGCCGAGGCCCGGCGCGACTTCGAGGTCGCGCCGTGGACCGCCGATTTCGTGCAGACCTACGTGCCGGCGGGCTTTGCGACCGGCGATCGCGAGACCGGTCGGGTCTCGATCTCACTGCCGGACTCGCTGCGCTGGGACTACGAGGTGCCTTACCCGAAGGTCTTCCTCGTCAGCGGAGAGACGGCGTTCAGCTGGAACGAGGGGGAAAGCGCGGGCAGGCGGGTGCCGCTCGGTCCCGACGATCGCCGCCACCTCGAGTTGCTGCAGCTCGATCTCGACGGTCTGCGCCGGAGCTTCAGCGCCGTGCTGGAGCCGGAAGCCCTGCCGGAGGCGAAAGAGGGCGGCGAGGACGGCACGCTCGTCGTCGCCCTCAGCCCGCTCGACGACGAGAGCCCGATTCGCAGCGCGACCCTGCGCTTTCATCCGACGAGCCTGCGCTTGACCGCGCTCAGCTGGTCCGACCTCGAGGGCAACGTCACCGAGTTCGTCTTGTCGGGGCATCGGATCGTCGCCGACGAAAGCTTCTTCGAGCCACCCGCCGAGCTCTACTGGTTCGACGAGTAGACGGCGGCCGGTGGCCTCCCCTTATAATGACGCCGGTCTCCGGGTGCGCCCTATCGCGATGAACTCTCGTCTCCCCTCCATGCTGCTCTGCCTGGCGCTCGCCGCGACGCTGCCGGCTACCGCATGGGCGGCTCGGGCGCCCTATCGAGAGGGGCAGGAGATCGAGATCACGGGCGCCGTCACCGACTCGGCCGGCCGGCCGCTCGAGGGCCGCACGGTGGTCCTCGAGGTCTACCGCCGCGGCTTCGACCTGCGCAGCATGAACCCGCGCAAGATGGGCAGCGCCAAGAAGGGGCTCCAGCAGCGCACCGTGACCACCGACGAGATCGGGCGCTACACCCTCGTCTGGGAGTGGCACGACTACTACAACCGCTTCGAGGTCTCGGTCGGGGACTTCGGACCGGACGGCTATTTCGTGGAGGAGCGGGCCGATCTATCGCGCCGGGTGCTGCGCGGCTCGCCGGTGATCGTCAGTTTCGTGCTCGGAGACGGCGCCGTGGGCGCACCTGAGCCCGACTCATCGAGATCCGATCGGGGCGCCCTGTCCGCCGCCACGGGGACGAGCGTTGACCAGGCGAGGGTGCGTGAACGCAACGGAGCGCCCGACAAGACCGACAGCCTGGAGCTTCCCTACGGCTCGGAGACCACCTGGTGGTACTTCGAGAGAGGTCGGGCGTTCCGCTTCCTGGACGGCGAGCTTCGTGATGAACTGAGCTTCGATCCGGTTGGAACCCTCTAAGGCCTACCCGCGCCCATCATGACGCTCGAAGCCTCGAAACCAACCGTCCGGCCGTCCGCCGGCGCCCGGTATTTCGCCCTCATCGCCGACAAGCTGGAGCGAACCGAAGAGGTGTTTCGCCGGAGCCTCGCCTCCGACGTGCCGTTCATCGAGGATGCCGGCGCCTACATCTTCGAAGGCGGCGGCAAGCGGATGCGGCCGGCTCTGGTGCTGCTCAGTGCCGAGCTTCTCGGGCGTGACGGTGACGAGGAGGTGACCTACGCCGCGGTGGTCGAGGTGATCCACTCGGCGAGCCTCGTTCACGACGACATCATCGATCACGCCGAGCTGCGGCGCAGCAAGCCGACCGTCAACCAGGTGTGGGGCAACAGCAAGACCGTCCTGCTCGGCGATTGGCTCTACACCACGGCCATGGGGATGGCGCTCTCGCACGGCAACCTGGAGGTGGTCAAGCGGCTGTGTGACGCGACCCTGCGGATGACCGAAGGCGAGCTTCTGGCGCTCGACCGCTTGGGCGCGATCGACCTCACGAGCGACGAGTACTTCGAGATCATCGAGCGCAAGACGGCGCGGCTGTTCGCGGCTGCCGCCTCGGTACCGGCGCTGATGACGCCCGCACGCCTCGATGCCGCGGCGGTGCTCGCCGACTACGGCAAGGCGCTCGGCATCTGTTTTCAGCTCGTCGACGACCTCCTCGACTTCACCGCTCGCGAGGGCGAGCTCGGCAAGCCCGTGCTCTCCGATCTCAGGGAGGGCAAGTTGACCCTGCCTCTGCTGCTAGCCCTACCCCGCCTCGATGCCGCTCGCCGCCAGGCGATCGCGAAGGTGCTCGAGGACGGCGCCTTCAGCCGGGTGGACTCCGCGGAGGTGCTCGACATCGTCTCCTCGGAAGGAACTCTCGAGGAGACCCGCGAGCTCGCCGAGCGCTACGCGGTGGAGGCTCGCCGGCAACTCGCCTTCCTACCGCCCGGCGAGGCCCGGGAGGCCCTCGAGCTGGCGCCGGACTTCGTGCTCAACCGGCGACAATAGGGTCTGCGGCTGCTCGATTCCGAAGAGCCCGACGACCGGCTCGCCGTCCAAGCGGTCGGCAGCGAGCTCGGCAGCGACCGGGAAGATCTCGACGCCGACGATCGTCGGTGAACCGACCACCGTGACGAAGCGGAACCTCGCCGGTCGGCTCGCCGGCCAGTGATCGCGTCCTCGCATCCGGACGATGACTTCGTCGGGGCGCTCGAGACCGTCCTTCGGCGCCCGGGCGCCGTAGAACACGAACCCCAAGCTCGGCTCTCGATCGTCGAACTTGACGTTGAGGAAACCGGTCTGCGAGGCTCCGAAGTCGAAAGTCACCCAGCGATCGATCCTGGGCGCCAGGTAGGTCTCCGCCTTGCGCCACTCTTCCCTCGGCAGCCGCCAGCGCTGCGCCGGCAGCGGCCTCCTGCTCGTTTCGCCCTGCAACTGAGTCAGGCTCAGCGCGTCGCGGACCTCCCTCCTCTCGCCCCAGCGTCCGGTGGGAGGCCGACCCCAGACGACGGGAATCTCGTCCGACTCCCCTAGCCCCTCCGGATCGAACGTCCGGAAGATCCGCCATGAATCGTCGGTGACGACGTCGACCTTGCGTCCCCAGCCGTCACTCACCTCGAGGCGCGCCAGAAAGCCGCCCACCCCGCGGCTGCTGCGCAATTCGACGCGGATCCGATTGGACCCGCGGCGCAGGATGTCCTGGACGAGGTAGCGATCGAGCCGGGCGTCGTCGCTCATCGCGCCGACCCCGAAGCCCGGTGAGTTGATGCCCAGGTGGTACTCCTCGTCGGCGGTGATCGTGATCGCCGCCCTGAACGGATCGAAGTCGAGATCGAAGTCCTTGACGGCGAAAAACGCCATCGGAGTGCCGGGCTCGCCGCGCTGTTCGGCCCAGATCCACTGCGCCTTCCCCAGCCCGCCCGACTCGTCGCCGTGGGTGCGGCGCGACCGCAGCACGGTCCACTGAGCGACGCTCAGCAGCGCAGCGGCTAGGGCGAGCGTGATCAGAAAAGCCCGGCGGCTCATGGGGCGTGATGCTACACCTTGGGACCCTCGGCGACGCGACCATTTCGGACTGACCGTCCCCGAGCGAGTATTTGACTCATGCGGGGCGGCTCGGTACATTGAATCGTGCACCCCGAGCCGACCCTCCCCCACTCCCGAGTCACCGCCGTCGTCGCCGCCATCCCGGCGCGCTACGACTCGCGGCGGCTGCCGGGCAAGGTGCTTTCCGAGATCGCCGGGCGCCCGATGATCGAGCATGTCTATCGGCGCACCCTTGCCGCCGACGGTCTCGAGGCCGCGGTGGTCCTCACCGACGACGAGCGGGTGGCCCAGGCCGTCTTGGGCTTCGGCGGGACCGTCGAGACGACTCCGCGCGACTGCCCGAGCGGCACCGACCGCATCGCGCACGCGGCTCGCGAGTGGGCGGCGAAGGCGGTGGTGAACGTCCAGGGCGACGAGCCGTTGATCGACCCGGCGGCGATCTCGCGGGTGGCGCACCACCTCGTCGAGCATCCGGACGATCCGATGGTGACGCTGGCGGCACCGGCGTCGGAGGGAGAGGCCGGAGATCCCGACGTCGTGAAGGTGGTGGTCGACCGCCGCGGCTACGCCCTCTATTTCAGCCGTGCGGCGATCCCCTTTCGCCGCGGCCAATCGGCGGCCCGGCCGCGCAAGCACATCGGCATCTACGGCTACCAGCGGTCGGCGCTGCTCGAGCTGGCACGGCTCGCACCGACACCGCTCGAGCTGGCGGAGTCCCTCGAACAGCTCCGCGCCCTGGAGAACGGGATTCCCATTCGGGTGCTCGAGGTCCCCAGCGCCTGGCCGGGGGTCGATACAATGGACGACTTGGAGGCAGTGCGACGGCTGCTGGACGCTCGACCCGGCACTCGGCTCGATGAGCGAGCCTAGCCGGCGGCCGCGCAGCTCGTGCCCGACGGACGACACGAAAAGGACCCTCAAAACATGGCAACCAAGTACATCTTCATCACCGGCGGTGTCGTCTCGTCCCTCGGCAAGGGGGTCGCCGCCGCTTCGGTCGGCGCCATTCTCGAGTCTCGGGGCTTCTCCGTGACGTTGATGAAGTTCGACCCTTACGTGAACGTCGATCCGGGAACGATGTCGCCCTACCAGCACGGCGAGGTGTTCGTCACCGACGACGGCGCCGAGACCGACCTCGACCTCGGTCATT
Source organism: Thermoanaerobaculia bacterium (assembly GCA_945787575.1). GTDB lineage: Bacteria > Acidobacteriota > Thermoanaerobaculia > Multivoradales > JAHEKO01 > CALZKB01. The sequence goes on along the minus strand of CALZKB010000123.1, from coordinate 14,294 downwards.
ACGAGCGCTTCACCCACTCCGTCACCAGCAAGCACCACAACTTCACGACCGGCAAGATCTACGAGTCGGTCATCAACAAGGAGCGGCGGGGGGACTACCTGGGAAAGACCGTACAGGTGATCCCGCACGTGACCGACGAGATCAAGGAGGCGATGCGCCACTTCGAGGACACGGTCGACGTCGTGATCATCGAGATCGGCGGCACCATCGGCGACATCGAATCGCTGCCGTTCGTCGAGGCGATTCGCCAGCTGCGAGTCGACCTCGGCAAGAACAACTCGGCCACCGTGCATCTGACCCTGGTGCCCTACATCGCGGCCGCCGACGAGCTCAAGACCAAGCCGACCCAGCACTCGGTGCGCGAGCTGCGCGCGATCGGCATCTCGCCCGACGCCCTGCTCTGCCGGGTCGACCGGCCGCTTTCCGATGGACTCAAGAAGAAGATCGCGCTGTTCTGCAACGTCGAGCCGAGACAGGTCATCTCCGCTCGCGACGTGCCCACGATCTACGAGGTGCCGCTCGCGTTCTGCCACGAGGGACTCGACGAGATTCTGCTCGACATCCTCAATCTCCCCCACCACCCGCGCGACATGTCGCAGCTCGAGAATCTGGTGGCGAAGATCAAGCACCCCAAGCACAAGGTGAGGATCGGAATCGTCGGCAAGTACGTCGAGCTGCCCGACGCCTACAAGAGCCTCAACGAGGCGCTGATGCACGGCGGCGTCGCCAACGACGCCGAGGTGGAGCTCGTCTACATCAGCGCCGAGCAGATGGAGACCGAGCGCTGGCCGCGGGAGATCTTCGACGTCGATGGGCTGCTCGTGCCGATCGGTTTCGGCCGGCGCGGCTCCGAAGGCAAGATCCGCGCGATCCGCTACGCCCGCGAGCACAAGGTCCCGTTCTTCGGCATCTGCCTGGGGATGCAGTGCCTGGTGATCGAGTATCTGCGCAACGTCTGCGGGATCAAGGGGGCGACCTCGTCCGAGTTCGACCCGGAGGCCAAGGAGCCCGCGATCTACATGCTTCGCGACCTCCTGGGGGTCGAGGACCTGGGCGGCACGATGCGCCTGGGCGCCTACCCTTGCGTGCTGACCGAAGGCACGCTCGCTCGCGAGATCTACGACACCGACGAGATCAGCGAGCGCCACCGGCATCGCTACGAGGTCAATCAGAGGTATCTCGAGGATCTGCGCTCAGGCGGCCTCGTACTCTCCGGAATGAGCCCTGACCGCAAGTTCGTCGAGATGGTCGAGCTCGAGGATCACCCGTGGTACCTCGGCTGCCAGTTTCACCCCGAGTACAAGTCGAAGCTCACCGAGCCGCATCCGCTCTTCTCCTCCTACATCGCGGCCGCCCTCGAGGAGCACCAGAGCAGGCAGGATCCGAAACGGGCGCGCGAACGCGAAGCGATGGTGGCCGCCGGAGAGGTGATGTGACACTCGTCCCCATCGAGCTGGCGCCGGGGGTCACGCTCGGCGCCGGGCGGCTCGTCGTCGTCGCCGGCCCTTGCTCGATCGAATCCGAGGAGACCACGCTGGCGGTCGCTCGCTTCCTCGCCGGCGAGGCCGAACGGCGCGACCTTCCGATCGTCTTCAAGGCCTCGTTCGACAAGGCCAACCGAAGCTCGATCCGGAGCTACCGTGGACCGGGGATCGAAGAGGGGCTGCGTATCCTGTCGGCGGTGCGCGACGAGACCGGCCTGCCGCTCTTGACCGACGTCCACGAGCCGAGCCAGTGCGCACCGGTCGCCGAGATCTGCGACGTGCTTCAGATTCCGGCCTTCCTCTGCCGCCAGACCGACCTCTTGACCGCGGCCGCCGCGACCGGCCGCGCCGTCAATATCAAGAAAGGGCAGTTCGTCGCACCCGCCGACATGCTCCACGCCGTCGAGAAGGTGCGCGCCGCCGGCAACGAGAGGGTCAGCGTTACCGAGCGCGGCACCTCCTTCGGATACAACAACCTGGTCGTCGACATGCGGAGCTTCGCCATGCTCCACGAGCAGGGGATCCCGACCGTCTACGACGTCACCCACTCTCTGCAACTGCCGGGCGGCGGCGAACAGACCGGCGGCCTGCGCCAGTATGCCGAACCGCTGGCGCGGGCGGCGATCGCGGCGGGAGCCGACGGCCTCTACCTGGAGGTCCATCCCGATCCCGACCAAGCCCTCTCCGACAGCACGACGCAAGTCGACCCGGATCGCGCGAGTCGCCTTCTCGACGAGGTGACCGCGCTGTGGACGCTGCGGGAGCTCGAGGAACCGAGGGAGGATCGGGGGTGAGGTCGGCAAGGGCGGTCGCCCGCGAGGTGCTGCAGATCGAGGCGCGAGCGGTCGAGGGGTTGATCGATCAGCTCGGTGAAAGTTTCGACCAGGCGGTAGAGATGCTGGCCGCATGCCGTGGGCGGGTGGTCTGCTCGGGGATGGGCAAGAGCGGACTCATCCTCCGCAAGGTCGCGGCGACGCTGGCCTCGACCGGGACTCCGGCCTTCTTCCTGCACCCGGCCGAAGCGATCCACGGCGATCTCGGCATGCTGGCCGACGACGACGTGGTGCTCGCCGCCTCCTACTCGGGCTCGACCGAGGAGCTCGTTCGGCTCGCCGAGATCCTCAAACGGCTCGGGGTTCCGATGGTGGCGATGACCGGCAACGCCGAGAGCGCGGTGGCGCGGCTCGCCGACATCCACCTCTCCACCGCCATCGACAAGGAGGCCTGTCCTCTCGAGTTGGCGCCGACCGCCTCGACGACCGCCACCCTGGCGCTCGGCGACGCGCTGGCCATGTCGCTCTCCGAGGTGAAGGGCTTTTCGCGCGACGACTTCAAGCGACTCCACCCCGGTGGACGGCTCGGCCGCGAGCTGATCGCGGTGCGGGACGTCATGCACTCCGGGGACCAGCTGCCGGCGGTCGCCGCCGACACGCGGATGCCGGACGCGATCTACGAGATGTCGAACAAGCGACTTGGGATCACGATCACCGACGGCGACCTGCGGCGGCTGCTCGAGGCGGACCCGACGCGCTCCCTGCTCGAGCAGACGGCGCAGGAGTGCATGCACCCCTCGCCCCGCACCATCAGCGCCGTAGAGCTCGCCTCGGCCGCGCTGAAGATCATGGAAGAGAACCGGATCACTTCGCTCTTCGTCTGTGAACCGGGCGAGCCGCTCGCGGGGGTCGTCCACCTTCACGACCTGTGGCGGTTGGAGCTCTTCTGATGGCCTCGATCCCCGATCGCGATTTCGTGCGCCGGGCGGCGGACATCGAATGTGTCCTGTGCGACGTCGACGGGGTGCTCACCGACGGCGGCCTCTACTACGACCGTCGCGGCCACGGCATGCTGCGCTTCGACTCCCGGGACGGGCTCGGATTGCGACTCGCGCAGGCCGCCGGCCTTCGAACCGGGGTCCTGTCGGGGCGGTCGTCCCCGGCGCTCGACCACCGCGCCCGTGAGCTCGATCTGGACCCGATCCTGACCGGCATCGCCGACAAGGGGGCCGCCTTCGACGCCTTTGTCGAGAGCGAGGGTCTCTCCCTTCGCCAGGTGGCCTATATCGGGGACGATTTGCCCGACCTTGTCGTGCTGGCGCGCTGTGGTCTCTCCTTCGCTCCTGCGGACGCAGCCGCCGAAGTCCGGACGGTCGTCCACCGGGTGCTCGAACGTCCGGGCGGTGGCGGCGTGGTGCGCGAGATGGTCGAGGCGATCCTGCGAGCGCGCGGCGACTGGGACGAGGCGTTCCGCCCGTTCACTTTCGAGCGCTGATGGGCGCCGCGGATGGGCGGGCGTCAGTAGGCGAATCGTGAGCCGATCCCACTACCGGCGCCTGCGAGCGGCACTGCTGCGACTTCTCATCCCCTGCCTGATCCACACCGTGGGCCGCCTTCCATACGGCGGTGTCCGGCGGTTCGGCAAGGCTCTCGGTTGGATCCTCTTCAAGACCAACCGGCGCTACCGGCGACGGAGTCTCGAGCACCTCGCGATCGCCTTTCCGGAGCTCTCCGAGGGCCGGAGACTCGAGCTCTGCCGCCAGTGCTTCGAGCACTCCGCGCTCAATGCCGCGGAAGCGCTTCAGCTCTTCGCTCGCGGCCGCGACGTCGTCGGCAAGCGAGTGACCGCCGAGGGGTGGGAGCACGTCGAGCGCGAACGGCAGGCCGGACAGCGGTTCCTCCTCCTCACCTGCCACGCGGCATTCTGGGAGCTCTTGATGATCGCCTGCGCCCGCCGCGACCTCGATCTCATCGGCTTCGGCCGGCGCTCCGACGATCCGCTGTTCAGAGAGCTCGTGCTGCGGATCCGGCGGGTGACCGGCGGCCAGACCATCGAGCGCGGAACATCGGGTACTCCGGGTCTGCTGCGGCGGGCGCTCTCCGGCAAGGGCGCCGCGCTCGTGATGCTGATCGACCAAGACACCAAGGTCGATGGTGTTTGGGTGCCTTTCTTCGGCCGTCCAGCCTATACCCCTACCGGAGCGGCAGAGATCGCGTTGCGTCACGACATCCGGGTGATTCCGGCCTTCGTCGCGCGCGACGAAGACGGCCGCCACATCGCCCGCTTCCAGCCCGCGCTCGAGCTTCCGGACGACGTCGAAGGGGCGACGGCGCTGATGACGAAGGTCACGGAAGAACACATCCGCAAGCATCCCGCGCAGTGGGTCTGGTGGCATCGGCGTTGGCGGCGGCAGCCGCCTGGGTAGGAGAACACCGGGCGCCCACTCGGCTGGGGCGCCTACCCTCGGTGGCCTGCGACCAGTAGTCGGGGGACCTGCGTCCCCGGTACGGCCGGGGCGAAAGGAACGGCGCGCACGGGTCCCACCGCTACGCCTCTTCCTTCTTGCCGCGGGTCACCAGGTACGCGGCGCCGACGCCGAGCAGATAGAGCCCGATCGTCGGCACGGCAAAGACGCAGAGGTTGACGACGTCGGGTGTCGGCGTAACGAACGCCGCCAGCAGGAAGATCAGGAGCACCGCCCAGCGAAAGTTCCGCATCAGGAATCCGGGAGTCACGACGCCGATCGAGGCCAGCAGGAAGATGAGCACCGGAAGCTCGAACATCAGCCCCAGCCCGAAGATGATGTACATGAGGAAGCGGTAGTAGCGGTCGGCCGTGATCACCGCCTCGAAGGAAGCTCCCATACCGATGAGGAAGTTCACGGCGAACGGGAAGGCGACGACGTAGGCGAAGACGCCGCCAGCCACGAAGAAGAACGTGGTGGCCAAGATGAACGGTGCCGCGTAGCGCCGCTCCTTCGAATAGAGACCGGGCGTGACGAACTTCCACACCTGGTAGAAGACGAACGGCGAGGCGACGAAAAACGCCACCAGAGCCGTCATCTTGAAGTACAAGACGAAGGGGTCGCTGATCCCGAGGAAGGCCAACTTGGTCCCCTCGGGGAGAACCTCGTAGATCGGCCGCGCCAGGAAGTCGCCGATGCGTTCGCGGAAGCTCCAGCATCCGATAAAGGCGATCGCCGGTGCGATCAGCGCCTTCATGACTCGCTTGCGTAGCTCGTCGAGGTGCTCGAGCAGCGTCATCTTCGGGAGCTCGTTCGGGCTCCCGCTCGAGCGCCCGCGCGGCTGAGGATCGGTCATCGCAGGCTACTCGGCCTTGGCGGGGGCCTTGCTCGAGTCCTCGGCCGCTCCCTCGGACCACTCGTCCTCGGAAGGTCCTTCCGTGGAAGGCAGATCGTCGGCGGCAGCGTCCTGGGCGGGCGGGTCTTCCGATGGCTTCGCAATGGCGGCGGTCATCTTCGGCCCGGGGGCCGGCGGATCGTCTGCGTTGATCTCGACTTCGACCGACCGCTTGAGATCGTTGGTCGCCCGACGAAACTCCCTCAGACCCTTACCCAGGGTTCGACCGACCTGCGGCAGCCGCTTGGGTCCGAAAACCAGCAAGGCCAAAACGAGAATGAAGAGGAGCTCGGGCATGCCGAGGGAGCCGATCATCGCCTTGGATGATCGATGCGTTCGGCGGTGTTGTCAAGGAGGAACCGTCCTCCAGCGGCCTGATAGAGTCCCCCCGATGAGACGCCCCTGGCGCATCGCCGCCGTCTCGGCCTTCCTCGCCGCCCTCCTAATGGGAGGGGTGATGGGGCGTCGTGTGCTCGCGATCACGGACGATGCGCGAGAGGTGCTGCGGGTCTATACCGAGCTCATTTCGGCGGTGCACGAGCAGTATCCGACCGAGCGCAGCTACGAGGAGCTCGTCGACGCCTCGGTGAACGGTCTCGTCCGAACCCTCGACCCGCACACCAACTTCTTCGACACCGCGTCGTTCGACGAGATGCGCAATCGCCAGCAGAGCACCTTTTCGGGGCTCGGCATTCTCGTCGGCATGCGCAACGGCCGGTTGACGGTGATCACGCCGATCGAGGGCACCCCGGCGGCACGGCTCGGGATCCGAGCCGGCGACGTCATCTCGTCGATCGAGGGCGAGCCGACCGAGGGGATGAACGTCGACGACGCGGTGCGCAGGCTCAAGGGCCCGAAAGGGACGAAGGTCAATATCGAGATCGTTCGCTACAGTCTGCCCGAACCGCTGCCTCTCGAGATCACTCGCGCCGAGATCCCGCAGAACACGGTGCGTTACGCCTACATGATCGAGCCCGGCACCGGCTACCTCGCGGTCTCGGATTTCAACCGCGGAACCGGCGAGGAGGTTCGCAAGGCTCTCGACTCACTTCGCGAGCAGGGGATGGAGAGACTGCTCCTCGATCTGAGGAACAACGGCGGCGGACTGCTCGACCAGGCCGTCGTGGTCGCCGATCAGTTCGTCCCCGGTGACGGGAAGATCGTCGAGACCCGGGGGCGTACGCGAGACTCGTTCCAGGAGTTCTCCGCCAGCGACGAGCACGAGGAGCTGGACATGCCGGTCGTCACCCTCGTGAGCGACGGCACCGCGTCGGCCGCGGAGATCCTCGCGGGGGCGATTCAGGACCACGACATCGGTCTCATCGTCGGCACGCCGACCTGGGGCAAGGGCCTCGTGCAAACCGTGTACTCGCTCTCTTACGGAAACGGCCTCGCGGTGACGACGGCCAAGTACTACACGCCTTCGGGCCGGTTGATCCAGCGTGACTACTCCTCCTGGTTCGATTACGCCTCCTACCGCAGCTCGGGGGAGAACGCCGGAACCACCGCGGAGGGCGACGAAAGGGAGCGCGAGATCTTCTTCACCGACCTCGGACGAGAGGTCTTCGGCGAGGGCGGCATCGAGCCCGACGTGCTCGTCGAGCCCCAAACGCTGGCGCCATTCCTCCAATACCTCTTGAGTCGCAACGCCTTCTTCGACTTCGCGGTCGAGATCAGCGCCGACGAGCGGATCGCGAACCGAGACTGGCAGCCGCCGCCGACCCTGCTCGACGAATTCGGCGAGTGGCTGCTGGACAAGCAGGTCGCGAAGAGCGAGGAGATCGCCAAGGGCCTCGCCGAGGCCGATGCACGCGAAGACGCTTTGCGCTATCTCCTGGCCGAGGTTTTGAACGCGTCCTTCGGAATCGAAGCGCGCTACCAGGTTCTCGCCCGAGGCGATCGGCAGATCCAGCGCGCTCTCGAGCTCTTCGACGACGCCTCGCAGCTCCTGGCGCGCCGCAAGAGCCTCGAAGCCGAAGCGCCCGCCTCCGCCAGCCTCGGTCTCAACTGACGCGGCCCGTAAGCGCCCGCCTCGCAACCCGCAGGGACCCCTGCCGGAGACGGCTAGGTACCGTGCGCCGGGCATCCGAGAGGCGGCCGTCGCAGCTCGATGTCGACGGCTGCCAACCTGAGCTTCGTCCGATAGATGATCGAGTCGACGTTGTTCGCCGTCAGCGACTGCCAGCGTTCGGCGATCTCCCGACTGCTCCAACCCTCGAAGACGGCGAGGTAGGTCACCTCGAGGTCGCGATGCCGGTTGTCTCCCGGCAGCGCCCGGCTACCGCGCTCGAAGTACAGTCGACGACCTTCGGCGACGAGCGCGCGCCGATCGGTCGCGGCGCAGGGATCGGCGGCCTTGACGATCGGGCCGTCCTCGCCGTCACCGGCGACGAGGCACACCTCGCGGCCCCGCTTCACCGCTCGACCACGACGCAGATGATCGCGAGTGACGTTCTCCGCGATGCGGCAGAGGTAACCGGCGACAGAGCGATCGTCGCCACCGCGAAACCGGCGTAGTCGGCGGCGCCCGTCCGCCAACAGCTTGCAGTAGACGTCCTGCAGGACGTCGTCTTCGAGATCGCGAACGAGCGAGGCTCCCGCCTTGAGGAGGGTTCGACGCACCGCGTCGCGCAGCGGTCGGCCGTAGCGGGCGAGGAACTCGTGCCAGCTCTCCGGGCAGTCCGACGAAGCGCAACGCTCGATGAGGTCTGACGCCTCGACGGTGCGGGGGGCCGCCGGATCCTCGAGAAGATCCGCGGTCTCGAGAAGGGCGAGACTGGTTCCCGCCCTCGGGGTGATGGGGTTCTGCACGCTTCCACTCCTCTCGTCAGGGAGTGGAGGTGCGGAGCCCGGAAACGACAAACGCCGAGCGGGACGCTCGGCGGCGACAGGCAGATGGAGATTAGCACATGAGCCGCGCGAGGCGCGACTTCAAGGCGACTCCACCGGGGGCACTGCAGGCGTGGCCTAGCCGTGTGAACTCTCAATCGGCAGCCGGTGGAGGCATGCCCCGGTTCTTTGAGTCGCCGCTCGTTTATGTCGGCCCCCTTCGAGAAAGGGATGAGCCCCAGGGGGCTCTCGGCGAGCGGGAACCTCCACCGTGCAACGACCGAGGACCGACCGTGAGCGACGGCGAGAGAGCCGCGCGTCGCCGGTGCAGACACCGAGTACGCGCGAGCGTCCCCCTGGGGGTCAGCGGCTCTCTCGCCGCCAGGGCCGGCCATAAGGGAGCGAGGACACTCAGAGAACCGGGGGCACGCCTCCGCCGGCCAGAGAATCTCTGCCCCCGAGTCGTAACGAAGGAAGGGCCGGCTAGCGCAGCTTCTCTTCGACGAACTCGACGTGCTTGCGGACCTTGGGGTCGTATTTCTTGAGCGTGAGCTTCCCAGCCTGCAGCCTCTTGTTCTTGTCGGTCGTGTAGAAGTACCCGGTTCCGGCACTGGAAACCAACTTGATCTTGTCGCGCATGTTCGGGCCTTTCCGAGTCTGTCGTGGAAGTGGGAGAGCTTTTGGTCGGGAGTGAAGATGGCGGGGCCGACGGGATTCGAACCCGCGACCTCCGGCGTGACAGGCCGGCATTCTAACCAGCTGAACTACGACCCCGCACGGCGTCCCGAGCGAGGCGGCCGATGGTGGGAGGTGAGGGATTTGAACCCCCGACCCTCTGCGTGTAAGGCAGATGCTCTCCCACTGAGCTAACCTCCCCATTCGGGGCCGGCAAATAGTATGGAAGGTGGCGCACGAAGTCAACGCGGCGTCTTTCGTGGCAGACTTGGGGCTCGACATACCGAGCTCTTTTTCCGGAGGAACCATTCTATGCATCAACTTCCCGACCTACCCTACGCCTTCGACGCCCTGGAGCCTCATATCGACGCCAGGACGATGGAGATCCACCACGGCAAGCATCACGCGGCGTACGTCGCGAACCTCAACAAGGCGCTCGAGGGCAACGATGCCGCGGACAAGCCGATCGAGGAGCTGCTGGCCGGGCTCGGCGACCTCCCCGAGTCGATTCGGGGTGCGGTCCGCAACAACGGCGGCGGCCACGCCAACCACTCCCTGTTCTGGCAGAGCATGGCCTCCGCCGGCGGCGGCCGGCCCTCGGGCGCTCTCGCCGACGCGATCAACCGCGACCTCGGCGGCTTCGACGAGTTCCAGGCCGCGTTCAGCAAGGCGGCGGTGACCCGTTTCGGCTCCGGCTGGGCCTGGCTCGCACTCGACGACGGAGAGCTCGAGGTCTACTCGACACCCAACCAAGACAGCCCGCTGATGGAAGGCAAGACGCCGATCGTGGGACTCGACGTGTGGGAGCACGCCTACTATCTCAACTACCAGAATCGGCGACCCGACTACGTCGCTGCCTGGTTCAACGTCGTCGACTGGGCCGCGGTCGCGCGCCGCTTCGGAGGCGCTGGCTAAGGCTCCACCACCGAGTGCACCGAAAATGTGACGCATCCGCCAGTTTTTCGGGCGGCGTGCCTTCGATCGGCAGGGCCCGAGCTCCTGCGATCTGCGGCATAGACCACAGGTAGTAACTGTCAGTTAACTAGATGCTGATGGCTCTATCGATCGGTCGGAAGTGATCCTCTTCGACTGGCACCGATTTTGCTCCAGCTATAACTACAGATAAGCCCGATGCCCGGGGCGGGCGGTCGGCCAACGACCCTCGATCGGGAACAACCAACGGCAGTATTGATTCTTTGGAGGATGGAACACTATGGGGGACACCATGCAAGCTCGCCAGTTGGGACGTGAACTCAACAAGTTTTTCAAGGCTCTCTCCGACGAGACGAGGCGCAACATTCTGCAGATCCTCGAGCGCGGCGAGCACAGTGTCGGTGAGATCGTCAAGAACTTCGGACTGGCTCAACCGACGATCTCGCGCCACTTGTCGGTGCTCAAGGAGGCGAACCTCGTCATCGACGAACGCCGGGGACAGCAAGTGATCTACTCGCTCAACCCCGAGGCGATGGCCTATTCGGCCAAACGGTTTTTCGGCGAGTTCAGCCACTTCGACGGCAAGCTCGGCTGAGAATCGAGCCGGCGAGTCGGGGCGCTCTCGGGCTCCCCGCCGCCGGCGCTTCTCCCCGGCTCGACGAGGGTCTATAATCGCGCTCCCGAGTCGCCGCGAGGCCGCGAAGGCGGTGAGGCTGCGTACTCTGCTCCACACTCGGCGGTGTAGCTCAGGTGGTTAGAGCGAGCGGCTCATAACCGCTAGGTCGGGGGTTCAAGTCCCTTCACCGCCACCAATTCGGTCGTTTCCCGAGACGGTCGTCCCCGAGACTCCCGTCGTCACCGAGAACCAAACGGTTTACGAGACACCCAATCCTTCCAAGATCACCTTCCGATTCAAGCGACCCGAGCTCGACTCTGCCCCAGGGCCGCCGCGAAAGCCGCCGACTGCTCGACACCGTCGCGGCGGCCGTGCGACCTCGACTGAGGTCGGAAGGCCCGACGGGAATCGTCGTCGGCCACTCGGGCGGACCGGATTCCTCGGTGCTGCTGTGGGCTCTGGCCCGCCTGCGTGCCGACTTGCGGCTCGATCTGTGGGCGGCCCATCTCGATCACGCGCTCGACGACGGCTCGGCCGATCGCGCCGACGCCGCGGCCGCTCTGGCCCGCGCCCTCGATGTCGACTTCGAATGTGAGCGGGTCGGTGACCTGCGAGCCGAGAACCCTGGAGTGAGCCTCGAAGCGGCGGCGAGGCGGCGGCGTTACGAGTTTCTCCGCCGCTGCCGGGAGCGTCACGGCGCGGATTGGATCGCGGTCGGCCACCATCGTGACGATCAGGTCGAGACCGTCCTCTTGCGCCTGCTCTTCGGCAGCGGCCTGGCCGGTCTCGGAGCGATGCGAGTCAGGCGGGACGACGTGCTGAGACCATTGCTGACCGTGTCGCGCGCGCAGGTTGCCGCCGTCGCCGACGCCCAGCGACTCGAGGTCAGCGACGACCCAGGCAACCTCGACCTACGGCGTCCGCGCAATCTCGTGCGCCATCGCTTGCGCCCATTCCTCGAGGACCGGGAAGGCTTCCACACCGACGATCTCGCCGACCTCGCGACGGCGGCTCAGGGCGCTGTCGCCGCGATCGACGCGCGGATGGCCGAGTGGATCGACCTGAGAATCGGCGACCGGAGGGCCGATCTCGACCTCGCCGGGCTGCGCCGACTCGCCCCTCCCCTGCGACCCTTCGCCCTACGTTGCCTCCACCTGGCGGCGGGGGCGCAAGTCGCTCCCCGCAAGCGCGCGCAGCGCGATCTCGACCGCCAGCTCGCAGCGCGTTCCAAGGTCGGTTGCGACTGCGGAGAAGGGTGGCGTTGGCGCTCGATCGGCAACCGTTTGGCCCTCAGCCGCGTATCCACCGGCGTGGCCGACTTCTCCTATACACTAAGGGTGCCGGGGGAGCTGCCGATCCCCGAGCTGAACGCGACCCTCCGCATCGTCGAGGCGGAACAAGATGGGTGGATGTTCGAGGGCTCGAGGGTGCGCGCAGCAATGTCACTGCCCCTGGCAGCAGGGCAACACGTGCAGATTCGCAACCGCAGACCCGGAGATCGGATGCGCCCGTTCGGCTGCGCCTACGAGCGCAAGCTCAAGGACATCTTGATCGACCGTGGCATCGCCCGCGACGAACGAAGCGCTTTGCCGCTCGTCGTCGTGGACGGCGAAATCGCGTGGGTCCCCGGGGTCACCATCGACGACAAGTTCCGGATCCGACCCGGAGACCGCCCTTGGGTTGCGGAGCTCCTCTCGACGAACCGCGCCTTTTCGGACAACGACAACCCGCCCCTCGGCGGAGCGGAGAGGAAAGCACCTTGAGTCCAACCATACGCACTCTGATCGTTTGGATCGCCATCCTGATGGTGGTCATCGTCCTGTGGACGACCTTCCAGTCCGGACGCCTGCAAAGCGTGCCGCTGACCTTCACCGAGTTTCTCGAGCACGTCGAAGCCGGCAGGGTGGCGAACGTCGAGATCCGTGGTCAGGAGCTGACCGGTTCTTTCAAGGAGAGCGACCGGTTCACGGAAGGGGAGAAGTTCTCCACCTACCTGCCTCCGGAGTATCCGGAGCTCATCTCGCAGCTCCGAGACGGGCAGGTCGACATCAAGGCGGCGGAACCGAAGACCAACCCGCTGCTCCAGTTCCTGTTCACCTGGGCGCCGTTCCTGCTGATCATCGGTCTGTGGGTCTTCTTCATGCGCCAGATGCAGAGCGGCGGCAACAAGGCGCTCTCGTTCGGCAAGAGCCGGGCGAAGCTGCTCACCAGTACGGGCAAGAAGGTCACCTTCGAGGACGTCGCCGGTATCGAAGAGGCCAAGGAGGAGCTCTCGGAGGTCGTCGAGTTCCTCAAGGAGCCCGGCAAGTTCCAGAAGCTCGGAGGTCGCATTCCCAAGGGCCTCCTCCTGATGGGCTCCCCGGGCACCGGCAAGACGCTGCTCGCGCGAGCCATCGCCGGCGAGGCCAACGTTCCGTTCTTCTCGATATCGGGCTCCGATTTCGTGGAGATGTTCGTCGGTGTCGGCGCCTCGCGGGTTCGTGACCTCTTCGAGCAGGGCAAGAAGAACGCGCCCTGCATCGTCTTCATCGACGAGATCGACGCGGTCGGCCGCCATCGCGGCGCCGGCCTCGGCGGCGGTCACGACGAGCGTGAACAGACTCTCAACCAGCTGCTCGTCGAGATGGACGGCTTCGAGTCGAACGAGGGCGTGATTCTGATCGCCGCCACGAACCGGCCGGACGTGCTCGATCCGGCGCTGCTGCGTCCCGCCCGCTTCGACCGGCGGGTGGTGGTCGACCTTCCCGACATCAACGGCCGGCGCGGCATCCTCCAGGTGCACACTCGCGAGATCCCGCTGGAAGAAGAGCTGGACCTAGGGGTGATCGCGCGGGGTACCCCGGGCTTTTCGGGAGCGGATCTCGAGAACCTCGTCAACGAGGCGGCCCTCATCGCGGCCCGGCGCAACAAGAAGGTGGTCGAGGCCGAGGATTTCGAGTACGCCAAGGACAAGATCTTGATGGGGGTCGAGCGCAAGACGATGATCCTCACCGAGAAGGACAAGCGGATCACGGCCTACCACGAGGCGGGTCACGCGGTCGTCGGCGCTTTCCTCCCGAATTCGGATCCGGTGCACAAGGTGACCATCATTCCGCGCGGTCGAGCACTCGGCGTGACCGTTCAGCTACCTCTGGAAGACCAGCACAACCACAGTCGGGGCTACCTCGAGACCCGAATCTCGGTGCTCATGGGCGGACGGGTCGCGGAGGAGCTCACCCAGGAAGACATCACCACCGGGGCGAGCAACGACATCGAGAGAGCGACCGAGATGGCGCGTCGGATGGTCTGCGACTTCGGGATGTCCGAGCTCGGACCTCTCGCATTCGGCGGCGGCAGCGAACCGGTGTTCCTCGGGCGGGACTATTCCCAACGCACCGACTACAGCGAGAACACCGCCCAGAAGATCGACGGCGAGGTGAACCGACTCGTCCGCGAAGGATACGCCAAGGCGGTCGCCATCCTCACCGAGAACCGGGCGGTCCTCGATCGTCTGGCGCGCGACCTGCTGGAGTTCGAGACCGTGTCCGGCCAAGATGTCTACGCCCTCATCAAGGAGTTGACGGGTAAGGACTTGACCCCCGAAGACTCGAGGCAGGAGCCCGGACCTCAGCCGCCCAAACCGAC
>CALZKB010000122.1 GCA_945787575.1 Thermoanaerobaculia bacterium | reverse complement strand
ATGAAGGCGGTCGATCATGTTGCCAGGAGCAAGACCTTCGCCGGCCTGGACTGCCGGCTGCTGACCGTTGGCCCGGACAATCCCGAGGCCCGCAAGCGGCTCGACGATGCAGAGACGGTGCTGCGCACCGCCGGTTACGAGGTACAGGCTGATATCGAGCCCGGCCAGGCAGACAGGGTGATCGCCAAGCGGGTGGAAGCCGACGGCATCGACCTCATGGTGATGGGGGCCTATGGCCATTCCCGCATTCGCAGCCTGATCATCGGCTCGACGACCACGGAAATGATCCGCTCCTGCAAGATCCCGATCATGCTGTTCCGCTGACCGGGCTCCCGGGGCGGCGTTCCGCCGGCACCCGCCGGATAGAGCCTTTCCTAGTCAGATTGAAGCATTCTGGCTCGGAAAGGCTCTAAGCTGAGGCGATGGCCTCCAGGGCAGCCTGCGCTTGATGACGCCCCGGGTCCGGCGCGCCAAGCACCGAGAGAAGGATGCTGCGAGCCTCGGCACTGCGCTTGCAGGCTTCGATGAGGCTGTCCGTCCGTCCCTCGTCCAGACAGGTCCTCATGCCCCGCTCCAGGTCAGCGGCCGTTCCGTCATCCAGCAGGCTCTCCAGCGCCGCCCGTCGCACGAGCAGCGAATCGTCGCGAAGGCCGGCGAGAGCCCTGTCCGGCGCTGAAGCGGCAACGACTTTCAAGGCTGTCGCGCGCACGATGGCATCGGGATCGTCGAGAAGCGCCACGAGTTGATCCGCCGCCTTGGGAGAACAGCTGCCGAGCGCGCGCGCCGCATAGCCCCGGATGACAGGATCGGGATCGCCGAGAGCCTGCGCCACTATCGATATCACGCCCGGAGACAGCGCCATGGTTTCCGAACGCTGGGCAATGGCCTTGAAAGCGGCAACGCGAAGAGAAGCCGTCTCCATGTCGAGCGCCTCTGCGAGAGCCTGCTCGATGCCGTCTCCCGGGCAATCGGCGGCAACGCTCAGAGCGATCAGGCAGAGGTCGGCGCCGATCTCGTCGGGACCATCGACGGCGACCCGCCGGCGCCGCCGGCCCGTCTTGCCCGCCGGCAGGTCGTCGGCTTCATCCGAGTCCGACGTGTCGGCCCCTTCAGAAAGCGCCATCACCGGCGCCTGGATGGCCGCCAGCGTCGACTTGGGAAAGTGACCTTCGATCACGTTGCTTTCCGGCCCGCCGGCATCTCCGGCAGGCACCGGGCTTTCCTCCGACGGCACGATCTCGCCGTCTTGCGAAATTCTAATCCGCCGCGAAGCCTCGTCTTCGACTTTCGAGGCCTCGGAAAGCGATTCCTGTCCGGACTCTGCGACGAGAAGTTTCGCCCCCGGATCGAGAAGGCCCCCGCCGAGCGCAGCGATCAGCGCGTCTCTAGCCGGTTGCTGAAAGGCCTCATCGGCTGATTTCGATATCTCCGCCAACGCCGCAAGTGCCGCGGCCCTCACCTGCCTGATGGGATCCATTGCGGTATTTCGCAGGGTTTCAATCACGCCCTCGGAGGCAAGTCCGCCGAGCGATTGGAGCGCCGCAACCCTTGCTTCCTGGGGCCGGCCGGTATCCGTTGCGACCTTGCACAGCGGCTCCTGTGCCTTGGCTCCGGGAATTTTCGGCAAGACCGCGGCGCAGCAGGCAGCCAGGCGGCCGCCGGCGGTTGCCATCCAAACCTGAACATTCTCGGCCAGATCGGCGGTCGCCCGCAGTGCCTGGCCCGAGGCGACCGATTCCAGCGCAATCGCCCGCGCTGCCTCGTCTTCGTCGGCAAGCGCCACCAGCGCAATGTCAGGACGCGACGGCGCGAAGGCCGTCAGGGCAGCACGGCGGACCGCGGCGTCCGGATCCGACAGTGCCAAACGCGCCACTGCGGGGTCGTCGACGCCGAGGCACCCGATCGCGAGTTGGCGGATGTCAGGGCTTGCATCCCCAACAAAGCGATCGCTCAGCGGCGCCAGGACATCTCCCTGGGCTTTCGAGAGCGCCCGAAAGGCCTGCGCGCGCACGGAGACGGCTTCGTCCTGAAGAAGGCCAAGCAGGACGGCAACCCCGCCGTCGGGTATCTGTGCCAGCGCGGCGAAGACGGCGCCATCTAGCTCCTGCCCCATTTCGTCCGCACGGGCTTCGAGAAGATCTTCGACGGCATCGCCCCTGCCCATCTGCCCGAGGGCCGCAATTGCGGCGAGCTGTACCTCCAGCCAGTCGTCCCACATGCCCGCGCCGTCTTCCCAGGCAACGTCGTGGTCACAGCGATCCTTCGCGAGGGATCGCAGCAGCGGCACCGAGCCGCCGTCCGCCAAGCGGGCGAGGGCTTGGACCGCGAGGGCTTTCACCTCCTTCACCGGATCACCCATCAGCGAACGGCGGATTGCGTCGGCATCCTGCGGCCGGGCGCAGCGGACGAGCGCCGCCATGGCGTCGGTCCGCACATCCGGGTCCTCGTCGAGCAGCGCGTCGACGAGCGCAGCTGCGGCTTCCTCGCTTCCGAGGGCCGCAAGAGCGCGCGCCGCGGCGCAGCGGACGACGTCCTCACCGTCGCGCAGGTGCGGCAGGATCACTGCGACCGGATCATGGGTCGTGCTCGGCGGAAGATCCTCGGCATCAATCATCGCGATCTTCCTTCGAAGATTGGCGCCGTGCGGGAGGCGTCCCCGCACGGCGTGCTGCAATCAGGCGATATCGCGACGTGCGAAAGACATCGAACGGAACTGGCGCTTGTAGGGGCTTTCGCCCATACGCTGCACCTGGCCGACGCCCATCTTGTAGTTGTAGTTGCCGCTAATCCAGTCGACGACCCGGCCGGCCAGCGCATTGGCAGGCTGGCTGGTATGGAGGAAGTCCATATAGCCGACCCCCTTCTTCACCGCCGGCGTCACGATAGCCACGGCCGTAACCGAGGCACGGGTGAGTTCGATATGGCCGTTCTTCAGCAGCGAGGCAAAGTCGAAGTCATCGCCCTGCACGCCAACGATGGTGTCCTTCTGGACCGGGATACGGTCGGAATAGAGCATCACGAAGTCGCCCGACTCCACGCCGTAGGCCGCCGCATCGTCGGGATGCAACTCGATCCAGTTCTCCGGCCAGCGCTGGACGATATAGGGCCGACGGCGATCGTCGTAACCGGCGACCACGGAGAGGGGTTCGGCCAGCACGGGGAAGCGACTCACGCCGTGCTGAGCTACGACTCGACGCTTCGCGTACCGCTGATCGTCAAGGCCCAGGCCGCGCTTTCGCTGCCGGCCAAGGAGGTCGCGCTGAGCGTCTCGCACGTCGACCTGCTCCCCACCATGCTCGACCTTCTCGGACTCGCTCCCCCCTCCGGTCTGGCGGGCCAGAGCCTGGTGGCGGCGATGGAGGGTCGAGCGACGCCCCCGCGACCCGCCTACTTCGAGTGCGCTCTTCCGCGCTTCTCGTTCGGCTGGGAGCCTCTCTTCGGCGTTCGCGCCGGGGGTTGGAAGTACATCCACGCACCGGAGCCGGAGCTCTACGATCTCACGGCGGACCCGGACGAGCTCTACAACCTGGCGCGCTCGGAGTCGGACCGCCGAGAGGACCTCGCGAGGTTGCTGTTCCGCACGATCGAGGCGAACCCCGCCCTGGACGGGAGCGGAGAACGGGCCGAGGAGATGAGTGACGACGTGCGCCGCCGGCTCGCCGCCCTCGGCTACCTCGGTGGCTCGACGGGCTCCGGCGCGGATCTCAACCCGCGCGAACCGAGCGGACTTCGCAGTCCCAACGAGGGGATCGTCTATCTCGCGGACTACTACCTGGCGAACGGGATCGCCGGCCGGGGTCAGCTACGAGAGGCGGCGCAGATCTATCGTTCCGCGCTGCTGCCCCTCGATCCGGAGAACCCCAGCTTTCTCACCAACCTCGCCAACCTCGAACGCAAGCTGGGGCGAACCGAGCAGGCGTTCGAGCTTTTCCGCCGCGCCCAGGCGGTCGACCCGGAGGATGCGACCACCCTGCTCGCGCTCGCCCAGCTCGAGCTCGATCGGGGTGCCGAGGGCGCGGCCCGAGAGCTGCTGGCCGCGGCCCGTGAACTGGCGCCCGACAACCTCAGCGTCGCTTACCTCGAGGCCGATCTCGAAGCGCGTCGAGGACGTGGCGATGCGGCGATCGCGGCCTACCGGCGCGCGCTCGAGATCGACGCCAGTCACCGCGACAGCCTGATCGGCCTCGGCCTCGAGCTCGCGAAGGCCGGCTCGCTCGACGAGGCGCGGCTCCAGTTGCAGGCGGCCCTCGATGTCGCGCCGTTCTCGGCACGAACGCACTACAACCTGGGCCTGCTCGAGCTCAACGCGGGCCGTCCCGATATCGCGGCCGACGCCTTCGAGCGCGCGCTGCGCTATCAGCGTCCCTATCCCGCCGCCAGCATCGGTCTGGCCATGGCTCTCGACGAACAGGGGGACACGGCCGGCGCCGAGCTCGAGCTCGAGCTGCTGATCGACGAGGCGGAGCAGGACGAGGCGGTGGAACGCGCGCGCCAGCTTCTCGCGACGCTGCGTCAGGCGGAGTAGCGGCACCGGCGAGGTGCTACTCCGCGGGAGTTTGCTGCGAGCTCGTGCCCTCACCAACTTCCGTTGCGCACGACCGCAGCGCCTCGGTGAAGAGCTCTGGGGCCAAATCCTCCCTGATTCGGGCGCGGGCTCTGGTGCGGAGCTCGGGCAGCAATCTCCCGGCCGCGAGGCGGGGTAGACGGTCCTTCACTTCCTCGAACGGGGGCGTCTCGGGCGGTGCGGCGTCGACCAGGCGGAGGACGACATAGCCCTCCGATTGGAAGCGTCCCGCCTGGCCTCGATAGCGCTCGAAGCGGATCGGCTCGCTAACCCCTCCGAGTTCGAGGCGGAAAGCCACTTCGGCAAGCCGCGGTGAGGTCCGGTTGCCCAACACGGCTCGCGGCAGCGGGCCCCAAGATTCGCGCGCCAGCCCTTCGGGCGGTTCCGAATCGCGTCGCCACCGTTGGGCGACGTCGAGGGCCACGGCTCGTGCCGCTCTCATGGTGCCGTCGGTGCCGTCGACGCGCAGAGCTTCGAAACTCCGGAGCTCCGGTCGTCCGAGCACCTTCGCTCTCTTCTCGTAGGTGGCGCGTAGATCTTCGTCTCCTAGACTCGGGAGCAGGCCGTCCACTCGGGCATCCAGCGCCGCGCCGGCCAGCCGGAACCGCCTCAGTGCCGACAGCCGAAGCGAGAGCGCCGGATTGTCGGCGAGTCGCCGCTCGCCAAGTCGAGCGAGCCACAGTCTCTCGGTCGCCTCCACGATCGCTTCGTCGAGGCGGGGCGGTCGATGTCCCAGCCCGAGGTCGCCGAGCGAGAGACGGCGACCCGCGAAGACGAGGGTCGGCTCTCTGTTCTGCTTCGCCCACTCGACTTGCGCGGGCCAAAGTGCCCGGGCCTCGGCGAGGGCCGCTTCTCGCCGGCGCAGCCGGTGAGTCTCAGCCAGCGCCTCGGCGATCCCGGCGCCGGCTTCGGCCAGCGTGATCTCCTTGGCCGGGAAGCGCTCTTCGAGCCAGATGATCGCCATTCCGTCGGGCAAGCGCACCGGGCCGCTGACCTCTCCCGGCTGCAGCCGCCAGGCCACTTCCTCGTACTCCGCGAGCAGGGTCCCGCGGGCGCTCGCCTGTACCGCTCCGCCGCGCCGGGCGTTCTCGGCCTCGCTGTGCTGCCGCGCCAGCTGCCCGAAGCCACCGTTAGCGAGAAACTCCGCGCGAATCCCTTCTAGGCGCGCGGCGACGGCGGCGAGCTCCAAGGCGGTCGGCTCCGGCGAGAGGTTCAGCAGGATGAAGCGCGTCGCGATCCTCTCCTCGACGCGATAGCGCTCGCGGTGGCCCTCGTAGAACGCCTCGATTTCGCCGGGCGCCGCCTCGACCGCCTCGGCAAACCCCCGTTCCATCTCCGAGACGAGCAGCGCCTCTCGGCTGGCGGTCCACGAGGAGACGAACTCCGGCTGCCGGTCGAGCCCCGCCGCCACGGCCTCCCGAGCCAGCGCACTCTCGACCAACAGCTCCGCCGCCATCCTCCCTCGCCAGTCGACGTCGCGCTCACCCTCCCGGCGTCGGCGCACCTCGAGGGGGAGCCACTGGATTCGCTGGGAAAACTCGGTGCAGGTCAGCTCCTCACCGCGAGCGACGGCAACGACCAGGTCTCCCACGACCTCCGGAGAGCTCGGAAGGAGTGGGGCCGCGAGGGTCGGGATTGAGAGTAGCGCGACCACTACGGAGACCACCCCGCACGTTCGCGACGGCGCGGGGCAGGGCCGCTCAGCGCGCCGGAGCGCTCGCCCCGACCACCACCTCGAGCTTCCGACCATCAGGTTAGGATAGTACCTGCACAGGTGCTCGTCGGCTCTGCAGGACCAGCCGCCGGGAGCCACGGGGTACGGCGTAACGCGTTTTCTACCGAGCGGTAGCGCCGATTGAAGTAGCTCGGATTCGTGGGGCACTTCGGGCGGGCGGATGTTAAAACTAGTCAGACTAGTCTGATAGAATACGAGCATGAGCGGTTCGGTGTACTCGACGTATGAGGCGAAGGCCAAGTTCAGTGAGATCCTGCGCAAGGTTCGAGCCGGGGAATCCGTCTATGTGTCTTACAGGGGACGCGAGGTGGCAGAGATTCGACCGGTCGTAAGAGCTCAAAGCGTGGAGGAGAGGTACGAGAAACTCGTCGAGCGAGGGATTATCGTCCCGGCACGAGACCCCAAGGCACCCCTCGTCCCTGGTCCCAAGCGAACAGGTGCCCTCGCCCGCTTCCTGGAGTCTCGCGATTGAGAGTCGCCTACGTAGACACCTCGTGTCTGTTGGCGATCGAGTTCAGGGAGACCGGCCACGCTCAGCTCGCGCAACGGCTCGAGCGCTTCGATCGCCTTGTCTCCTCGAATCTGCTCGAGGCCGAGTTCGCAGCAGCTCTCGCCCGTGAGGACGCTGAAGACAGTCACGATCTTCTGGCGAGGCTTCATTGGACCTTCCCCGTTCGACCGCTGACTCTCGAGATCCGGGAGCTTCTCAGCCATGGCTATTCTCGAGGAGCCGACGTCTGGCACCTGGCCTGCGCCTTGCGGCTCCGGGGTGAGCTAGGAGAACTGGAGTTCGTCTCGCTGGATCAACAGCAGAACGAGCTCGCGCGGAGAGCTGGACTCGCTTAGGAGGCTTAGCCGCGGCGGATGCTAGACTGCGCTGCGCCACAGGTCGCCGGGTCTGCCCAAGAGCCAGCCGGAGACCGAAAGCGGGAGTAACTCAGTGGTAGAGTCTCGGCCTTCCAAGCCGTTGGTCGCGGGTTCGATTCCCGTCTCCCGCTCCATTGGCCCTGCCAGCCGCGTCGATGCTCTGAGCTCGAGACACTGGATCGGTGGGAGGCTGCTGAGAATAGAGCCGGCTCGCCGCGACCTCACTTGATCGCGACGCAGATCCGGTAGGGAGGCAGATTGCGCAGAGCGAGCTCGGAGCGGAGCGTGGGGAACCACCGCTCGAGGTGGACGCGGAGATGGTGGCGTCGTTGATAGAACACCTGGTAGGTCACGAAGCTGCCACCGGACCTGAGCGAGCTGTGCGTCTTTTCCACGATCTCGAGCGCGGTTTCGGGGGCCAACCAGAAAAACGGAATTCCGGAGAGGACGTAGTCGGCCGGCGGCAAGGCTAGGCGGCCGAGGATCTCGGGCAGGTTCTGTGCCGAGTCGCGGGCGACGACGAGCCGTGGGTCGTCGAGCGTGGTCTCGAGCCTGGCGGCCAGTTCGGAGTTGCGCTCGATGGCCAGGAGCCGTCCGTGCGGCGCCAGGGCCTCGAGGAGGCGCCGCGTCAGAACCCCACTTCCGGGTCCGTACTCGATGATCAAGTCGGCCTCTTGCGGCTTGACTTTCGAGGCGATGCACTCGACGACGGGCGCCGAGGTCGGAAGCAGCGCGGCGACGCCCCTGGGGTCCTTGAGGAACGCTCGCAGATGCGCGCCGGCGTTTCGGTTCATGGCGTGTAGCTCGTCGGCAGCATTTCCCGTCGACACTCGTCCTCGGGCAATCGGGTGAATTCGGGAGACCCCACGGACGAGCTGAGTTTCGAGCGCGTACTGGAGCTGAATCTGAGGCGTACTTGCGGAATCGCATGCCACCTCACTTGGGCACCTCAGTTGGGGTGCTTCTGGAGCGCGGTCTCGAGCCTACTCGACGTCTGGCGTTCGCGAGACTCTACACCATTCGCGCTCCGGCTCAACTTCGGGTGAGGCCCATGCCCAGGCGACTACCACAAGAACTGGAGGAGTCAACGACCGAGCGGGCAATGCTAGGATCTTCGGCACGGGATCCGATCAACGGCTGATGCGGACCAGGGCATGGCCGGACCAGGGAAGGCCGCGCCTCGGATCGAGGAGGCCGAGCTGACGGT
Organism: Thermoanaerobaculia bacterium; assembly: GCA_945787575.1. Classification (GTDB taxonomy): domain Bacteria; phylum Acidobacteriota; class Thermoanaerobaculia; order Multivoradales; family JAHEKO01; genus CALZKB01. The sequence goes on along the minus strand of CALZKB010000122.1, from coordinate 2,983 downwards.
CAACACGATTACGGCGACGATCGGGGGCGAGATTGTAGACGTCGCGGTACCCCAGACCCGCGAGCCCGACCCGCGACCACGGAGAGTACCTGGTCGCCCTCTGGAGTAATCGGCATGCCGAGGTTGACCGCGGAGCATCTCGCTTTCTTCAAGAGACGATATCGGCCACCTGGCGCCCGAGGCGCAGCCCAGGTGGGGCCGGATGAACGCCAAGCTCATGATGCGTCATCTGCGGCGCGCGCTGGAGATCTGGCCGCCGTCGAGGGCTCGACTACCGGAATACTGGCTGCCGCCGGCCGAGGAGACGTTCTCGACCGAGAGAGACTTGCTGGTCCGGGCGCTCGACCGTTTTGTGGAGAGTCTCGAGGAGCAACCCGACAGAAAGGCCGTCCACACAATTCTCGGACCCGTGACACTGCGCTCCTGGAGCCGAGCGCACGGAGTCCATTTCAGGCACCACTTCCGGCAGTTTCGCCTGGTGCGCCGCTCGTAGAGCGTTCATCCGGCAAGCCCTCACTCGTACTCACCACCCTGCTGGGATTGGCGGCCCCCACCCGACACCCAGGTGTTCGAGCGTGCGCAGTGGTGGCGTCGAAGCCGGTCGTGGAAGTCGTGAATCTGCGCAAGGCCCATGGCTCGACCGTGGCCGTGGCGGACGTTTCGTTCACGGTCGAGGGCGGCGAGATCTTCGGGCTTCTGGGTCCCAACTGTGCCGGCAAGACGACGACGATGGAGTGCGTCGAGGGAGTGCGCAAGCCCGACAGCGGCCGCATCTCGGTGCTGGGCACGGGCAAGAGCAGCGGCTCTTCATCGCTCTGGCCCTGATCAACGATCCCGAGCTGGTCTTCTTCGATGAGCTGACGACCGGTCTCGATCCACAGGCGAGGCGTCGGATCTGGGAACTGGTTCGCGGAATCAAGGAGTCGGCAAGACCGTTTTCCTGACGACCCACTTGATGGACGAGGCCGAGCAGTTGTGTGACCGGGTGGCGATCGTCGAGCACGGGCGCATCATCGAGATAGGACCGCCCGGCGAGCTGGTGCTTCGACACTGCCCCGAGGCCCGAGTGGAGTTCACTTGCGATGGCCACGTCCAGCGATCGGCGTTCGAAGGCGTGCCCGGTGTCGTCTCGATCAACGCGGTCGGCGGGCGTTTCTCGCTGCTCGGCACGGGAGAGGACTTTGTCTCCGACGTCATCGACTGTCTCTCCCGGAGCCACATCCGGGTGAGCGCTTTTCGCACCGTGATCCCCGATCTGGAAGAGGTGTTCTTGAAGCTCACCGGTCATTCGATCCGCGACTGAACCATGCTACGTCACCTACTCGGGCTCACCTGGCTGGAGATCAAGATCTTCCTCCGGGAGCCCATGGGAGCCATCGGCACGATTCTCGTTCCGATCGTTCTGTTCGTGATTCTCGGAAGCCTGGAGAGGCTCGACAGCGAGTCTGGCTCGCCCTGGGCGCGAGATCTGCCAGTTCTCATCACGATCTTCACGGCGATCCTGGCGAGTCACGTCGCCGTCAAGATGCTCTTCACGGCGCTGACGCTCGCTCTGCTGGCCCTCGTCGGCCGCCGCTTCTATGCCGATCCGCCGCCGCCGAATCTCTGGAGCTTCCTCGTCGGTGTCGTAGTCGTTACGATCAGCATCCTGTCGATCGGGTTCGTCCTCGCCAGCGCGGTCCCCACGGCGCGTTTCCCAACCGGTGGCCAGCATCTTGCTCTACCCGCTGTTCGCGGTGTCCGGGCTCTTTCTCTCCCTCGACGGGCTGCCCCCGGTGTGGCACAGCGCGGCGCACTTCTCCCCGCTGGCTCAGTCCGTCGAGCTGCTGCGCGGGCTCTGGCTTAGCGAGAGTTGGCTCGTGCACTGGACGGCGATCTTGGCCCTGGCCGTCAACTTCGCGGTCTGCACGATGGTTTCGTCGCGGATATTCCGGTGGGAGTAGAGCCTGGCCGCACCGACGTCAGTTGGCCATCTTGATCTCAGCCAGCCGCTTCGCGACCTCGAGGTCCCGCTGGTTCCGAATCTCGAGCAGAACGGCTCTGCCCTCGGCATACTTCTTGGCCTCGTCGATAACGGTCAGGACCGACCGGGGAAGATCGGTCTCGCGGGCGGCTTGGACGGCCTTTTCTCCCAGCACGAAGCCGACGAGGAAGTGTTTCTTGCAGGGGGTCATGTAGAGGACGGTCCGCTTCTTCCGCTTCAGACGCAGCGACCACCCCCACTTGGCGCCCGCGAAGTTCCACGTCTCGTCGAGCGGTGCGTAACGTGCGGCGATGTGCGTCACCAGACGGTTCCAGTGAACGCGGGTTCGACCCAGCGTTTCCTCGAGCTCGTCCACACCAGGTTGTCGGGACTTGTCGGAGAATGCGCTCAGCGCCATCGTCTAGCTCCTTGCCTTGGTGGCCGGCCGGACCCAGGATGCACCGCATCGATCCTCGGAGACGCCACCCGTTGAGGTAGTGCCCGACGGCCGGGAGGTTGCGCCCACTTGGATTGGGCGTGCGAACGGCTCGGGGGCATGATCTAAGACCAGCCATTGACGCGCGGCCGATTCGTGTGAGAAACTGACTTACAACAGGCCCCGAGCAGCTCGGCTTTGGGGGTTTACAGGATAGCAGGACCGCCATATAATCGGCGGGTTTCGCCGGTCGACCCTTCCTCTGGCCGACAGAGGGGGGTTATCGGTAGATTTGCCCACGTGGCTCAGGGGTAGAGCACTTCCTTGGTAAGGAAGGGGTCACCGGTTCAAATCCGGTCGTGGGCTCCACCGGAAAGCGGCAGCGGAGAACAGCAACCACAAAGCAGCTCGGATCGCGCGCCCGCGCGAGTGGGTCAGGATTACGCCCGGTCGGGCGATGGGATCCCAGGAGGAAGTCAGGACGCCATGGCGAAGGAAAAGTTTGATCGTAGTAAGCCTCACGTGAACATCGGGACGATCGGTCACGTGGATCACGGCAAGACGACGTTGACGGCTGCGATCAC
>CALZKB010000121.1:8020-19439 GCA_945787575.1 Thermoanaerobaculia bacterium | reverse complement strand
GAGTCGAGCACCGCGATCGCCGGCGGCCGGGTGTTCGTCGCCGGTCTCGACGGCTTGCTGCGCGCCCTCGATCTCGAGACCGGCGAGCAGCTGTGGAGCTACCAGACCGAGGCCGAGATCAAGTCCTCCCCCGCGGTTTTCGACGACACCGTCTACATCGGTGACGAGGCCGGTTTCTTCCACGCCGTCGATGTCGAGTCGGGTGAGGATCGCTGGACATTCGAGACCGATGGGGGCGTCGTCTCCTCGGCCAATCAGATCGGCGACCGGGTTCTCTTCGGATCGTACGACCAGTTCCTCTACGCGCTCGACCGGCGGACCGGCGAGCTCGCCTGGCGGGTCGAGACCGACTCCTATGTCCATGCCACTCCCGCCGTCCTCGACGGCTATGCCTACGTTGCCGGCTGCGACGGTCTGTTCCGCGGGATTCGCGTCGCCGACGGTGCAGAGGGCGCTCAGATCTCGCTCGACGGCTACGTGGCCGCCAGCCCCGCCCTCCAGGGGGGCCGCGCGTTCGTCGGCAGCTTCGAGAACGAAGTGCTCGGCCTCGACCTCGAGAAGAGCGAGGTGATCTGGCGCTACAGCCATCCCGACCGCCACTTCCCGTTCTACTCGTCACCGGCGGTGCGCGGCGACACCCTGGTCATCGGCGGTCGCGACAAGTTCGTCCACGCGATCGATCCCGCAACCGGCGAGAGCCGCTGGACGGTCGGCCTGCGCGCCCGCGTCGACGCCTCACCGGTCATCTCCGGGGCGCTCGTCTACGTCGCCGACAAGTCTGGCGACCTGATCGCCCTCGACCTCGCCACCGGAGCCGAGCGCTGGCGGTTCGAGACCGGCGAGCCGATCGCCGGCTCCCCGGCGCTCGCAAGCGGTAGGCTCGTCGTCACCACACTCGACGGAACCGTCATCGCATTCCAACGTAAGAGACATTCATGACCGAACCCGAACCGGCGACCGCCGGCGCTTCGACTCCGGAGACCGAAGTCGGAAGCGTCTTCGTTTCGAACTATCCGCCGTTCTCGGCGTGGAGCGCCGACCACTTGCCAGCGCTCGACCGCGTTCTCGCGGCACCACCCAGGGCCGACACCGATCTCGGTCTCTACCTCCACATTCCGTTCTGCCGCAAGCGATGCAAGTTCTGCTACTTCCGGGTCTACACCGACAAGAACTTCTCGGAGATCGGCGCCTATGTCGACGCTCTCGGCCACGAGGTCGAGCTCTACGCCAGCGCGCCGGCGATCGCCGGACGCCTCCCGAAGTTCGTCTACTTCGGCGGCGGCACCCCGTCCTACATCAGCGCCAAGCACCTGCTCGAGCTCGTCGAGAGGGTCCAGGCGGCGATCCCGTGGGAAGGCGCCGAAGAGGTGTCGTTCGAATGCGAGCCGGGGACCCTCAGCGAGGGCAAAGTTCAGACGCTCAAGGAGATCGGCGTCACCAGGTTGAGCCTCGGCATCGAGAACTTCGACGACGAGATCCTGCGCGAGAACGGGCGCGCACACCTGTCGCAGGAGATCGACCGCTGCCTGCCCTGGATCGAAGCTGCCGGCTTCGATCAGCTCAACATCGACCTCATCGCAGGGATGGTCGGCGAACGCTGGGAGACGTGGAGGGAGACGGTCGCCAAGACCGTCGACCTCGCCCCCGACAGCGTCACCGTCTACCAGATGGAGCTTCCCTTCAACACTCGTTACTCGGGCCGCATCCTGGACGGCTCCTTCGACATTGCGCTCGCGACCTGGGACGACAAGCGAGAGTGGCATGACTACGCGATCGAGGAGCTCTCGAAGGCCGGCTACGAGGTGTCGTCGGGCTACACGATGGTCCGCTCGTCCGCCGAGACCCGCTTCGTCTATCGCGACTCGGTGTGGGGCGGTTGCGATCTGCTCGGCACCGGTGTCGCCTCCTTCTCTCACCTGTCGGGCGTCCACTTCCAGAACATCGACGGCTGGGGCGAGTACCTGGCGACCATCGGCGAGGGGCGCCGGCCGCTCGGCCGAGCGTTCAAGACGACCGCTCGTGACCGGTTGATTCGCGAGCTCATTCTGCAGCTCAAGCGCGGCTCGCTGGCCGCCGCACCGTTCCGCGACAAGTTCGGAGTCGACATCCTGACCAGTTTCGAAGAGCCGTTCTCGGCCCTTGCCGATCGCGGCATGCTGACGGTCGGCGACGACTCGATCTCCCTCACCCGCCAGGGACTCCTGCAGGTCGACTCCCTGTTACCCGGCTTCTACGATCCCGTCTATCGCGGCGGCCGCTATACCTGAGGATTCCCCATATGACGAACGACTTCGACAAGACCCCGATCCTGGCGACGCTCGCAGCACTGCTGATCGCCGTTTCGTCGGCGAGCGCCGGCGAGTGGCCGCGTTACCGAGGACCCGGAGCCGACGGCCGCTCGGCGGAGACGGGGCTCCTCGCCGCCTGGGCCGAGAGCGGTCCGCCGGAGCTCTGGCGAGCCGAGCTGGGCGACGGCTACTCCGGGCTGTCGATCGCCGGCGGCCGGCTGTTCACCCTCTACGGGTCGGGCCGCGACGAGCTCGCCGTGGCCTTCGATGCCGCGACCGGCCGCGAGCTCTGGCGGGTGCGCACCGGCGACAATCGCTCCGACGGCCAAGGCGGCGGACCGCGCTCGACCCCCACCGTCGACGGCGACTCCGTCTACCTGCTGGGAGCGCTGGGCGTTCTCCACTCCCTCGAGGCGGCCAGCGGTGAGGTCCGTTGGCGGCTCGATCTAGCCAGAGAACTCGGTGCCGAGGTCCCGCGTTGGGGAGTGTCGACCTCACCACTGGTCGAGGGCGATCTGCTGATCGTCGACGTCGGCGGACGGCGGGGCTACTCGCTGGTCGCCTTCGACAAGGCGAGCGGCGCGGTACGCTGGCACGCGAACGACGACAAGGCCGGATACTCGACGCCGCTGGCGGTCACCATCGAGGGCGTGCGCCAGATCGTCTCGTTCTCGGGCACCGAGCTCGTCTCCGTGGACGCCGAGACCGGCGAAGTCCTTTGGAGCTACCCGTGGCGCACCGACTACGACGTCAACGCCGCGATGCCCGTCTTCCTACCTCCCGATCGGCTCTTCATCTCGAGCTCCTACGACTCGGGCGCCGCGATGCTCGAGGTTCGGCGCGACGGCAGCGGCCTCGGCGTCGAAGAGATCTGGAAGAGCCGCGTCATGCGCAACCACTTCAACAGCTCGGTGCTCGTCGACGGCTACCTGTACGGCTTCGACAACGGCACCCTCAAGTGTATCGATCCCGCCAACGGCGAAGAGCGGTGGGCAAAACGCGGCTTTGCCAAGGGCTCGCTGATCTACGCCGATGGCCGCTTGGTGATCCTCAGCGAGCGCGGCGAGCTGGCGCTGGCGGAAGCCGACTCCACGAGCTATCGAGAGCTCGCCCGATTCCGAGCGCTCGACGGCAGGACCTGGACCATGCCTTCGCTGGCTGACGGCCTGCTGTTCGTGCGCGACCAAGGTACGCTCCTGGCGCTCGACCTGCGGGGGCCACAGGTGCCGCGGCCGATCGACGGAAGGTGATCCCCTGATGAGTTCGACGCCCCCCGCGGCCGCCATCGGGCGGCACCTCGTTGCGCTCGCGGCCCTCGCGCTCGTCACCGGCTTGCCCTTGCTCGCCGAGGAGGAGTCCGCCGACGAGAAGGACGAATCCCGCCGCCTCGAACAAACCGTCGACGTGACCGACAGCTTTCCCTTCCTGCCGTCCTCGAACACCATCGCCTCTAAGCTCCCGATCGACCTCGCCTGGACGCCCGCCAACATCGGCGCCGTCAACGGCAATCTGATCGAAGAGCAGAGCGCCGAAGTGCTGGGCGACGCGCTCGCCAACGTCAGCGGTGTCAACGTCCAGACCGGCTCGGGGGTATTCGACTTCTTCGTGGTGCGCGGCTTCGATTCGCTGACCAGCGGTCTCGTTCTGACCGACGGCGCGAGCGAGCCGGAGACTACCTTCTATCAGCTTTACGACGTCGAGAGGGTCGAGGTCTTCAAGGGACCGGCCGGCTTCCTCTACGGCAGCAATCCGCTCGCCGGAGTCGTCAATCTCGTCCGCAAGCGGCCCGTTCCCTATCGGTTCGCGACCTTCGGACTCGAAGCGGCCAGCTTCGGCACTCGCGAAGCGACCGTCGACCTCAACACCGCCGGGCAGGACGGGGCGACGAGCTTCCGCATCAACGGCCTTTGGCGTGAAAGCGACGGCTATCGCGACGGCCGTGACCAGGAGGTCGCCGCCATCCATCCCGCATTCGCCTGGCGCCCCGCCGACCGTCAATCGCTGACCGTCAGCTTCGAGAGTCTCGACTCGGACTACCGCCCCGACGCCGGCCTGCCGCTCGTCGACTCGGTGCTGGCCGACGTGCCTCGAGAGCGCTCCTACGCCTCTCCGCTCGACTTCTCGAGCCAAGGCGTGACTCGGGGTCAGATCGACTACGAGTTCCAGATCAATGACCGGGTCGCGCTGCGTGACAAGCTCTACTATCGGGAGCTCGACTGGCAGACTCGCGGGACGCTCATCAACGGCGTCGTCGACTTTGGAGTCGGTGACCCCCAGGTCTTCCGCAGCCTCCTCGGCCTCGACGACCGGCAGAGATTCGTCGGCAATCAGCTCGAGGCCGTCGTGGAGACCGAACGGCACAGCCTGCTGGCGGGGGTGGAGGTCGGCGACTACAGCGACGACTTCGCTCTCGATGTCGCCTTCCTGCCGTCGATCGGGCTCTTTCGGCCGGTCGAAAGCCCCGATCCCGTCTTGGTTCCGATTCCCGGCCAGGCCTCGAGCGGTGAGACCGAGACCCGTCTCATCGCCCCCTACGTGGTGGATCAGATTCGCCTCTCGGACCGCGTCCGATTGCTCGTCGGCGCACGCTTCGACTCGCTGGAGCTCGACGACGCCGTCAGGGGAACCTCGCGCAGCGCCAGCGAGGTGAGTCCGCTCGTCGGCTTGGTTCTCGCTAGCGGCTCGAACGGCTCCGTCTACGCCAACTTCGCTCGCTCCTTTTCACCGGCCTCGCCGCGAGTCGCCGGCGAGCGCGTGCCCGAGCGGGGCACCCAGTACGAATTGGGCTTGCGACGACACTTCGCCGGCGGGAGGCTGCGTGCCGTCGTCGCCGCGTACCAGCTGGAGCGCGAGAACATCGCCATTCCGGACGACAACGGCTTCACTCAGCAGGCGGGCGACCAGCGTTCGCGAGGAGTCGAAACGGAGCTCGGGGGTGAGCTGGGTGGCGGGATCTCGGCTACTTTCGCCTACTCCTACACCGACGCCGAGCTGACCCGCTTCGCCGAGCTGATCTTCCTTCCACAGCCGCCCTTCGTCGTGACTCTCGACCGTTCCGGCAACACGCCGGCGTTCGCGCCGGAGCATCTCTTCAGCGGGTGGCTCAGTCGCCGGTTCTCGAACGGCCTGACCGTCGGCGGCGGCCTCCGCTGGCTCGACGATCAGTTCATCGCCGAGGATAACCTCGCGGTGATCGATGCCCACACTCTGGTCGACGCGACCGTCTCCTACGAGCTCGATCGTTGGCGGCTGTCGCTCGACCTCAAGAACCTCGTCGACGAGGAGTACGAGACCCGCGGCTTCGGCTCGTTCTCCGTCATTCCGGGGCAACCGTTCTCGGCGAGCGTCCGTATTCAGTACCGCAGGTAGAGCCCCATGAGCTCGAATCGAGACCACTACGACATCCTCGTCGCCGGCGGTGGCCCCGCGGGCTCGACCGCGGCAACCCTCCTGGCGCAACACGGTCGAGGCGTGCTGTTGGCGGAGCGTTCGGCGACGCCGCAGTTCAAGGTCGGGGAGTCGCTGATGCCGGCCACCTACTGGATCTTCGAGCGCCTCGGAGTGCTCGACAAGGTGCGGGCGACCTCTTTTCCACAAAAGCGCAGCGTCCAGTTCGTCAATCACGAGGGGAGAGCGTCGAAGCCGTTCTACTTCCACGCATTCCGGGACGAGGAGAGCAGCCAGACCTGGCAGGTCCGACGCAGCGAGTTCGACCAGCTGCTGCTCGAGAACGCCGCCGAACACGGGGTCGAGGTTCGCCGGGGGGTAGCGGTCCGCGAGTTTCTCTTCGACGGCCCGCGCGCGGTGGGCGCGCTGCTCCAGGAAGGAGCGGATATCCGCAGGGTCTCGGCTCGGGTCATCGTCGACGCCAGCGGCCAAAGTGCGCTGCTGGCTCGGCATCTGAAGCTGCGCGAGTTCGAGACCAAGCTGCGCAACGTCTCATACTACTGCCACTTCGACGGCGCTCGTCTCGATGACGGCATCGACGGGGGGGCGACGATCATCTTTCGCACCGCCGACCGCAAGGCTTGGTTCTGGCTCATTCCCCAGCCGGAAGAAAGGGCGAGCGTCGGCGTCGTCGGTTCGGTCGAAGATCTCGTCGAGGACCGCGGCGGTGATCCCCAGAAGGTGTTCGACCAGGAGCTGGCCCAGTGCCCACGTCTCGCCGAGCGGCTCTTGGGGGCGCGCCAGATCATGCCGATGAAGGCGATCCGAGACTTTTCGTACCATGCGCGGCAAGCCGCCGGTGACGGTTGGGTACTGGTCGGCGATGCCTTCGGCTTCATCGACCCGATCTACTCGAGCGGGGTGTTCCTGGCGATGAAATCGGCCGAGCTGGCGGCCGACGCGATCCACGACGCCCTCGTCGCCGGCGCGCCGAGCGCCGAGCGGCTCTGCCGCTTCGAGCCCGAGCTCCGGCGCGGGAGCGAAGCGCTCCGCCAGCTCGTCTATGCCTACTACGATCCCGACTTCAGCGTCGCCGAGTTCCTCGCTCGCCACCCCCGATTCCGCCGCGATCTGACCGAGATGTTGATCGGCAACGTCTTTCGGGTGGATGTCGAAGACTTCGTGGCAGCGCTGGTCGATCATCGGCGAGCTTCGAGCAAGGCGGCGTGCTGAAGAGCCTCCTCTTCTGGCTGGCCGCCGTCGCCCTTTTCGTCCTTCACAACGACGTCTGGTGGTGGCACGACGCCACGCCGATTCTCGGGGTGCCGATCGGTCTCGCCTACCACTTCGGCTTCTGTCTGGTGACCGCCCTGCTGATGGCCGTCGCCGCCCGCCGCCTCGGCTCGGACGACTCCTAGAGGACCCGACGAGCTCCGCCGATGACCCTGGCCATCATCGCCGCCTACTTGCTGCTGGTGCTCGCCATAGGCTGGGGGAGCGCCCGGGCGTTTCGGGGCACCGGCGTGGATTACTTCGTCGCCACCCGCAGCATCGGCTCGCTGTTGCTGCTGACCTCGCTCTTCGGCACCAACATGACCGCCTTCTCGCTGCTCGGGGCCTCGGGCGAAGCCTACCGCCGGGGGATCGGCGTCTTCGCCCTGATGGCATCGTCGACCGCCCTCGTCGCGCCGCTCGTCTTTCTTACCATCGCCCCCCGGGTCTGGGGGCTCGGTAAACGGCACGGCTACCTCACCCAGGTCGAGATGGTGCGCGATCGTTGGGGGTCCGACCGGCTCGGCGCCCTGCTCTTCGCCTTCCAGGTCGTGCTCCTCGTTCCTTATCTTCTGATCGGCATCAAGGGGGGCGGTCTCACCCTCGCCCAGATAACCGAGGGAACGGTGCCGGAGTGGGCTGGCAGCCTCGCGATCACTCTCGTGGTCTTGGTCTACGTCACTGCCGGCGGCCTGCGCGGAACCGCCTGGGCCAACGCCGCTCAGACAGCCGTGTTTACCCTCCTCGGCGGCGTCACCTTCTGGATCATCGTCCGCAGCTTCGGCGGCCTCTCCGCGGCGTTCGCGCGGGTCGCCGAGGTCGAGCCGGAGCTGCTCGTCCGCGGGGCGCGGGTGCAGCCGCTCGAGCTGCTGAGCTACATGGCGATCCCGCTGTCGGTGGTCGGCTTCCCCCACATCTTCCTGCACTGGCTGACCGCCAAGAGCGCCAGGAGTTTCAGGCTCCCGGTCGTCGCCTATCCAATCTGCGTCGCCGCCGTGTGGGTTCCGAGCGTGTCGATCGGGGTCTTGGGCGCGGTCGACTTCCCCGGCCTCGAGGGCCCCGCGGCCAACTCGATCCTCATCCAGATGATCGGTCGCTACGCCCCCGGCGTGCTGGCCGGATTCCTGGCCGCGGGCGTGCTCGCCGCCGTGATGTCGTCGCTCGACTCCCAGACCCTGGCACTGGCCAACATGTTCACCCACGACATCGTGAAACACTATCGCTATCGCGACCGCATGAGCGATCGTCTCGAAATCCTCGCCGGGCGGGGCTTCGTCACTCTCGTGCTAGCCATCACCTACTCCCTGTCGCTCGTCATCGATCAGAGCATCTTCCGGCTCGGCGTCTGGTCGTTCAGCGGCTTTGCGGCATTGACCCCTCTCTTCGTGGCTGCTCTCTATTGGCGTCGGAGCACCCGTGCCGGGGCCTGCGCCGCACTGGGAGCGGCGATCGTGACCTGGTTTGCCTTTCTCGTCCGCGGATGGTCCCAACCGGCCTACACGGTGGGCGACAGCGGACTCATGCCGGTCGTCGTGATCCTCGCCGCCTCCGGCTTGGCACTTTGGCTCGTCTCGCTCGTCACCCGGGCACCGGGCGACGAGCGACTGGCGCGTTTCTTCCCGCCCGCAGAGACGGCGCCATGAGAATCGCCTATATCGCGGCAGGCGCCGGTGGGATGTACTGCGGGAGCTGCATCCACGACAACACCCTGGCCGCCGCCCTGCAGGAGGCCGGTCATGAGGTGGCGCTCCTGCCGACCTACACGCCGCTCAAGACCGACGAGGACGACGTTAGCGACTCGCACGTCTTCTACGGCGCCGTCAACGTCTACTTGCAGCAGAAGTCGAAGTTCTTCCGCAGCACGCCGCGTCTCTTCGACCGCTGGCTCGATAGCCCCGCATTGCTCGGCTGGGTCTCGCGATGGGGAGCTTCGACCGACCCTCGCGGACTGGGTGACCTGACGCTGGAGATGCTCCGCGGGGAGTCGGGCGCCCAGCGCAAGGAGCTCGATCGACTCGTCGACTGGCTCGCCGGTACCTACCGCCCCGAGATCGTCGTCATCACCAACTCGCTGCTGATCGGCCTGACCCGCACGATCAAGCGAGAGCTCGGAGTTCCGGTCGTCGTCGGGGTCCAGGGTGAGGACCTCTTCATCGATGGACTGCCCGAGCCGGTGCGCGGCCGGGTCATCGCCGAGATGCGCCTGCGCGCCCGCGAGCCCGACCTGTTCCTGGCACCCAGCCGCTACTACGCCGAGCACATGGCGGCTCGGCTCGACGTCGAGCCGGCGCGCGTTCGGGTGGTGCCGCTCGGCATCCGGATAGCGGGCCACACGGCCGCGGAGCCGCGCTCTGAGGGAGACGGGGTGACGGTCGGATACCTCGCTCGCATCAGTCCGGAAAAGGGACTCCACCGTCTCGTCGAGGCCTTCGAGATCCTCGCCGGCCAGCGCCCCGATCTGAGGCTCCGCATCGCCGGCTACCTGGGGCCGCGAGATCGAGGCTATCTCGACGAACAGCTCGCGCGGCTCGAAGCCGCCGGGCTCGGGAAGCGGGTCGACTTCGAGGGGGAGATCGACCGCAACGCGAAGATCCGATTCCTGCAGTCGATCGACCTGCTTTGCGTGCCCACCACCTACCGTGAGCCCAAAGGGCTCTTCGCCCTGGAGGCGATGGCCAGCGGACTGCCGGTCGTTCTGCCGCGCCATGGGTCGTTTCCGGAGATCGTCGGGGAGACCGGGGGCGGCGTGCTGTTCGACCCGGAGTCGATCGACGATCTGACGGCGGCGCTCCGGCGGCTGATCGAGCAGCCCGACGAGCGCCGAATGCTGGGGGAGCGTGGGCGAGCGGCGGTCCACGAGCAACGCACCGCCACCGTCATGGCGCTTGCGACCGCCGGCGTGCTCGACGAGCTCCTCCGCAGCTCGCTGGAGCGAACCGCATGACCGCTGAAGTGATCTCGGAATTCCGTACCCAAAGACGCGTCGAGTTCGCCGACACCGATCTGGCGGGCATCGTTCACTTCTCGCGTTTCTTCGTCTTCATGGAGACCGCCGAGCACGAGCTCTTGCGCTCGCTCGGCCACGAGGTTCACCGCCGATGGCAAGGGCACGAGATCGGCTGGCCGCGGGTCAACGCGACCTGCCGGTACTCGACCGCCGCGCGCTTCGCGGACGTGCTCGACATCGTCGTCCGTGTCGTCCGCAAGGGCGAGCGCTCGATGACCTATGGCTTCGAGTTCGAACGCGAAGGCGAGACCATCGCGGTCGGTGAGACCACCGCGGTCTGTTGCAGACTCGACGACCCTGGCGGACCGCGTTCGACGCCGATACCAGCCGACATCGCCGATCGCCTCGAGGAGTACTCCGAGTGACGACCTTGCTGCTCGAAGCGGTAACCAAGACTTTCGGCGAGGGTCCGGCCGCGGTCGAGGTCCTGCGCGGAGTCGACCTCGCGGCGGCGTCGGGCGACGCGATCGCGGTCACCGGTCCGTCGGGCTCGGGCAAGAGCACGCTGCTTCACATCATCGGCACGCTCGAGCGACCGTCGGGCGGTCGACTGGAAGTCGACGGCGAGGACCCGTTCCGGCTCCCCGATCGCGAGCTCGCGCGCTTTCGCAATCAGGTGACCGGCTTCGTGTTCCAGGATTCTCACCTTCTCCCTCAGTACACGGTGCTCGAGAACGTTCTCCTGCCCACCCTCGCATTCCCGCCGCCGGCGGCCGAAGCGGAAGCGACCGGCCGGGGACTGCTCGAACGAGTGGGGCTCGGCCACCGGCTCGGCCATCGCCCCGCCGAGCTGTCGGGCGGCGAGCGCCAGCGGGTTGCGGTCGCACGCGCGCTGATTCACCACCCGGCGATGCTGCTGTGCGACGAGCCTACCGGCAACCTCGATCGGACCAACGCGATGGCGGTGGCCAATCTGTTGCTCGAGCTACGGGAAGAGTTCAAAGGCCTGTTGATCGTCGTCACCCATAGCGACGAAGTCGCCGCGCGGTTCGCTCGCCGCGTGCGCCTCGTCGAAGGTCAATGCTTCGAAGCCTGACTCACTACTGGCGGACCCACGTCGCGGTGATCCTCGGTGCCGCCGTTACCACCGCGGTGCTGACCGGCGCACTCATCGTCGGCGACTCCCTCCGTGGAAGCCTCCGCTCGCTCGCCCTCGATCGCCTCGGCGAGATCGAATGGGCGATCGTCGCCGAGCGGCCGTTTCGCCAGACTCTAGCTGCCGATCTCGCTGCTGCCAGACCCCGAGCCGAAGTCGCTCCGGCTCTCACCCTGAGAGCGTCCGCGACCGCCGCCGAAAGCGGCGCCCGCGCCTCCAGGGTCGCGCTCTGGGGCGTCTCCGGCGACTTCTTCGCCTTCTACCCCGATCTCGAAGGGGTCGATCTCGAGAGCCGCCGCGGAACGTTCCCCGCGGCTGCCGTCAGCCGTGCCCTGGCCGACGAGCTCGAAATCGCAGAGGGAGCCGAGT
>CALZKB010000121.1:0-7998 GCA_945787575.1 Thermoanaerobaculia bacterium | reverse complement strand
TCTCGCCTTCCAGCGGCCGAGCGATGTGCCGCGAGAGACCGTCGTCGGGCGCGCCGAGACCGAGGATACGATCGGAGTGCTCCGCGTCGTCGTCGATCGAGTGTTCCCCGATCGGGGCGCCGGCGGTTTCGGGCTCGAGCCGCGACAGTCTCGAACGCTCAGCGTCTTCGTCGATCTCGCTCGCGCTCAGCGGGCGGTTCTCGGTCGGGGCGTCGAGCGCGTCAACGCGATCGTCGGGCACTCCGGCGACAACGCCGGCGCAGCCGACACGCACGAGATCGAAGACGCCCTCGCGGAGATCCTCGAGCTCGACGATCTCGGGCTCGATCTCCGCTCGCACGATCGAGCCGTCACCGTCGAGAGTCGTGAGTTCGTCATCGACGACGCCCGCGCAGCGGCGATCGAGCGGGTGGCGTCCGATCTCGAGTTGCCCACGCAGCCGGTCTTGACCTATCTGGCCAACTCACTCGCCGTCGGCGACCGCACGGTGCCCTACTCGACGATCTCGGCTTTCGAGCCGCCCACGACGGCGGCGCTGGGCCGCTTCCAACTGATCGACGGTTCGCCGGCCCCCGCTCTCGCCGATGACGAGATCCTGCTCAACGCCTGGGCGGCAGAGCAGCTCGCCGCCGAGATCGGCGATCCGGTGACCGTCGAGTACTACGAGCTCGGATCGCGCGACGAGCTTTCCACCGTCGGGCGGACCCTGCGTCTGCGGGGGGTGGTGGCGATGGAGGGCCTAGCCCTCGACCCCAATCTCACGCCGGAGTTTCCCGGCATCGAGGGAGCCGCCGACATCTCCGCCTGGGATCCGCCCTTTCCCGTCGATCTCGACCGCATCCGACCTCAGGACGAACGGTACTGGGACGAGTACCGCGCGGCGCCCAAGGCGTTCGTCGGCGCCGCGCTGGGTGCCGAGCTGTGGGACAGCCGGTTCGGCCGGTTGACGAGCATCCGCCTCGGCCTCTCTCCCTCGACGTCGTTCGCGATGGTGACCGAGCGCCTGACCGACGGCCTGCGTCACCACCTCGATCCGCGGGTCGTCGGAATGGCGGTGCGCCCGCTGCGCGACCACGGGCTGCGGGCGGCGCGCGGCGCAACCAACTTCGCGGGCCTCTTCCTGGGACTGAGCATGTTCCTGCTGGCCTCGGCCGCGCTGCTGGCCGGTCTGCTCTTCCGGCTCGGCGTGGAGCAGCGAGCCACCGAGGTCGGACTGCTGAGAGCTACCGGCTTTTCGGCAGCTACGGTGCGCCGGCGTTTCTTGACCGAAGGTCTCGTCCTCGCCCTTTTCGGCACGCTGCTCGGCCTCGCCGGCGGCGCCGCCTATTCCTGGGCATTGCTCGCGGCGTTGCGGAGCTGGTGGCTCCCGGCGATCGGCGAGCCGGTGCTGTTTCTCCATGTCCGGCCGTCGACCCTCGCGCTCGGCGCCCTGGTCTCGATTCCGGTAGTCGTTCTCGCCATCGCCTTTGCGCTGCGACGGCTGGGGAGGATGTCGATCGTCGGTCTGCTGGCCGGCTCGGTCGCGGGGGAACGCACCATCGGCTCGCGGCGCCCCTTCTGGATCGGCCTCGGCGCCCTCCTCGCGGCCGCCGGACTCACCGCGTTCGCCACGACCCGCGACCCGCGATCCGCCGCCGCCCTCGCTTTCGGGGTCGGCGCCGCTCTGCTGGTGGCGGGAATCGCCGCCTTTGCCCACTTCTGTGGCCGTGAGAGTGCCAAGGCCTACCAGCTCGGACGCGGCCGAGCGTTGGCCCTGGCGGCTCGTGACAGCACCCGTAGCCGTGGACGAAGTCTGTTGAGCGTCGCGTTGATGGCCTCGGCCAGCTTCGTCATCGTCGTGGTCGCCGCCAACCGCGTCCACGGCCCCATCGATGTCGGCGATCGCAGCTCCGGTGCCGGCGGTTTCGCTTTGATCGCCGAGACCGATGTCCCGATCCTCGGCGATCTCCGAGCCGAGGGTGAGCGGCTGAGCGACCTGCTGGCGGAGGTCGCGGTGGTTCCGTTCCGACTGTTGCCGGGTGAAGACATCAGCTGTCTCAATCTCTATCGACCCGAGCGGCCGCGGCTCTTGGGGGTGCCGCCCGAGATGACCGATCGCGGCGGCTTCACCTTTCAGCGGACGGTGGAGCCGCGCGCCAACCCATGGACGCTGCTCGCAGAGCCGCTCGCCGACGGCGCGATCCCCGCGGTCGGCGACGCCAACTCGGTGATGTGGATCCTGCATTCCGGCCTCGGCCAGGATCTCGTGATCGACAACGAGCGTGGCGAGTCGATCCGACTGCGTTTTGTCGGGCTGCTCGCGAAGAGCCTCTTTCAGAGTGAGGTGCTGATCTCGGAAAGCGCGTTCCAGAGGCATTTCCCGAGCCGCGCCGGGTACGGCTACTTCTTGCTCGATCCAGCTGCCGGAGACTCCGCGGCCCTGGCGGCGTCCCTTGAGAGTGAGCTCGCCCGTCATGGCTTCGACGCAGTCTCCTCGAGCGAGCGACTCGCCTCCTTCCAAGAAGTCGAAGACACCTATCTCTCGACCTTCCAGACGCTGGGAGGACTGGGGCTTATCCTCGGGACGATCGGCATGGGAGTGATCCTCCTGCGCAACGTCCTCGAGCGCCGCGCCGAGCTGGCAACCCTGCGTGCCGTCGGCTACCGCCGCTCTCGCCTGCAGATCCTGGTCGTGGCCGAGAACGCCTTTCTTCTCCTCATCGGCCTCGGCGTCGGCGCCGCGGCCGGGGCCGTGGCGGCCGCGCCCCATCTGGTGCTCTCCGGGCAGACGCTGCCGTGGGTTCCTCTCGCGGCCACGCTCGTCGGCGTCTTCGCGATCGGCATGCTCTCCAGCGTTCTGGCCGTGCGTGGCGTCGCCCGCATGCCGCTGGTAGCGTCGCTGCGCGCCAAGTAGCCGGGTGAAGAACTAGCGTTCCGTGTTCCCGCTGCGCGACGACAACCCGACCCGCATCACCCCGATCGTGACGATCGCCGTGATCGTGCTCAATGTGCTCGTTTGGCTACTGTTTCAAGGAGCTGGAGCGGGCGAGGGTCTGCTGCGCTCGCTGTGCGGGATGGCGGCGATCCCGGCGGACCTGACCGGCGGTCTGGGGCCGGGCGACACCATCGCCCTCGGCCACGGCTACTCGTGCGAGATCGGCGGGCTCGGCTGGCTCACGGTATTCAGCTCCATGTTCATGCACGGCAGCTGGATGCACTTGATCGGCAACAAGTTGTTTCTGTGGATCTTCGGCAACAACATCGAGGACTCGATGGGAAGCCTTCGCTTCGTCGTGTTCTACCTGTTGAGCGGTGTGCTCGCAACCGCCGCCCACGTCGCGTCCGACCCGTCGAGCGCGATCCCGACGGTCGGTGCGTCGGGAGCGATCAGTGGCGTGATGGGCGCCTACCTGCTGCTCTACCCCACGGTGCGAGTGCACACCTTGTTCGTCTTCGTCTTCTTCGTACGGGTGTTCGCACTACCGGCGTGGATCGTGCTCGCCGAGTGGATCGCGATCCAGCTCTTCTCCGGCTTCTCGAGCCTGGGAGCGATCGGCGGCGGCGTGGCCTTCTGGGCTCACATCGGCGGCTTCGTCGCCGGCCTGGCACTGATCAAGCTCTTCGCCAAGCCGCAGCTCGTCAAGTTTCGCCGCAGATTGCCGCCGCAGCCTCCTGCCCGCTTCGAGCGCTGGTTCTGACGTCGAGAGGAGGTGTTCTCACCGCCGGGTATTGGTGACTCGTGAAGCCTGTGAGAGGCTAGTCCAAACCCTCTGAGCCGTTGCCCGGCCGTGCCTTCGCGGCGCCGGGCGACGGGCCCTTCCGGTCGCGTCCGGAACATATCCCCAGGGTGGGAGGACTTGACGTGAGCACCACACGAAGCTTCGGCCTTGGCCCCCTGCTGATTCTCGCCGGCCTTCTGCTCGCGAGCACCGGCCTCGCCGCCGGGCAGCACTCCGTCGCCAGGCAGTGGAACGAGCTGCTGCTCGACGCCATTCGTCGCGATTTCGCGCGCCCGACGGTCCACGCCCGCAACCTCTTCCACGCTTCGGTCGCGACCTGGGACGCCTGGGCGACCTACGACGCCGACGTCAGCAACCACCTCCATCTCGAGAAGATCCCGCTACCGCAGTACCGCGTCGAAGCCGCCCGCAACGAAGCGATCAGTTTCGCGGTTTACCGAGTGCTCGCGCGGCGCTACGCCGACTCACCGGGCGCCAAAGACACCCTCCAGGCGCTCGACGGCACGATGGAGCAGCTTGGCTACGACCGGAGCAACACCTCCACCGATGGGCGCTCGGCGGCCGCTCTCGGCAACCGGATCGCCCAGACGATCTTCGAACACTACGCCGATGACCACGCCAACGAAGAGAACGACTACGCCAACGACTACTACAAGCCATGGAACCTGCCGCTGCTACCGGACTTGCCCGGCAACCCGTGGCTCGACGACCCCGATCGCTGGCAGCCCCTGGTGCTCGATTTCTTTATCGACCAAGGCGGCAACGTCATCATCGGCGGTTTTCCGGACTTTCTCAGTCCGGAATGGGGCCAGGTCTACCCGTTCGCGTTGTCGCCGGCGGATCTGACGATCTACCACCGCACCGGCTTTGACTTCTGGACCTATCACGACCCGGGACCTCCGCCGTTCTTCGCCTCGGAGTACTACAAGTGGGGCACCGAGATGGTCGCGCTCTGGTCTGGACACCTCGACCCGAGCGACGGAGAGATGATCGACATCTCCCCGGGGACTCTCGGCAACTCACCCCTGCCCGACGTCGATGACTACGAGACGTACTATGACCACCTCGAAGGCGGCGACTCCGGGACCGGACACCCGGTCAATCCGGTCACCGGCGAGCCCTACGAAGCTCAGCTGGTGCCGCGCGGCGACTACGCCCGCGTGCTGGCCGAGTTCTGGGCCGACGGCCCGGAATCCGAGACGCCACCCGGCCACTGGTTCACGATCGCCAACTACGTGGCTGACCACCCCCAGTTCGAGAAGCGTTATCGCGGCTCCGGACCGATCCTCGGTGAGCTCGAGTGGGACGTGAGGACCTACTTCATCCTCGGCGGCGCGATGCACGACGCCGCGATTGCGGCGTGGGGCGCAAAGGGGTGGTACGACTACATCCGGCCGGTCTCGGCGCTGCGTTACATGGCAGGCCTCGGCCAGTCCTCGGACCCCGATGGTCCCTCCTTTCACCCGGACGGTATCCGGCTTTACCCCGGGCGGATCGAGGTCGTCACCGAGGAGACCACCGCTCCGGGCGAGCGCCACGAGCATCTCGCCGGTTCCGAGGGCAAGATCGCCCTCCTCAGCTGGCGCGGTCCCGACTACATAGATGATCCCGACACCGACGTCGCCGGCGTGGGCTGGATCCTCGCCGACAACTGGTGGCCCTATCAGCGGCCGTCGTTCGTCACCCCACCGTTCGCCGGCTACGTCTCGGGCCATAGCACCTTCAGCCGCGCCGCCTCGGAGGTGCTGACCCAGATCACCGGATCACCGTATTTTCCCGGCGGGCTGGGCGAGTTCTTCTGCCCCGCCAACGAGTTCCTGGTCTTCGAGGACGGGCCGAGCGTCGACGTCACCCTGCAGTGGGCCTCGTACTACGACGCCTCCGACCAGACGAGCCTCTCGCGCATCTGGGGCGGCATCCATCCCCCGGCCGACGATCTTCCGGGCCGGCAGATGGGAGCCGTCATCGGGGCCGACGCCGTCGCCTTCGCCGAGGCCTACTTCTCAGACTAGCCCACCACCGGTGCCCCCCGTTTAGTCCCACGTTGGCTGATGGCGCCGGCGCGCGTCCGGTGGATTCAGGCGAACCGGGAAGCTGCAGCTTCTCCCACGACTGCTTGCAGCGGCCGGGCTCTGTCCCGGCAAATGGTGCGTAGACGGCGACCCCAACCTCGTTCACGGCCATGCAGACGACCCCCCGTTGAACCGAAACCGCACTCGAAGGCACTAAGTCTTACAGGCGTCTCCAGGACCCCCTCATGAATCGCGAAGACTCAGGC
The DNA here is from genome assembly GCA_945787575.1 of Thermoanaerobaculia bacterium. Classification (GTDB taxonomy): domain Bacteria; phylum Acidobacteriota; class Thermoanaerobaculia; order Multivoradales; family JAHEKO01; genus CALZKB01. The sequence goes on along the minus strand of CALZKB010000121.1, from coordinate 2,001 downwards.
CTTGTAGCTGCCGTCGCCGATGGTGACGTGACTGCCCTTGGAGCAGCTCTACTCGAACTGGAGAGCGAGAAGCTGCCATGAGTAGCGTCAAGAGTCGTGCTCGCTTCGACGGAGAGGGCTCGAGGGTCCTCATCGTCGAGGACGAGCGGCTGTTGGCGAGGCGGCTGCACGAGGCGCTCTCGTCGATCCACTGCGTTGTAGTCAGGTGCGAGGACGGTGAGCGGGCCGAGGGGCTGGTGACCGAGACCGATTTCGCCGTGATCATTCTCGCGCGAACCCTGCCTGGGGTCGATGGGCTCGAGCTCCTGGAACGGTGGCGCGCCGGAGGCGTCGAGACACCGATCATGCTGATGGCCAGCAGAATCGGTGCCGAGGATCGCGTGCTGGGTCTCAACTGCGGAGCCGACGACTACATGACCAAGCCGTTCTCGATCGATGAGTTCCTGGCTCGTGTCGGCAGCCTGATTCGCCGAAGGGAACGATCGCTGCGCTTCCGGCTTGCCGTTGGTGATCTGGTGATGGATCCTGCTGCCAAGGGCGTGACCCTCGCGGGAGAGCCCGTCCACCTGTCGCACACGGAGTTCTCTCTCCTCGAATACCTCCTTCACCGCAAGGGCGAGGTGGTAACCCGAACCGAGATCTCCGAGCACGTCTGGGACGACACCTTCGATGCGCTGAGCAACGTAGTCGACGTCACGGTCTGTCGGCTGCGAAAGAGAATCGACAACGGGCGGGCACATCCGCTCCTGCAGACGGTCGCAGGCGTCGGCTACGTTCTGCGTAGCGGCGAAGATCCCGCCCGAGCCGGAGGTTGAGCGGGTTCACGTGCCTCAGTCCCCCCGAAGAGGTCCTCCCCCCGAAGAGGTCCTCCCCCGAAGAGGTCCCTCCCCCGAAGAGGTCTCCCCCGAAGAGGTCCCACCCTTTTCTCCCCCGAAGAGGTCCCCCCCCCGAAGAGGTCCCACCCTTTTCTCGCAAGATTTCCCGCTCCAACTCCGTCTAGTAGAGCGTGGCCCGAGATCTCCGCTTCATCCCACCCAACTCCCTCGTCGAAGTCACCTGCCGAACTCTCCAAGGTCGCTTCCTCTTGAAGCCGCATCGCGACCTGACCCCGATCATCCTCGGCGTCCTCGCTAAGGCCCAGGAGCGCTACCTGATGACCGTCTGCGCCTTCATCTACCTCTCCAACCACTGCCATTTGCTCCTCCAACCCGAAGACGCGTGGCAGCTCGCCCGATTCATGAACTACGTCAATGCCAACATCGCCAAGGAAGCTGGTCGCCTCTACCACTGGCGGGAGAAGTTCTGGGGAAGACGCTACCGAGCGATCGTCGTTTCCAACGAACCCGAAGCCGAGCTCAAGCGTCTGCGCTACCTGCTCTCCCAAGGATGCAAGGAAGGCCTGATCGATTCACCCCGGAACTGGCCCGGAGCAACCTCAGCGAACGCCCACAACAAGAGCTGGAGGCTCAAAGGCCTCTGGTTCGATCGCACCGCGGAGTTCAAGGCCCGCAGGCGAGGCGAAGCGGCCCCCAGGCTCCGCTTCGCCGAAGAGGTCGAACTCGAGCTCACTCCCGTCCCCAGCTGGCAGTCCCAGCCTGAACACAAGGTGAACACCAGGCTCCGAGCCCTGGTTCGAGAGATCGAAGCTGAGACCGAAGAGCGACTCCGCGAGGCCAAGGACACGCCGATGGGGGCAGAGGCCATCCTCGCGCAGAGCCCACACGGACAACCCCGGCGATCCGATCGCTCTCCTGCTCCGAGATTCCATGCCCACCGCGGCTACGTGCGACGTCGGCTCGAGCACGCCTACTTGAGGTTCTTCTACGGATACCGAGAGGCGGCAAAGCGATTCAGCGAAGGTAAGAAGGCGCAGTTTCCACCTGGTGCGTTTCTACCTTCGTCGCGGTTCGTTCCGGTCTGAAGGCCACTCGGCTCGAAGGGGATTCCAGGGAGAATTGCGCCTGTCGCCTCGAAGGCCTACTTCGGTGACGAACTCTCCGT
>CALZKB010000120.1 GCA_945787575.1 Thermoanaerobaculia bacterium | reverse complement strand
CGTCGACGGCCACCCGGTCGGCGTCGCTGCGCTGGAGAGCGGTGGCGGGGTTGCTGGCCAGATAGCGCGGCACCAGAACCATGCCGGTCACGAGCAGGGCGCCGATGAGGACGACACCGGCCATCAGGGCGGCGAGCCCCCGACCGATACCGAAGGGCGAGCGCACCGGCGGCTTCGGAAGTTCGGCGACGGTCATCGGTAGCCCCCTTCGCCGTCGTCGAACCGCAGCCGGAGGGAAGCGCCCCCACCGAGCGCAGGGCCACCGTCGGGTCCATCTTCGACCGCGAGCGGCGAAGCGCGATGGCCAGCGCTGCGTCCAGTGCCGTAGGCGGCCCATCCCGCGAGCAGGATCGCGGCGAGATAGGCCCAGGCACCGGCGCCGAGGCTCATGTGGGCGGTGAAATTGGCGATCTTCTTCGAGCCCAGAAGCGGTGGGGTGAAGTCGGGGACACGCGTCATGATGGAATCATCGCGATTGTGACCCATCTCGTAGAGCCTGTACTGGAGGAGACCGCCGCCGATTAGGAGAACGAGCAGCATGGAGAAGCAGAGGAGCTTGGCGGTACGGCGCCGAGCGCCGGCCGGCAGAACTTGCGCCGCCAGGGCCACGACCAGCAGCGAGCCCAGGACCCAGGGGGTCGCCGTCAGCTCCGGAGTGTCGAGAGGCAGGTGGACTCCGACGTACTCGTTCAGCAGCTCGATCTCCCGAATGTCGCCGATCACGCGGGTGGGGTAGACGTGGACCTCCAGGATCTCTTCATCCTGATACTGAGGCGCCTCCATCCGCGTCGTCCAGAGCGGCAGTACGAGGATGAGAACCATAAGCGCCGCGACCCCTCCGAGATAGAGGCGCGTGCGGTCGCCCCTATCCGTTCGCTCGTTCGGTCTATCCATCAGCCGGTTCCACCAGCATCCTTCCACGCATCTCGAGATGCAGCGCCGAACAGAACCAGGTGCAGTAGTACCAGTGGGTTCCAGGCTTGTCCGCGATGAACGTCACTTCCCTCGTCTGCCCCGGGTCGAGGGCGACGTTGATCCCGTAGTCCTCGAGCGCCCACCCGTGGCTCATGTCGCGGATGGTCTCGACGTTGGTCATCGTTACCGTGACCTTGTCACCCTCCTTGACCGTGAAGCTGTTGAGGCCGTATTTCGAACGGATCGCCGTCATGTAGACGTGAACTTCGTTGGGTCCGACCTGCTCCACGCGGCTCTCGCCCTCGGCCACGGCGTCCGGACTGAGCTCCTCGGTCTGGATCACGTGGGGGATGAGGTCCTCGGCCAGCATGAACACCGCATCGTGGGGCTCGGGCTCGGCCGGGAACGACGCCAGGAGCTTCATCTTCTCGCCCGAGATGTCGATCAGCTCTTGAGCTTCCGGCATGGTCGGGCCGACCGGCAGGTACTGATCCTTGGACAGCTTGTTGAGCGACAGCAAGTACTCGCCAGTGGGGCTCACGGTTTCGGCCAGCGTCGCCTGGGTGTGACCGACGTTGTAGTGAACGTCGACCCGGTCGACGATGTAGGTCGGGTCCCCGGCGACCGCCTTGTCGATGTTCCACTTGACGAGCTGGGAGTCGACGAAGAGCGAAGTGTAGGCGTTGCCGCGACCGTCGAAGGTCGTGTGCAACGGTCCCAGCCCGACCTCCGGCTGCGCGGCGATCGCATCGCGGAGATTCTCGACCTGATCGATCTTGGCGATCTCGATGACCGTGACGGTGGGGGAGAGCTTGCCGGACCCCATCACGTACTTGCCATCCGGCGTGACGTCGCAGCCGTGGGGGTTCTTGGGCACGGGAATAAGGTAGAGCACCCGCTCGGTCACGGCGTCGGGATCGATGATCTTGACCCCCTCCGAGACGGTGAACTCGCCGCGTTCTACCGCTCGTTCGGCGGCTCGAATGTCGATCGCCGCGATCGCGTCCTCGTCGCGTTGGATCATCGCCTCGACCGTCAGGCCGCCCTCGAGGTTGTAGATGGTGGTGAACGCCCAGCGTCCGTCCTTGCTCGAGTCGTTGATGTCGGTATTCCCCGGCATCAGCACCTCGAATCGAGGCTCGAGGGTCATCGGGTCGAGAAACGCCATCACCGAGCCGTAGCTGTCGACGTCGACCCTGCCGGGCGGCACCTCGGCTCGGAACTCACCGTTGGCGATCACATAGCTGGTGTCGGGCGAGATGACGGCGATGCCGTGGGTGGCCTGGAGGTTCGGGATCTTGGCGATCTCGACGGTCTCGAACACCGTGAGGTCGATGCGCGCGATCCGGCTGTTGGCTTTGTCGTTGATCCACAGCCACTTGCCGTCATAATTGCCACCGGTCTCCGAAAGAATCGGATGGTGGGTGTCACCCCACATCGGGCCCGATGCCTTGAGCCTTTCGTACTGCTCGGTGCCCGGGGTCACCGCGTAACCGTAGCCGGCCCGCGGTTCGTAGACCGGGATGCTGCGAATGTAGCGCCCCGACGGCAGGCCGTAGACGTAGACCGCACCGCTCTGCCCGCCGGACAGGAAAGCGTAGTACTTGTCCCACTCGCCGATCGGCACGTAGATCTGGCTGGCGACGTCGCCGACGCCCGGCTCCGGCGCGCGGGCGGTCTGGCATCCGCCCAGGAGAGCGAAGCCGAAGACGAAGCCCAGGACGATGATGCTCGATAGTGTCAGTCGCGTACTCATGGCAATCTCCTCAGCTTTCCGCCGGTTCGACGATCAGCGTGCCGTTCATCTTCGGGTGGAGTGGGCCGGTGCTGCACTGAGTGGCGCAGTAGAACGTGAAGGTGCCCGCCTTGTCGGCCCGGAAGGTCACGGACTTCGGGCGCTGGACCATCGCGCCGTTGATGAAGGCTGACTTGTCATAACCGTCGACGGCGAAGCCGTGTCCGACCCCGAGCCCGTTGTCGGTCGGCTGAAACTCGACGCGCACGATCTGTCCCTGTTGCACGCGGATCAGGTCGGGAATGTACTTCCAGTGGCGCTCCATCAGCTTGACGACCACGTCGGGCTCGCCGAGATGCTCGCCGAAATCCGCCGCCGCCGGGGTGCCGCCGCCCGCGAACTGGCTCTCCGCCAGACTCAGAACGTACGACGCCAGCTCCCACACCTGCTCCTCGCTCAGCGCTTCGTCGAAGGCGGGCATCGGCGTGCCGTTGTTTCCCGTATGGATCGTGAGCGCGACGTCTCGCAGCGTGTGACCGCGTTTGAAGTCTCCGGCTCTGTGGTAGTTGCGCGGCGGGATTCCGTTGCCGAAGGCGTCCACCAGCGTCAGCGCCGAGGGACCGTCGCCGTACCCGGTCTCACCATGGCACTTGCCGCACTGGGCCTGTATGTAGAGCTCCCGGCCGGCGGCGACCATCTCGTCGGTCACGTTCGTCGGCTCGGTGCCCAGATCGACCGGGTTCCCGGCGCCGCGCTCCGCAAACGTCGGCGACAGGGTCTTCAAGTGAGACACCAGTGCCCACCGCTCCTCGTCGCTCAGCAGATAGCGCCACGGCGGCATTCCGGTGCTGTGCAGGCCGAGCGAGACGGTGCGGAAGAGGTCTTCGTCCGTCGGCATCTCGCCGCCCGGGGTGGTCTTGAAGCGGTAGATCCCGGTCGTGAAGTCGCGCGGCTGCGGGGAGAGAAACCCGGCGCAGACGCCGTCGGCGGCGCCGGTGGCGCCATGGCAGCTAGAGCAGTTCTCTTCGTACAGCTTGGCTCCGGCAGCCGCGAGCTCGGCGGTCTGCGCGGGAGCCTCGGGGACGTCGTAGTGAGTCCACGAGATGGGCGCCTGGGCCTCCTTGACTGCCGTGCGAGCCGAGGGGGTACGGGTCCCATCGGCACAACCCGCGACCACCAGCAGGATGAGGATCGCCATGGTGCCGTTCCGGAGGCGCGCCCGGCGTAGCGGTGGGGCGTGGGGTTCACCCTGGCGCGGAATGTGTGGCCTTGTCGGACTCATTTCGGTGCCTCCTTTGGTGGGGTTGTCTCTCTGTCGGTTCCGCCGTCTGTCGGTTGCCCTCCCGACGCGGCGGAAAGGCGCAGCAGCGGCGCGAAGATCGCGCGCTCCTCGCGCTCCAGGAGTTCGAGGATCCGGTCACCCAGGACCTCGGCCAGGAGCCGCGTGTCGCCGGAGTCGGGATTCGAGTCGTTCAGGTTCTCGAGCAGCTCGAGGTCGTCGGCCAGCTTTCGATGCGTAACCGAGATCGTCTCGCGAACCGAATCGTCGACGAAGCGGCCGAGTTCGAGCAGATCGGGCTGCAGCGTCGCGTAAGGTGCGAGCGCCGCCCCCAGATTGAGTACCGCGTCCGGACAGCCACAGGTGCTTCTTCTTGCTCGCCTCGTCAGCGAGGCGTGCAAGCTAGCCAGTCGGGCCAGTTCGCCTCTGAGCATTTGAGCAGCAGCATGAAGGCGGGGCGACGATCCTCATATGATCGCCGTCATACGGCAGATCGTGAGCAGCCCAGGCACCGGCACTCGATCAGCTGTTGGCGAGGAGCTCCAGGGCTCTGCTGTCGAGTACCAGGAAGCCGGCCTTCTCGGTGAGCACAGTCTCCTCCTTCTCCCAACGGCTCATCACTCGGATGCAGGTCTCGATCGTCGTTCCGGTCATGTCGGCGAGCTCTTGCCTGCTCAGATGCATTGCAATGAAGATCCCTCCGCGCTCCTCACGCCCGAGCTCCTGTGCCAAACGCAGCAGGAGGCGAGCCAGGCGCGGCTCGACCCGCGTGCCGCTGAGCTCGCCGACTCGGTTCACGAGCTCGATCAGGCGCTGGGTGAGACCGAGAAGCAGTCCCCGCGCCACTCGCGGGTTCTCGTCGAGCAGAGCGTAGAGGTCCCGGCGGGAGATGCGGATGCAGACGGTCTCTTCGACGGCCACCGCAGTCGCCGGATAGGGCTGTTCCTTGTAGACGGCAACGCTGCCGACCGGGTCCCCGGGACCGAACATTCCCAGAATGATGTCCTTGCCGGACGGGGTCATCTTGAAGACCTTGGTCCGTCCGCTGACGATGGTGTAGAAGAACTCAGCGGGGTCGGCCTCAGCGAACAGCTCCTCCCCGACGGCGAAGGTGCGAACCTGGGCCACTCTGGCGAGATGCTCCCGATCGGCCTCGGGGAGAGCGCCGAGGGGCTTCGCGATGCGGAGCAACTCCTCGACCGTGGGCGACATTGGTAGTGATCCTACGATGACCCGAGAGCTCGGCGCGCCGACCGAGAACCGACCCCTGGCTCGGGGCTTCGGGAGGGCGCTTCGGGCTTCTTCGCCGTGGCCTCGACGGCATCGATGAGCTCGTTGAACTTCAGCGGCTTGCTCAAAGCTGCGTTCATGCCCGCCTCCGAGGCCTTCCGGGTCAGTTCGGGCGACGCGTGCCCGGTGAGCGCGATGATCGGTGTCTCGACCCCGGCGTTACGCAGCGCGCGCGCGGCCTCCATGCCGTTCATGTCCGGCATCTCGATATCCATCAGAATCACGTCGAACAACGAGGGGTCGTACGCCTCCACCGCCTCCCGGCCGTCCGACACCGCCACCACCTCGTGATCGCGCATCTCCAACATTCGCATGAGAACCTGTCGGTTGGACGAACTGTCGTCGGCCGCCAGCACCCGCAGGCACGGCCGATGCTCGCGCAGCCAGTGGCGGGTGATGAGCGTCTCCTCTGCCTTGATGACGATGGCGCGCACGGCATCGCGGAGGTCGAGCGGGCCGAGCGGACGGGTCAGATAGGCGGCTACACCCAGCTCCCGGCAGCGGGCGGCATCGCCTCGCTGACCCGAGGAAGTGATGACGATCGTTCGGACGTCGCGATCGATTCGCGCGACGACCTCCAGCTCATGGTGGTCGAGGTCGATGACGAGGACGTCGGGCCGTCGCTCGGCGACGGCCTCGAGGGCGGTCTCGACTTGGTGGAACATGGAAAAACGGATTCCGGCCGGATCCATCTGCTGAGCCACGCTGGAGGTCTGAGCCTCGGTCCCCAACACGTACACCACCAGGTTGGCAAGCTCGTCGAGCGTGGCCAGGGGCTCGCCGTCGATGGCCGAGGCTGAGTCCAACCGGGCGGTGAAGTGGAAGACCGAGCCTTCTCCTTCGACGCTCTCGACCCAGATTCGGCCGTCCATCAAGGCCACGAGATCGCGGGAGATGGCGAGGCCCAGTCCGGTGCCGCCGTACTCACGAGCAGTGCTGTCACTGGCCTGTAGATAGGGCTCGAAGATGGTGTCGAGCCGGTCGGCCGGAATGCCGATTCCCTCGTCGGCCACCCGAAAGTGCAAGTGCGAGGTCTCGGCGGTCGAAGTCTCGAGCTCGACCGACAGGTCGATCCGGCCCGCGCGCGTGAACTTGACCGCATTCGACGCTAGGTTGAGCAGCACCTGGCGCAGGCGGCCTGGATCTCCCACGACGGTGGCCGGGACGTCGTCGGCCACCACGACCTCGACTTCAAGATCCTTCTCCGCGATCAGCGGCGCGAGGCTCTTCATCGAATCCTGGACGGTGTCACGCAGGTCGAAAGGGATCGCCTCGAGGCTGACTCGTCCGGCGTCGAGCTTCGAAAGATCGAGTATGTCGTTGATCAGCGTCAGGAGCACATCGGCGGAGGCGCTGACCACTGCGAGGTACTCGCGCTGCTTCTCGGACAGCTCGGTCTGCAGGGCGAGGCCGGTCATTCCGAGAATTCCGCTCATCGGGGTTCGAAGCTCGTGGCTCAGGCGGGCGAGCGCCTCGGTCTTCTTGTCGAGGACCGCCTGGGCGCGGTCGCGCTCCTCGAGAGCGTCCTCGAGCTGGTCTTGCAGGTCGACCCGCTCACGCTCGGCAGCCTCGCGAAGCGCCTCCAGCTCCCGTCGAAGACTCAGATTCTCCTCACCCGATTCGGAAGCGGTCACATCGCCTGCTCGATCACGCCGTGTTTCTCTCGCTCCGACCCCCAGAACAGCGATCGGGTCCCCGCGACCTTCATCCCGGCCTGATCCTTGGTCCACCTTACCTCTCCGACCATCAGAGAAGGGGCTGCACTCTCCGGAGGGTAGATCAGGAAGGCGCAGAACCGATCGCTGGGTGGCGGCTGGTCGGTCACGAACGCCAATCCGTGCTCCGAGATGTCGCGCAGGTTCGCATGCCGCTGCGCCGGCATCTCTCCGCTCAGAGTCTCGGCATCGAGAGGAATGTAGTCGACTCGCCAGTCGACCTCGAATCTGGGCGGCCTCGCGACGAGCGGATTCTCGCCGGTGTCGAAGGGCAGCACTGCACTGACCAGGGCCGCCAGCTCAATCTCTTTCAACGGCTTCTCGAGAACGCCGTCGAACTCGGCCAGCTCCTGCTCCGGGATCTCACCTATCAGCGAGGCCATCAGACAGATCGGAGTCGACGGTTTGAGGGCCCTCATCCGCCGGGCCAGCTCGACGCCGGTCATGACCGGCATGTTGTAATCGGTGAGAACCAGGTCAATGGAACGGGCGGCGAAGAGCTCGACCCCCTTTTGGCCATCGCTGATCGCCGTCGGGCGGTAGCCTTGCGCCTCCAGAAACTCGGTGATGAGCCTGCAGATGAAAGGATCGTCGTCGACGACCAGGATCTTGGCGTCCTTCATATCCCCTCCCGACCGCTGAACGGAGTCTACTAGCCGCAATGGTAGAGGTTCTGTGCGTCGCGCGACAAGGGCTTTTGTCGCCCTTCGGGCACGACTCTTGCCACGCACTGCTTCACGAGCCGGGCGGCCCTGCCCGATGGGGTAGCCGCAGTGCGGCATAAAGGTGTTAGATTTGGGTGCCGCGTAGCGGCAAACCGTCGCGGTCGAATTTCCCGTATCAACCCAAGGACAGGGGGGTACCCCATGGTGATCAGCGAGACCAAAGAACCGACCTCCGCCGAGGCGGATGTGTCGAAACGACCGACCAAGGACGGTCCGGCGCCCACTGCAGACGGTATCGCGACCAAGGGCGGCGGCTTTCTCATGGCCCCCGTCACGCAGGAGATCTTCTGTCGTGAGCGCTTCTCCGAGGAACAGCGAGAGATCGACCGGATGGTGCGCGAGTTCGCGGTCGAGCGGATCCGGCCGCTGGGCGACGAGCTCGAGGTGCATAACGAAGAGCTCACCCGCAAGATACTCCGCGAGGTCGGCGAGCTGGGGCTGACCGGCATCGACGTGCCCGAGAGCTACGGCGGAATGCAGATGGACAAGACGACTTCGGCGCTGGCGGTCGAGGCGCTGACCCAGTCCGGCTCCGCCTCCTGGGTAGTGACCTTCTCCTGTCAAACCGGCATCGGCAGCTTGCCGCTGGTCTTTTTCGGCACCGAGGAGCAGAAGGCGAAATACCTGGCGAAGCTCGCCACGGCCGAGTGGCTCGCCGCCTACGCGCTGAGCGAGGCCGACGCCGGCTCCGACGCGCTCGGTCTGAAAGCCACGGCGACTCTGTCCGACGACGGCGAATCGTGGCTGCTCAACGGCGCCAAGATCTACGTCACCAACGGCGGCTGGGCCGATCTCTACACCATCTTCGCGAAGATCGACGGGAAGCAGCTCTCCGCCTTCCTCGTGGAGCGCGGCAGCGACGGGCTGACGGTCGGCGAAGAAGAGAAGAAGATGGGGATCAAAGGCTCTTCCACCGTCAGCCTCTTCCTCGACGACCTGCGGGTGCCGAAGGAAAACCTTCTCGGGCGGCCGGGCGACGGCGGCTCGATCGCGCTGAACATCTTGAACATCGGCCGATTCAAGCTCGGGGCCGCCGACCTCGGCGCCTGCAAGTTGTCGACCGACCTCGTCACCGCTTACGCACTCGAGCGCCGCCAGTTCGGTCAACCGATCGCCTTCTTCGAAGCGATCCGCAAGAAGCTCGTTAGAATGGTTGTCGAGACCTACGCCCTCGACAGCGTCATCTACCGCACGGTCGGACTGATGGACGCGGAGATCGCCAAGCTCGACGAGGCCGACCCCGACTACAACCTCAAGGCGATGGCGGCACTCGAGGAGTACGCCATCGAGGCCTCGATCTCCAAGATCCTCGGCTCCGAGACGCTCTTTCGGGTCTCCGACCAAGGCATCCAGGTCTACGGCGGCAACGGCTTCTCAGAGGAGTACCCGATGGCGGCCGTCTTTCGCAACACCCGAATCGATCGCATCTTCGAGGGCACCAACGAGATCAACAGGATGGTGATCTACGGCTACTACTTGAAGAAGGCGCTGATGGAGGAGTTGCCGCTACGTGATGCGGAGAAGACCTGGCTGCAGCCGCTGGCCCCGGCCGACGGTTTCCTCGGCTGGGAGCTGGCGGCACTCGACCGGGCGCGTCGCCTCACCGTCAAACTGCTGTTCGAAGCGGTTTCGACCTACGGCCAGGACCTGCGGAACGCCCAGGTCGTCGGCGAGGACCTCGCCGACCTTGTGATCGGCTACTTCGCCGCCTCTTCGGCGATCAACCGGATCCGCCAGCTGGGCGAAGCCGCAGCCACCGACCCCGGCTACGGATCGCTCGCGCGGCTGATCGTCGCCGGCTATCTGGAAGAGCTCTGGCGCATCGTCTACCGTCTCCGCCCGGCGCTGCTGGCCGGCGGCTTTGCACAGTCGTTCGCCTCCGAGTTCGACGCCGAGGTCCACTTACTTCATCTGCCCTTCGATCCGGTGGTCGAGGTCACCCGTCTCACCGACGATCTCTACCACCACGGGCGTTTCCGTTTCGAGTAGGAGAAACATCATGGCAACAACCAGTGTGATCGTCGACGCGGTTCGCAGCCCCATGGGGGTCAAGAAGGGCAAGCTCGTCGGTATCCGGGCCGACGAGCTCGCCGCCCAGGTGGTCCAAGCGCTGATCGAGCGCCAACCCGATCTCCCTCTGGACGAGATCGACGATGTCGTCCTCGGCTGCGCCTTCCCCGAGAACACTCAGGGCATGCTGATGGCACGCGGCGTCGCGCTTCTCGCCGGCATCCCGCTCCAGTCGGGCGGCAAGGTCGTCAACCGCTTCTGCGGTTCCTCGATGGACGCCGTCCACCAGCTGTCGCAGGCGATCCTCGCCGGCGACCTCGAGTGCGGCATCGCGGTCGGGGTGGAGGACATGTTTGCTATTCCCATGGGCGGCTTCAACCCCTCTTTCAACCCGAAGCTGAAGGCGATCGACTACTACATCGGGATGGGCGAGACCGCCGAGATCCTAGCCGAAGAGCTCGACATCTCCCGCCAGGAACAGGAGGAGTTCTCGGTCCGCTCGCACACCAAGGCACTCGCCGCTTGGCAAGAAGGCAAGTTCGACGCCGAAGTGGTCCCGATCCAGAAGAACGGGGCGTCGGCTGCCCGCGACGAGGGCCCGCGCGAGCCGAACTTGGAGAAGATCCGCTCGCTGCCACCCGCTTTTCTCGCCGACGGCTCGGTGACCGCCGCCACCTCGAGCCCGATCTCGATCGGCGCCTCCGCGCTGATCATCTGCAGCGACGAGTTCGCCGCCAAGCACGGTTTGAAGGTCAGAGCACGTTTGGTATCGCGCGCCGTCGCCGGGGTCGATTGGCGCAAGATGGGCATCGGCCCGATCCCGGCGAGCGAGAAGGCGCTCGAGCGCGCCGGCCTGACGGCGGACGACGTCGACTACATCGAGCTCAACGAGGCGTTCGCCGCCCAGTCGCTCTTCGTCCTGAAGAAGACCGGTTGGGACCTCGACAAGGTCAACGTCCACGGCGGCGCCATCGCGCTCGGCCATCCGCTGGGGGCTTCGGGCGCGCGCATCCTCACGACTCTCATCAACGTCCTCGAGCAGGAGGGTGGCAAGCGCGGGCTGGCGACCATGTGTATCGGCACCGGACAGGGGATCGCAACCGTCATCGAGAGGGATTGACCATGAGCGAGATCAAGACCGTTGGAGTCTGTGGCGCCGGCGTCATGGGCGCGCAGCTGGCGGCGCTGTTTGCCGGCGCCGGCTTGAAGGTCTACCTCTTCGATCTCGATCAGGAGCTCGCGGAGAAGGGCCTCGAGGGGGCTCGCAAGGCGAAGCCGGCGGCGTTCTACCACCGTCGTTTCGCCAAGAGCGTCATCCCGTCGAACTACGACGAGCATCTCGATCGCTTCGGCGAGTGCGACTGGGTGATCGAGGCGATCGCCGAGCGGCTCGACTGGAAGCAGCAGCTCTACGAGAAGATCGAGTCACAACTCAAGGAGGGAGCACTGCTGAGCTCGAACACTTCCGGCCTGTCGGCCTTCGAGCTCGGTGAGGCTCTCTCGCCGGAGGCGCGACGGCGCTTCCTAATCACCCACTTCTTCAACCCGCCGCGCTACATGCGCCTCGTCGAGCTCGTGCCGATCGCCGAGACCGAAGACGAAGCGATCGCGCGGGCGGCCGAGCTGATCGGCCACACCCTCGGCAAGGGGATCGTCCACGCCAAGGACACGCCGAACTTCATCGCCAACCGGATCGGTGTCTACGGCATGATGCTGGCGCTCAAGCTGACTCGCGAGATGCGGCTCACGATCGAGCAGGTCGACGCCGTCACCGGTCCGGTGATGGGCCGGCCGAAGTCGGCCACCTACCGCACCGCCGACATCGTCGGCCTCGAC
>CALZKB010000119.1 GCA_945787575.1 Thermoanaerobaculia bacterium | reverse complement strand
GTCGCTGCGGCAGATGACGCTCGCCGGCAGCGTCAACCCGGCAACGGCGCTCGAGTACCTGGCGACGTCGACCGATGCCTTCAAGTCGTACGAGAGCGCTCTCGACTTGGAGGCCAGTGTGATGGAGTTCAACCTGGCGCTGATCCTGCTCGGTCTCGACCGCGAGCACGGCGTGCCGTCGACGAGGAAGTTCGATCCCGCCCTCCCCCAGGGCGACCCGGTAGAGATCTGGATCGAGTGGCAAGTGCTCGAGGAGGTTCACAGACTGAGGGCCGAGCACACGCTGGTCGACGCCGTGAGCGGAGAGCGCCTGACCGCAGGACCGTGGGTGTACACCGGCTCGGTCTTTCTGCCCGATGGCCAGCTCCTGGCCGCTACCCAAGGCGTGCTCATCGGCTTCATGCACACTCCGGAGTCGGTGATCGACAGCCCGCGCGAGCTCGAGTCCGGCTACGGTGCCCACCGGCTGGTCGAAGGCATCGGTCTCGAACCCGGCACGAGGGTCACCGTGACGATCCGTGCCACCAGCGACCCGGTGGCGGAATGAGCGGTCGCCTGCTGGCCGTGGCGTTCCGGACGACTTCATTCTCCCCCACTTCCAGGCTGTTCCGACGCTCTCTCGCCGTCGCCGCGTTGGGCTCCAGCGGCCTGGTCTTTCTGCTCGCCTCTTCAGGCCGCGCCGGCATCCTTGCGGATTCAAGCGGTCTCTGGGCGAGAGGGAGGTCCGCGGTTCTTTGCCAGGTCGGGCTGGTAGCCGTGGTCGCTCCCGCGCTCGGTATCCAGAGCCTGATGCGCGACCGCCGAATCGGCGGCTTGCGGTCGCTGTTCTCGAGCCGTTGGGGCGTCAATCGGATTCTCCTCACGAGGCTCCTGCCCCCGGTGCTGGCACTCTTGGCCGTGATTCTCGCCTCAGCGCTGCCACTGGGGCTGGTGAGCCTGCGCGCCGGACCGGCGGCCTCGAGAGCCATGCTGCTGGCGCTGATCGAGCTGGGCCTGCTGGCGGTCGCTTTGGTCGCCCTGGGAGCTCTGGGCTCTGTCGCCTGCCGGGAGCTGTCGGCGGCCGTGGCCACGGTGTATCTGATCGTCGCGCTGATGCTGGCGGCACCATTTCTCGTGGGGCCGACGATCGCGAAGGTGCCCGACGCCGATGCTCTGATCGATGCCTCGCTGCTGGTGAGTCCACTTGTGGCGGCCTCCGCCGCCGTCGACCTCGACTTGCTGAGGACCGATAGGGTCTATCGGCTCAACCCCATAGGTCAGCGTCGCTTCGCCTATCCGTCCGCGCGAGCGGTGCTCCTCTTCCTCTTCTCGACGACGCTGGCTTGTTACGGCGGTGCGGCTGCGTTGCTGGCGCGCGAACGACGGGGATGCTGATACTTCCAAGGAGGGTTTGACAATGTCCGATCCCAGAAAGTGGATATCTCTGCTGCTGCTCGCCACCCTGGCTCCGGTCGCTCCAGCGATCGGAGACTCACAGCCGGAGCCCGCCGAGCTGCGAGAGCTCCTGCTCGGCTCGCTCCGCCGCGGGCTGGCCTACCTCGAGAGCCAACAGAAGACCGACGGCTCGTGGGAGCACGACATCGGGATCACCGGCCTGGCTGCGCGTGCTTACTTGATGGCGCCCGAAGGCTTGGTCGAGGGCTCGGAGGGGGTCGATCGGGCGCTCGCTTTCATCGCCGGCAAAGTGCAGGAGGACGGAGGGATCTACGTCCGCGATCTGCCGAACTACAACACCGCGGTGGCGTTGCAAGCGCTGGTGGCCTCGGACAGAGAGGAATACCGCCCCTTGATCGAGGGCGCGAAGCAGTTTCTCGTCGAGCTCCAGGCGAACGAGACGGTCGGCTACGAGCAGTCCGACAAGTTCTATGGCGGGATCGGCTACGGCGCGGACTTGAGGCCCGATCTGGCGAACCTGGAGTACGCATTGAGCGCCCTCAAGGAAGCGGCGCTGCCCGAAGACCATCCGCTTTGGGACAAGGCGCTGCGCTTCGTTCAGCGCAGCCAGAATCGAAGCGAGTCGAACGATCAAGCCTGGGCAGGTGACGACGGCGGCTTCGTCTACTATCCAGGCTTCAGCTATGGCGGCGAGACACGATCCTACGGCAGCATGACCTATGCCGGCTTGCTGAGCTACAGCTACGCCCAGGTCGAGCGCGGTGACCCGCGGGTGGAGTCGGCGCACCGATGGATCCGTGACAACTACACGGTGGACGAGAATCCGGGCATGGAGGCGAAGGCGCTCTACTACTACTATCTGGTGTTCGCCAAGGCGCTGGATGCCTACGGAGACGCCGTCATCGTCGACGGCCGCGGCCGCGAGCACGACTGGCGAGACGAGCTGGGCCGCAAGCTCGTCGAGTTGCAGCACGAGGAAGGCTACTGGGTCAACGAAGATCCATCCTGGTGGCAGGACAACAAGGTGCTGGTCACCGCCTTCACCGCGCAGGCGCTCGAGTACGTCCTGGGCTCGCGATGACCACGAAACGCGTCGTGGGAGCGGCCAACCGCAGCTTCGTCTCGATCGCGTTGACGATCGGCATTCTCGAGCTGTCGGGCGCTCGCTGCCAGGCTGCGGGCGACTCGACCAGCGCGGGCCTGGACATGGCGTTGCGAGAGCAGGTGAAGGCGAGCATCGACGTGAGCCTCAAGTCCCTGCGGTTCCAGCAGCGTGAGAACGGCTCTTGGAGCGACAGCTTGCCGGCGACCGCGATGGTGTTGCGGGCGCTTGCCGAGAGCCATCGGCACTACAACGCCGAAGACGGGCCGTTCATGCGGCGGGCGCAGGAGTATGTGGCCGCCGCACTCAGAGCCGAAGAGAACGGGGCCGAGAGTCTGTCGCTCGGGTCGGCAGCGACCGCCATGCTGGCGCTGCGACATTCCACCACTCCAACCCACCCAGAGCTGCTCCGACGCGCGGAGGAGCAGCTCCGCACGCGGATCGTGGGTGTCGATGAGGAAAGGCCGACAGAGTCCACGGACTGCGCGAGCCTGGGCCTCGTCGTCGAGGCGCTGCGCTCGTCCGACGAGCTCACGGACTCCGCCGTGTGGCGTCGACTCGGGAAGATGGCTTGGGGCTGCGAAGGCGATGCCGCGTCAGCGGGCCTGATCGCCGCGGACCTGGGTCCCGACCCGCCGACGGAGGACGAGTTCGCGGCCGCTATCCGGCGGGCACTGCCCGCCGCCGAGGACCGCTCCCTCCCTTACAGCCGCTACTATTTCTTGGTCAACGCTCTGGCCAGCCACGGCCAACCCGTGTTCGTCGACGCAAACGGCCGGGCTCGCTCATGGAGGACGGAGCTCGCCCAGAGCCTGATCGGGCGGCAGCAGTTCGAGGGGTCTTGGCCGCTTGATACCATCGACCCGAATGAGAGCGAGACCATTGTGGCTACTTGCTTCGCGGTCTTGGCATTGGAGCGGCTCTACGAGGATCCGGGCACTCAGTAGGTTGCGGGTCCTCTTCGTCCTGTATCTGGCCCTCGGCTCTCCCGTGGGCGCCGAGCAGGGTGACCAACTCGCCATTTCGATCCGACCGGGGTTCGGCGGCTTCTACAAGATCGGGTCACACCTGTCGGTCGAGGTGACGATCGAGAACCGCGAGACCGATCTCTCCGGCTGGATCGAGGTCGAGATCGCGGGCGCTCGATCATCGACTCCGGTCTCGCTGCCGGCGCCCAGCAGAAAGTCCTATGCCTTGGATCTGCGGGCGGAGGAGCACAGCTCGGAGGTTCGAGTCCGGCTGTTCGCCGGCGAACGCTCCTGGGAAGCGCGCACGAAGCTCAGCCCCCTGGCCAGAGACACGAAGCTGCTGGTGGTCGCTCACGCCGAGTCGCCCCGCCTCGATCTCGCTCCCGGCGACGTGGGTTCGCGAGCCCGCACCGCCCATGTCGCCGGCCGCGATCTTCCCACCAGCTGGCGCGCCTACCGCGGGATCGACCGTCTCGTCCTCGAGGGGCCGGCTGCCGGTGCTCTGGGACCGCTCCAGCGAGCGGCGCTCACCCGCTGGCTGCAGGTGGGCGGCCGGCTGGCGGTGACCTCGGAGCATCCCGAATCGCTGCGGCCGCTTCTACTCGAGTTCGCCCCTTTCGACATGAACGCCCGCCACGAGGAAGATCAGGCCGAGTTTCGCTGGGGGCTCGGCTCTCTCCTGTTGGTGCCCGCTGGCACGCGCTCGCTCGAGGAGTTGCGGAGCCTCCTGCCCGCGGCGGACGGAGAGGAAGCCTGGCGGAGCGACTTCGCAACCCTCCGCTCGGCGGCGGAGAGCACGCCCTTTCTGCCGCGGCCGGCCGGGACCTTGCTCGTCGGTGGGCTGCTGTACTTCTGCACGCTCGCCGGTGTCTCACTCGTCGCTCGTCGCCGGCGGAAGCCCCTGCCGAGCCTGTCGACGACGGCCGCCGTCGTGGTCGCCTTCGGCGTCGGTGCCCTCTTTGTCGGTCGGCTCGCGGACGGCGCCGGCTTGGCCGTGAGGGAGCACGTGCTGGTGCAGATCTTCCCCGAGTCACGGGAGGCCTTTGTCGTGAGCTTGGTCGACTATGTCTCTCGACGACGGCAGAAGATCGAGCTGCGCAGCTCGTTCGACGGCGGTGATCTCGAGATCCGAAAGGGGCCTCCAGCCGCCGGATCCCGACTCGACGCCGGCGGTCGGCGGGTCGTCTCTCTGGACGCCGGCACCTGGACGCGTGGCACTCTTGTCTCGCTCGGATTCCTGAACGTCGAGCAGCGGCTGCCGGCGGGACGAGGGGCGAGCGAGCTCCTGCGCGGTCTCTCCGAGTCGGGACTGTCGGACTGCCGCTACCTCGCCGACGGCCGCCCCGTTCTGGCCACCGATCCCCCCGAAGAAGCCTCGGCCGCAGGGGCGGGGAACCGGGCGAGCCCGGCGATCCTCGCCGACGAAGCGCGTCGCCGCGAGCTGCAGCGTCGCCCGCGGGAAGAGGCCGCGGGCACGAGAGGAGGATCCCCTCGGCAGGCCCTGGTCTGCTCGATGACCGACATCCCGATCGGCCTCGAAAGTGATCCGAGGGTCGATCGGGTGGCCGGCGACGCGGTTGCCGTCGTCTATCTACCGAGCTCGGCGGATGAAGGACAGGAGCGGACCGAGGTCGCGAGATGATCCGGGTGCGGCAACTCAGCCTGAAGCGGCGGGGCGCCGAGCTGCTCTCGGGGATCGATCTCGACGTGACCCGCGGCGAGGCCTTGGCGTTGCTCGGCACCAACGGCTGCGGGCGAACCCTACTGCTCGAGATCCTGGCGACCCTCAGGCGCCCCACCGGCGGAACCGTCGAGATCGGCGGCATCGACGCTCTTCGGGAGCAGTCGCGGGCGCGGCGCGAGCTCTGCCTGGTGGAAGCCGAACCCGGCCTTCACCCCGAGCTCACCGCGGGTGAGTACCTCGAGTTCTGTCTCGAGTCCCGCGGAATCGACGAGGGTCGCCGACGGAGGCTCTCCGAGGGCCTGCGCCTGGCCGAACTGGCGCCCGAGCAACTCATCGGCGAGCTCTCGCCCGGACTTTGCCAGCGACTCGACCTGGCGGCCGCCCTGGCGCTGAGGACACCGGTGCTGCTGCTGGATCAAGCCCTCACCAAGATCGACCCGCTGGCCAGACCGCGTTTCGTCAGAGCGCTGGAGAAACGTCGCACCGAGGGCTGCGCGATCCTCCTCGCGACCCACTGTCTCGTCGGCTTGGACGGCCTGTGCCGGCAGGTAGCAGTCCTCCAAGGAGGCCGTATCGTCGCCCGGCAGGCGCTCGCGCCGGGCCAAGATCCGGGTCGGATCCTGGCAGGCGTGAGCCGGGACGGCTCCGAGGG
Source organism: Thermoanaerobaculia bacterium (assembly GCA_945787575.1). GTDB lineage: Bacteria > Acidobacteriota > Thermoanaerobaculia > Multivoradales > JAHEKO01 > CALZKB01. The sequence continues at coordinate 5,804 of CALZKB010000119.1, read as the reverse complement.
AAGCGAGTAGGCGGATGCTGCCGGGACTCGTCAAGCGAGAGCTCACGCTGGCGGTGCGAGACACAGGGCTGAGGATCGGACTCTTGGTCTACCTGCTGGCCGTCCTGGCATCGGGTATTGTGTTCGTCGTGCAGGGACTCGGAGCCGCGGGCATGGAGCACGGCACGGCCGGCGAGGCAACAGTCGGTCGGGTGCTGGCGGTGCCGTGGGTCCTCTGCGGCTTCTTCTTGCCCTGGGCCTGGTGGCGGATGACCTGGCGGGAGCAGGGTGGAGATCTGCTGCGTTGGAGCGTCCGTTGCGGCGCCGCTCCCGGCCAGCTGACTCTCGCGAAGCTGGTTGCTGGTCATCTCTGCCTGCTGGAGACGGTGGCGCTATCGCTGCCGCTCCTGGTGTTGGCGTGGGAGACGACCCTCACGCCGGCGAACGCACTGGTCCTCGGGATCCTCGACCTGTTGGCCTTCCTGGTCCTGGCGGCGACCGCCATCGTGGGGTGGAACCTGACGGCTCGCGGCGAGATGGTCGCGCTCGGCCTCTCCTATCTGACGCTCGTTGCCCTCGCACTATTTCGTCGCGGTCTGGTCGTCGCCGTTGGCGCCGGCGGCACGATCGCTGCCAACCTCGTGCTGGCGGCTCTGATCACCACGCTGCTGGTCTTCACGAGACGGTCTCGTCTTCGCGAGCTCGAGGTGCTGACGTGAGTGCGGCACGGCGAGAGCTACTTCGGCAGGTCACGAAGATACGCCGGAGGGCCGGTCTGGTTCTCGCTCTCGAGCAGGCGAGCGCTGCCTCGATCTGCGCTCTGACCATGGTCGCGGTCGTGACGATGGCATGGGGGAAGATCTTGCCCTGGTCGCAGATGATCGCGGTCGCCGCCCTCTTGACGGCGGCGCTCGCCATGGCCCTGACTCTGCTGCGCTGGCCGTCGCTGGCGTCGATCGCGCGCCTCCTGGATCGCCGACTCCGTCTCGACGAGCGGGTCGAGACCGCCGTCGAGCTCGCCGACCGCCGGGACGAGGTCAACCTGTTGATTCAAGATGACGCGCTCCGGCACCTCGACGGTGTCGACGCCCGGGCCATCATCCCCTGGCGCTGGCGCGGGTCGGTGGCGGTCGCCGCGTCCGCCCTGGCAATCATCGCGCTGGGAGCTCTGACCCTCGACTGGTTGGCCGCCCCGGCTGGCGAGAGAAGGGCCCAGGCTACACGGTCGAGAGCTGGATCGCGCGAGACTCCGCAGCCTCGAACGGCGGATCCGGAGGCGCCGACGCCGAGCAGCGACCCGAGCGTCACGCCCCGAGGCCCTGCCGGTGGTCGCGCCGAGCCGAGCCCGGCCGCACCGCGAGCCGCGAGCGCAGCGGTGCCCGAAGGGTCTCCCGCAGGACGGGCGAAGATGTCTGTGCCCCCCTCCTCCGCCGAAGAACCGTCCGATGTGGGCTCGGCAGCTCGAGCTCCGACGGCCCACCCTCTCGACGGGGGCGGGAGAACCGAGCCGCCATCGACACCGCCAGGCGATCAGGAGAGCGTGTCTCTCGAGATCACCGCCGCAAACTCCGGCCTGAACACCGGTCGGAAAAGCCCGGCCGTTGACGGCGCCGCTGGCGCCGAGCCGGGAGCCGGAGGCGCGACCGGCGGAGCCGGAGCTCTCGTCGAGGGCAGTGGGCTACAGCTGGCGCGCTCCACGAGTGTGCCGCGAAAGGACGGAGAGATGGAGCCAGGCGATCTCGAGCCGCGCTTGCAACTGGGGGCGTCCCCCGAGCTGGTCTCGGCGCTGGAGAGGCTGCCGCCGGGGATGGAACGCCATGTGCGCAACTACTTGAGGGCCATCCGCCGGCCGCGGTAGTCGTCATGCAGCCGCTGCAAGAGCAGTTCAGCGCATTCGGAGACCGCTTCGAGCGGCTCCGCGACGAGATCCAGAGGGTCTTCGTCGGTCATTCGACGCTCGTGGAACGGGTTCTGATCTGCCTGTTTTGCCGGGGGCACGTTCTGATCGAGGGTCTGCCGGGGCTCGGCAAGACTCTTCTCGTCAAGACACTCAGCGAAGCTCTCGATCTGAGCTTCGCACGGATCCAGTGCACCCCGGACCTCATGCCGGCGGACATCATCGGTACGCACATGCTGATCGAGGACTCCAAAGGAAGTCCGAACGTCCGCTTCCAGAAGGGGCCGATCTTCTCGCACGTTCTGCTGGCCGACGAGGTCAACCGGGCTACCCCGAAGACCCAGTCCGCCTTCCTCGAGGCGATGCAGGAACGCGGGGTGACCGCCTCGGGCACGACCTACCCGCTGGCGGAGCCTTTCTTCTTGCTGGCGACCCAGAACCCGATCGAGATGGAGGGTACCTATCCACTGCCGGAAGCGCAGCTCGATCGGTTCTTCTTCAAGCTGGAGGTCGACTTCCCGCAGATGGACGAGCTCAGTCGCATCGTGGATCTCACGACCAGCAGCGAATCGCCGGTCGTCGCCCCGGTGTGCGATCGCCGGGACATCGAGGAGATGTGCGCTCTCGTGCGACGGGTCAAGATCGCCGAGCGGGTCAAGCGCTTCGCTCTCAGAATCGTCCTGGCGAGCCACCCGCAAGGGGAGGAGAGTCCGGCGGCGGTGCGCGACTACGTTCGTTACGGCGCCAGTCCAAGGGCGGCGCAGAGCATGATCTTGGGCGCCAAGGTGCGGGCCGTCTCTCAGGGGCGATACCACGTCGCGGTCGAGGATCTGCGCGACGTCGCCGAGCCGTCTCTCCTCCATCGCATTCTGCTCAACTTCGAAGGCGAGGTCGCCAAGATCACCCCATCGGATATCGCGCGCGAGCTGCTGGCGAACGTGGAGCCTTGACGGAGCTGACGCAAAGCTCCTCCCTCGGAGCCTCGGCGGTCGCTTCGCTCGCGCGGCTGAGCATCGTCACTCGAAGACGAGCTCCGACCGGCCTGCCCGGGCGAAGACCCGCTGCATTCACCGGGTCCGGCGTCGACTTCGCTGACTTCCGCCCGTACAGCCCCGGTGACGACATCCGTAACGTGGACTGGCCCCTGTACGCGCGCCTGGGAAAGCTGTTCTCGCGTCAATACCACGCCGAGTCCGAGCTGGCGGTCCACATTCTCCTCGACGTCAGCCGGTCGATGCAGTTCGGCCGATTCGACAAGCTGGACTTCGCGAAGCGGCTCGCCCGGGCGCTCGCCTACGTCGGACTCAGCGATCTCGATCGGGTGGGCCTGGCCACTTTCTCCGATCGGCTGCATCGCCAGCTGCCGCCGCGGCGGGCCGGCGGGCAGCTCGCCCGCGTCTTCCGCATGCTCGAGGAGAGCGAAGTGCAAGGCAGGACCGATCTGAACCGGGTGCTGAGGGACTACGGAGTGCAGGCGCGGCGACCCGGCCTGGTGGTGATCCTCTCCGATTTCTTCACCCCTCGCGACTGCACCGAAGGCCTCGACTATCTCCGGTACAAGAACTTCGAAGTCGTGCTCATCCAGGTGCTCGCGCGCGAGGAGCTGGATCCGAGAATCGAGCCTGACGCCGAGCTGGCCGACGCCGAGCAACGGGATCTCCCGCACCTGACGGCCGACCGGGAAGCCGTCCGCCGCTACCGGGGCAATCTCGAGGCCTTCGAGGCCCGGTTGGCCCGCTCCTGTCTCGAGCGCGGCCTCACTTTCGTGTGTCTCGAATCTTCGCTCGGGTTCGACGGCCTCCTCCGGAAGCTTCTGGAAGGGGGCGTCTGGGAGCGCCGCTGATGGGTCTCCTCGATCCTGCCGCGCTGTGGCTGCTGCTGCCGGTGGCGCTGGTCCTCGCTCTCCGACTGCGCAAGAGACAAAAGCGTCTTCAGCAGGTGTCGTTCCTCGACCTCTGGCATACGGGAGGAGAGTCACCCCGGCGACGCCTTCTGCTGCGCACCGATCCGCTGCTGCTGCAGCAGGTCCTCTTTGCTTTGCTCATCGTACTGGCTTTGGCGGGACCGGTCCTGCCGACCGCCGGCGGACGTCGGGTGACCTTCGTCTTCGACGCGTCGGCCTCGATGACGGCCCTCGATGGAGGTCGTCAGCGGTTCGACCTGGCGCGGGAGCGTGCCGTAGCGATCCTCGAGAGCCTGGAGAGCGACGACCAGGTCCAGCTGGTGCTCGCGGGCCGGCGGCCGCGGGCGATGGGCGGGTTTCTCGCCGACCGGCAGGAGGTGCGCCGGCGCATCATGGATCTGGAGCCGCTCGAGAGCGAGGCCGACGTCGACGCCTCCCTGATGATCGCCTACGCCTCGACCGCGGGCCGCGACGACGGCCCGGTCTACCTGCTCACCGACGGCGCGGCCAACGCCCAACCGTCGCCGGGACTGCGGCTCCCGAGGCTGCGCTTCGAGCACGTCGGCGGCCCAGCCGACAATGTCGGGATCACGCGATTCTCGGCGCGTCCGAGCCGGATCAGCCCCTACGACCACGATCTGTTCGTCGAAGTGCTCAACGCCTCGCGCCGTCGGCGGGCAGTCGCGTTGACGATCCGCGCCGGCGCGCGGGCGATCCTGGACACGACCGTGGAGCTGGAGCCTGGGCAACGGTCGTCGGTCGTCGCGCAGGGAGTTGCCGTGGACGACGAGGTCGTGGTCGCGACTCTGGGCATCGAGGATGCGCTGGCCGTGGACAACGAGGCCTATCTCGTCGTCGAGCGGTCCGCCCGGATCCGGGTCCTGTTGGTCGGTGAGGGCGGTCGCTTCCTCGATGCGGCCCTGGCGGTGGATCCACGGGTCGAGCTGACGCGAACGAGCCCCGAGGGTCTGAGCAGAGCTCTCGAAAGTGTCACGTTCGACGTGGTCGTGCTCGATCGGGTGGGTTCGGTACCGGTCCCTGGAGATCGGCTGCTCGTCTTCCCGTCCGGCCGAGACGGCGCGAGGGTGGCGGCGCTGGAGACTCCGGTGACCGCTCGCGATCACCCCCTCGGCGGCTGGTCGAGCCTCGGCGGCGTGTACGCCGGCTCCCCCATCGAGGTGCCGCTGCGACCAGGGGGCAGGGCGCTGTTGGAGACCGAGGCTCGCCGCCCCGTGATCGCGGCCTGGCAACGCGGCACGCGGCGCGAGGTCACCGTGGGACTCGATCCTGCCTCTCCTGCATGGGGGCGAAGCGTCTCCTACCCGGTCTTCATGGCCAACGCGATCCGCTGGCTCGCGGACTCGGAGGAGCATTCCGACGGATCGACGAGGGCTGGCAACCTCGTGGTCAGGCACCTGGCGATCGACGGATCCGGCTCCGGAGTGTCGATCGAGGACCCGCGTGGATCCTTGCTGACCGCCACGGCGGCCGCTGGACGCCTGACCTTCGCGGACACCGAGCGGACCGGCATCTACACCCTTCGCGGTCCCGGTTTCGAGGAGAAGATCGCGGTCAACTTGGCGAGCGCCTCGGAGTCCGATCTCGAGCCCTCCGAGCCGCCGTCAGAGCCGGGACCGGCTCGGCTCGCCGGCGGCGGCGGCGGAGCGCCCTCGGAGCACCGCACGCTCAGCCGTCTGCTGCTGATCGCCGCCCTCCTGGTTCTACTCCTGCAGTGGCTGATGGGTGAACGCCGCGGAGACGCACGAGTCTGAGATCGTGCCGCTGCGCTTCGATCATCCGCTCGCGTTTCTCCTTCTCGGGACCGCGCTCCTGCCGGCCGTCCTGCGCTGGCGCGCGGTACGGCGAGGCGACGGCGAATGGCTCGAGGCTGGTCGCGCCGGTGGTTCCCCCGTGCTGGGCTTGATCGTCTTCGTCTTGCTGATCGTGGCGGCGGCCGGCCCGCAGATCCGCTCCGGCGCCGCGGGAACGTCGGTTGTCTTCTTGCTCGACCGATCCGCGAGCGCG
>CALZKB010000118.1:11678-12706 GCA_945787575.1 Thermoanaerobaculia bacterium | reverse complement strand
GATCGACGACAACCCTCTCGGGCTCGAGCTCGAGGTTGACGCAGGGCGGCCGGCGAGCGAGGGCGACCACTGGCTGGTGCCGGTGACAGTTGGCGTGCCGCTCGCCGCGGTCACCCTCGCGCCGGAGGCCGGCTTCTACGCAATCGACGGGCAGCTCTGCATCGCGGCGCGGTCGGCCGCCGGCGACGTGTCTCCCGTACAGGAAGCGACTCTCCGCCTGGAGGTGCCGGCAGCCGAGCTCGAGCGAGCGCGGGGAGAGGTGCACCGAACGCGGTTCGAGCTCGCCGTGCGCGCGGGGCAGCAGCGGCTGGCGATCGGCTTCGTCGATCCGCTCGCCGCCGCCACCTCCTTCGTCAGCCGCAACATCGTCGTCGGCAGTCCATAGCGGCTCCACGGCGACGCCTGTGAGAGCGAGGAGTTGTCCATGGCTCCTCGCGCGAGTACCCGCTCCAGCTCCGCCAGAAACGCCGGGTACCGAGCGTTGCTCACCTCTTGGTCGAGGACCCTGCCTTCTCCGAGAGCTCACAGATCTCGGTGGATTTCAGGTGCACGTCGATGCCAAGATGCTTCATGGTCGGTCTCCTTTTGTCGAAATCACCTCGCGGCCGTCATCTTCACGGGCACATCGCCAGCAACCCGGCGCTGCACCGCAATCTCCCGTTCTTCCTCCAAGAGATCGAGGGGGCGGACCGTGGCGGGAGGCTCTTCGTTTCGAGCGCCGAGGACGACGACGACGCGCCGGCCGCGTTCAGGCAGGGCATGTTCTGGATCTTCGGCGAGCAGTGATCTCCAAGTCCCGGCTGGCGCTCCGTCCGTGGCGAGCAGGACGGGCTCGGAGAGCCCGCGTCGCTGAGGGTCCTGAAGAGAGCTTCTCCTCTGAGGTCTCAGAGGAACAAAGGCGGAAAAGGCCTTCCGAAGAGGGGCTCGGTAGAATGATCGCTGCTTCCACCTGGGAGGCGTGCGTGCGTTCCTGTCGGTAATCAGAGAGAGGAGTGGTGATGAACGGTCGGCCCTCGGATCTGTTGTTA
>CALZKB010000118.1:0-11626 GCA_945787575.1 Thermoanaerobaculia bacterium | reverse complement strand
GGAGCCCCGGTGCGAGCCGAACCCGGTGAGCTCGTGGTGGATCTTCCCAACTCGGCCACGCAGATCGCGGCGGCCGTGAGCGCGGCGCCCAATGACCTGCGCGACGCCGCGGCGGTCCGCGGCTACTCCGCCGATGGCGACCTGGTTCTGCTCAGGGCCGGCGCCGGCAATCTGGTCTGTCTGGCGGACGACCCAGGCGACGAGCGATTCCAGACCGCGTGTTATCACGCTTCGCTGGAGCCTTACATGCGGCGCGGCCGCGAGCTTCGTGCCGAAGGCGTCACTGGACCCGACAGCTTCGAGATACGCCATGCTGAAATCGACGCCAGCACGCTACCCATGCCGGAGGGACCGGCGATGGTCTACAGCCTGGGCGGCGGGCCGGAGATGCACGACCCGGAAACCGGTGCGGTCGACGAAGGTCGCGGCCGGCGGGTGCACGCCGTCTACACGCCCTACGCCACCGAGGCGACGACCGGCCTCTCGACGACGCCTCCCCAGCAAGGAGCCCCCTGGATCATGCGCCCAGGCACGCCGACCTCGCACATCATGATCGTGCTCGAGCCCCTCACGCCGCCTCGGGAGAGTCAGGAGGAGTAGATGGTCGAGGGGACGCTGCGGTGCGCGGCCGAGTCGGACGACGGTGCCGGTGGGACTATTAGAGGCGCTCAGGTCGAGTCGCCTCTTTGGCTTCGTCGACGTCGTAACCCAACCAGAGAACCACTGCGGGGCGACCGCCCCTTTCGCGGATCGGGGCGGCCAGCTCTTGAACACCCTCGAACGGGCTGTCGCGGCGAATGAACTCGGTGGCATCGAGTGCCCACTGGGCCCTTTCGTCGACGCGGCCGCGGGTCGTGTACTTCTGATCGCTGGAGGCGATGACGCGTCCGTCCGGCGTCAGTAGGTGCACAAACGTGACCTTGGGAAGCTTCAGAAGCTCGTCTCTGGCCTGGCCGAGCACGCGGCCCCAGCGGGCGACCGCCATCGGGTGAATACCGGCCGCGTAGGCCCGGAAGGCTGCCTCAGCCTCCCCACCGACCAACTCGTCTGACCAATCTTCGATCTCGCTGCGCATTACCGAAAGTTGCGCTTCGACCTCGATCTGTTTCGCGGCCAGTTCCGCTTGATTGAGCTCTGTCATGTGCTGAATACGCCGGGCCGCCAGGTTCTGCGACAGAAACCAGGCCCCAATGATCGCCAAGACCAGCCCCAAGAAGACCGCTGTTTCCCAGAAAACGCGCTGTGCCGTAGCCATCGCCGAACTCCTCGTTGAGCATACGCCGAAGAAGTGTCAGATGAGATGAATCGGTCGGTCTCCCCTCTGGGACATTGTGCGCCGCCGAGGACAGAGGCCGAGCGTAAAGCATCTCGGCGTCGACGTGCAGCAGGAATCTGCTCAGCTCTGCAGGTGCAGCGGAGAGGTGTTAGCGACTCTGAAGCGGTACTGCTCTAAAGCGGTACCACCCGTTTAGCGAACTGCGGCGATCTTGCGCTAAGCGGCTGGGACCCCTTCAGGGCACCTCTCGACCGGGACCATCAGGTCGACGGCACCTTCCCGACCGGGCAACGTCACGCCTTTGACACGAGCAACCGCTAGTATTCAGCGCCGAACCCGCTGCGTTTCACCGCGCAGCGCCACTTTCGTCACTCGGCCAGCCAGCCAAGAGAGACCACAACGAATCGGACCACGCATACCATGACCGTCTCCACCTCTCCAAAGACCCAAGCAAACTCCCTCGATGAGCTGCGCAACTTCGAGGAGCTCGTAGGCGTCCTGACACCCTCTCCTGGCGGTATTCCGGTGCTGCCCGGCGTCGAAATCTACGGCGTCTCGATACCTCTGTCGGGCTCGATCGGTGGCGACCACACCATCTTCATCGACTTCAACCAACGCTACGATCTGGACCGGCGAATCGCCGAAGCCGACGCCCTCGGCCAGACCCTGCTCGCGCAGGAACTGAAGGGGTGTCGCGAGCGGGCCGGCGTCTTGCTGGCTGACGTCTCGGGGCACCGCGTCACCGACGCGCTGATCGCCGCCATGCTGCACCAGGCGTTCCTGCTCGGTGTCTACTACGAGCTCGACCGCTCCGGCCACATCACCACCAAACTGTTCGAGTACATCAACCAGCGCTTCTACAAGACGACGGGCATCAACAAGTACCTGACCATGATCTACGGCGAGATCTCGACCGAGGGCAGCTTCCGTTTCATCTCGGCCGGCCATCCCCGGCCAATGATCTTCTCTCGCGAGTTCGGGCGGTTCGCCAGTGTGGCGGAAGATCGGCTCGTCAGTTATCCACCTGTGGGCATGTTCGCGTCTAAGGCCAGCGCCGGCGAACGGGCGGACCCGGGTCGCCTCGGCTTCAAGGAGCTGTACACAGTCAACGAGATCGACCTGCTCGGGCGCAACGACATCCTTCTGCTCTACACCGACGGACTCGCCGAGCACGCCGACGGTCGCTTCTTCCCGCACGGGCTCGAAGCGATCCTGGCGAGCTGCGAAAGCTGCAGCAGCAAAACTCTCGCGCGCCGGATCCACAACGAGCTGCTGGCGGTCGCCGAGCCTGAGGACGACGTCAGTTTCGTCGTCGTTCAGCGCACCGCTCCGCTGCAAAACCCGAGCACGCCCGGAAAGCCTCGGGGTTGACCCCAGTGAAGTGCCCCCTTCTTGGGTCCTTCTTGAGGTCTTAATCACCTCCTGAGCTTTTCGCCACGGCCCAGAGCTCAGAGCCGCAGCGCAAGTAGAGCGTGCCGTCGGCAACGGCCGGTGTGGACATGCACGCTGCCTCCATATCGACGGCGGCGATCTCCTCGAACGGGGCTTCGGCGGCCACGACCCGCACCACACCATCCTCGCTCGCAAGGTAGAGCTTGCCATCCCCCGCCACCGCGGAGGCGCTGTAGGTACCCTCCATCCGCCGCCGGAGCACCTGTTCTCCGGTCGCCAAATCGAGGACGTTGAAGATGCCGGTGTCACGCACGAAGAACAGGTGGTCGCGATAGGCGACGGGAGTCGAGGTGTACGGGCCGCCGGGCGCGGAGGTCCAGACGAGATGTTCGCCGCCGACCGCCCCTTCCGCTCCGACATCGAGCGCATAGAGCTCGTTGCCGCGATAGCCGCCGGCGAGGATGATCAGGCCGGCGGCAACGAACGGCGTCGGCGTCTTGACTTCGTAATCGCGGGCGAATCGCCAAAGCTCCTCGCCGGTCTCCGGGTCCAGACCGCGGTCGAAGTCCCCGCCGACGACGACCAGCTGGCTGCGCTCCGCGCTCTGGTGGATCGTCGGTGTGGCCCACACCGGCTTCTCGTCTCGCTCTACCCGCCAGACCTGCTCGCCGCTCGCCAGGGAGTAGGCGGCGACGAAAGACTCGGCGTGACGATCGACCTGAACGTAGACTCTTCCTTCATGAATGATCGGCGAGCTCGCGTGCCCCCACTGCGAAGACGCCTCGCCGAACAGGCCCGGATCGAGCACTCCGAGATCGACTCGCCAGCGCTCGCTGCCTTGCGTATCGAAAGCAACCAAGCCCTCTGAGCCGAAGAGAGCGACGACCGTCTGCCCGTCGGTGGCCGGCGTCGCATTGGCTTGACTCGACTTGACGTGGCGCCCGGCGCGCGGCCGACCGGCGTACGCTTCGCGCTGCCAGGCGATCGCGCCGCTGACCGTGTCGATGGCGCAGAGCCGCCATGAAAACTCCCGCTCGCGGTCGGACGAGAGGCTGATCCCGCCCTCGTCCCCGAGGACCAGCTCGACGTCGGCATCACCGACCGCGGTCACCACATAGACCCGTTCGCCCCAGACGACAGGGCTCGAGTGACTACTTCCCGGGATTTCGGTGCGCCAGCGGATGTTCTCACCGGTGGCAGGATTCCAGCTCGTGGGCAGGGCCGCGCCGTCGGCCACGCCGCGCGCGAACTCGCCTCGGAAGGAGGGCCACGAGTCGGCGACCGCGGCCGTAGCGGCCAGGCAGAGAACGGAGAGTATGGCGAGGCGGTGGACTTTCATCGGTGCAACCTCCGGAGGCGGGGCGCCAAGGGCGCCTGGGTCATGGCGTGCTTCAGATCATACGAGGCGCCGCCGCTGATGTTGCCAGCCTGCCTCTAAAGCGGTACCACCCGTTTAGCGAACGGCGGCGATCTTGCGCTAAACGGCCTTGACCCCTTCAGGGGGCTTGTACCGCTTCAGGGAACCGCTTCAGGCGGGAACAGTGATCTTGGCACTGCAACCGCAGCCACTGGGGACGGGCGCGAGGACGGCAGAGTAGAAGAGGCCCGCGTAGAATCGAATGAAGAAAAACTGGACAGCCTTGGCGACGCTTGTCGGTCTCTTGCTTTGCACGGCTCAAGCGCAGAGCGGTGGAGTGACCCCCGCGTCCGGTAGCGACGGGCAGCCTGCGCCGCCGGCCGTACGACCCGCCTAGCGAACAGGGCAGTGCAGCATTGAGCACTGAGGGAAGCCTTCGACGCAGGACATGCTAGGGTCCGGTGGAACCCAGCCAAAGGCACACCTGGCGACAGCTAGAGCCGCAAAGCCACGGGTCCTCGCCTCCTCCGCATTCAGTGAAGGCTCCCAAGATCGCCGGGCTGCCGATCTGCAGGAGAGGAGACTCTGCCATGGTGAACTGGAGGCCCCAAAAGAAGCTGGCGGACGCCAGGCACAGAGGAGGTGATCCAGGCAAACGGCGGGCGCTGACGACCGTGATTCTCGTGGTGGCCACGTTGTCCGCCGCCGCTACGACGGTAGCGGTACCGCCGCTGGCGGCTCTCGACCTCGACGTCGTGTTAGGCAACTTCGATGGGAGGAACCGTGCCTGTCTCGGCGACGGCAGCGGGGGCTTTGCCTGTGCCGACGTCAGCACCGACACGAACAACACACAAGAAGTGAGGCTGGGCTTCGTCGACGGTGATTCGCATCTCGACGCCGTCTTCGCGAATTCGGACCAGAGGAACCGGGTCTGCCTCGGCAATGGCGGCGGCGGCTTCGCCTGCAGCGACGTCAGTACAGGGATGAACACCACCACCGGCGTGGCGCTGGGTTTGGTGAACGGCGATCCCAACCTCGACGCCATCTTCGCGAACGTCCAACAGGGGAGCCAGATCTGTCTCGGCGACGGCGAGGGCGGCTTCGTCTGCAGCGACGCCGGCGCCGGCACGGGCTTCGGCGTGGCGCTGGGTCTCGTGGACGGCGACCCGAATCTCGACGCCGTCTTCGCGAACGGCAGCCAGAGGAATCAAGTTTGTCTCGGTAACGGCGTCGGTGGCTTTGCCTGCAGCGACGTCAGCACGGACACGAACTTCACGGTCAAAGTTGCGTTGGGCTTCGTGGACGGCGATTCCAACCTCGACGCCGTCTTCGCGAACTCGAACGATGTGGACGAGCGAAACCGAGTCTGCCTCGGCGACGGCTCCGGAGACTTCGTCTGCAGTGACGTCAGCCCCGACACCCACCTCTCGCAGAGCTTGGCACTGGGTTTGGTCAATGACGACTCGAACCTCGATGCCGTGTTCGGCGACTTCGGCTCGACGAACCGGGTCTGTCTCGGCGATGGCTCAGGAGGCTTCGCTTGCAGCGACGTCAGCGCCAACACCAACGGGACGTTGGACCAAGCGTTGGGCTTCGTGGATGGCGACCCCAACCTCGACGTCGTGTTCGCGAACGGTGGCCAGGACAGCCGGATCTGTCTTGGCGACGGCGCAGGAGGCTTCACCTGCAGCGACCTCAGCACCGAGGAGGGAAGCAGCTTCGGCGTGGCGTTGGGCGAGCTCGGCTCCAGCGAGATCTTCGCCGACGGCTTCGAGTCCGGCGACACCTCGGCCTGGTCGACGACAGTGCCGTAGTCGGCCGTGATCGCCCCGAGGCATGTTCGGCCACCACGCGACGGGCCTCCTCTGGACTGTTCATCGTCCGAGTAGGCACACCGTACTCGGTGCAGTGTCCTTCAGTCGCCGTCAGACACGACAGGCTGGCGAAACAGATCGGCTCCCGGAGCTTCACCGGCCCGCTGGCGCTCGCGCAGGGCGTAGAGGTCGCCCTCACTGCGTGACTTCTCGGTCTACTCCTCGCCCTCCCAGCGGATCTCGAAGCCTTCGCGATCGCCCAGCACCTTTCTGAGTAGCGCGATCAACGCCCGATCTCCGCCACGCTCCTCCAACAGGTCCAGGGTCTCGGCTCGCAGCCAGTAGTCCTGATCCTCCGAGGTCTCTTCCTCCAGCTGCTCGACGAGAAAATTCAGCTGGTCCCTGCCGATGGTGCCCAGCTCGTCGCCGGTCTCGTTGTCGTAAAGCGTGATCGTCATCTCTCCCTCCCTGCAGGCGCAGAATACCAGTGATTGCCGATGGCAAACCTCGACCCAGCCTGATGCTTCCGCAGTCGGAGCATCGGCCTCCTCGAGGATCCGTCCGGGGCGTTCGACGCGCAGGAACGGGCGATGGGAAACCGCGACTGAGTTGTCCCGCGGCCCTGACGCGTCAGCGCGGTTCTTACCTTCTGCGACCCCTACATGATGGCCGCCCAGGTGTCGCCGAGGGGTCTCCAGCGAGCCCTTCTCGCGCTTAGCTCTTCTTCGACGTCACCGTGAAGACCGGACTCCAGCGCCGCTCGATCTTCTTGCCCTTGCAATCGGGGCAGCTCACCGTGGTCCGGTCGTGCTCGCTGAGCGTCTCGATCTGCTCGAACTCCTTACCGCACTCACGGCAGACGTATTCGTAAACCGGCATCTTGCAGCCTCCTCGTTGGCGGACCAGCGATGCGTCAAGCGCCTCGCGGCCCGACGCGGAGAGGATAGACCCGTCGGCGAGTCGTCACCACACCTCAGAGGGTGGGAGAGTCCGAGGGACTCGGGCATGCCACAAGAGCAGGCGTAGGCGCAACGAGAAGAGGGTACCCACCTCTTCAGGGGAGCGGGCCGAGCCCCGCGCCGGACTGCGCTGGGCAGTAGAGGGCGCGTGCTAGGATCCACCTTGAGGAGTGCCTGTCATGAAGGCTGTCGAGGAAGGCCGCGGGGCGCTCGGTGATTGGCTGGAAGCGCAGCCGCACAACTTCTACGACGCCGACCCTCTGCTGCAGATCCTGGTGCGTGAAGGCGGGATCGGCGACCGGATCGAGACCCTCGAGGCTCTCGGCGCGGAGGCGGCGGGCCCGCTCGATGCAGCGGTCATCGAGAACAACCGACCGGGGAACCTGCCGTCGCTGGAGACGTTCGACGGGATTGGCCGCCACGTCGCCGGGATCGCGCATCATCCGAGCTACCACCGCGCCGGCAAGTTCATCTACGAGAGTGGGGTGATGGCGGCCTACGCGGAGATTCCCAATCCGCACCCGCTGATCCTCTCACTCTTCTACCTGTCTGCCCACGTGGGTGAAGGGGGCCACAACTGCCCGCTCGCCTGCACTGCGGGTCTGATTCGAGCCCTTCAGGCACTTGGCACCGAGGAACAGAAGGCCGCCTGGCTTCCCGGTCTGCTGACTCCCGTCTATGGCGACCACCTCGTGGGTGCCCAGTTCCTGACCGAAGTGCAGGGAGGCTCCGACGTGGGAGCCAACGCCACCGTCGCCGAGAGACGAGTCGACGGCAGCTGGCGAATCGTCGGTGAGAAGTGGTTCTGCTCGAGCGCGGATGCCGACCTGTTCGTGGTCACCGCCCGGCCGGAGGGAGCCGCCGCGGGAACCGCGGGGCTAGGTCTCTTCCTGGTGCCGCGCGATCTCGACGGAGAGCCGAACGCCTTTGTCCTGCGCCGCCTGAAGGACAAGCTGGGCACACGGTCGATGGTCACGGCCGAGATCGATTTCGAGGAAGCCTACGCCGAGCAGCTAGGGCCGCTCGAGGACGGCTTCCGCAACACCATGGAGCTCGTCATCGACACCAGCCGTCTCTACAACGCCTTCGGATGCGCAGCCTTGGCCCACCGGGCGTACCTGGTGGCACGAGGCTACGCCGAGCACCGCCGCGCCTTTGGGGAAACGATCGCCAGTTATCCGCTGGTCAAGGAGACGCTATCGATGACTCGCGCCGATGCCGAGGCCGCGCTTGCCGGCTCGTTCTGGCTCGCGCGGATCCAGCAGCGGGTCGACAGCGGCGAGGCCGCGGACGACGAGGTGGCCTTTCTGCGCATGGGCCTCAACCTCAACAAGGTGCGGACCGCCCAGCTGTCGCACGACGCCGTCAACCGAGGGATCGAGATCCTCGGCGGCAACGGCACCATCGAGACCTTCAGCGTCCTGCCGCGGCTACTGCGAGACAACGTGGTCTTCGAGAACTGGGAGGGAACTCACCACACGCTGCGCATGCAGGCTTTCAAGGACGCCGTCCGCTTCGGCGTTCACGAGGGTTTCTTCGCGGTGCTCGAAGGGCGGCTCGGTCGTGACCGGCTGCGCGGCGACCGCCGCGCGTTCGAGCAGTGCCTGGAGCAGCGGGACACCCTGCTGCTGCGACGCGTCTGCGACCGTCTCGGGTCGTGGATCCACCTCGCGGAGCTCGAGAGCATCGACGACCCTGGCATCCGCGCTCGAGCCGAGCTGACGACAACGCGCCACCTGTCCGCCGACCCGATTCGAGACGGCTACCGCGATCTCGTTGAGCGCTGCGCGTCATAGCCCCAATTGAGGCGCCCCCAATTGAGGTGCCGCCCCAAAGCGGTACCACCCATTCAGCGAACGGGGCACTTCGTCGGAGCCGGGCCAACCAGATGCCGGGCGCCGGAGGCGCTGAGGGCCCAGGCCGCTAGTCGACCTCGAACTCCAGCAGTTCCGCCGGGATGATGATCGAGCCTGAGACCCGTGCCATCACGTTCTGCCCGGAGAGAATGGCCGTCCCGCCGAAGAACCCGCGCTGCTGACCGTGAAAGCCCTGGCTGTTGTAGGTCGCCGAGCGCACGCCACCATTGCCGATATCGGCGTATCCCGTCTCTTGGGAGATTTCCGCCACGCCGGCGAAGAACGGCCCGGAAGCCGCCCAGCTCACCGCCACGGCGTTGAACCCATACGCTACCGGAGAGCCTACGAAAAGGTACACGTTCGGCGCTCCCGTCGCCGGTCCGAACACCGGCAGACCGATATTGGAGGCGCCGACGCGTCCCTGGTACCAGGAGATCTGAGTGACCGTGCCGGGAACCAGCGGGCTTCCGCTGCGGGTGTCGAACAGATTGCCGAAGTAGTTGTCGTTGGTGCCGGGGGTCCCAGTGACCAGGGCGTCGGCCGGTGCGCCAGGATCATACTGAACGGTACCGGTGCCGAGACTGGCACCCCGACTGCGAGCGACTGTGTTCCTAGGTTCTTTCCAGCTCCGGGACGCGGGTCCTTGCGCCCAGCCGATCGTGGCCACCAGGACAGCAGTTACGAGTGCTCTTACGGTTTTTCCGCTCACGCCGTCCGCCTTTCGAAAGCGAGTCCGTGGTTAGCGATTAGACGCAGTATGTTACACCTGTTGTCAACGCCCCGGTTCACGCTGCTGAGCAGCGATCCTCCCTCAAGAGATGCCACCTCCTGCGCGGCGTGCTCGTCAAGAGCGACCTTCGCTCTGCCCCACCGGAGACCAACGATGGCGACGAGGAGCAAGGCAAGGCTGTTCAGTCCGTCGGCTTGCCCCAGCAACAGCCGTTGAGCTAAACGAGTGGCACCGGCACCTCGGCTGACCGAGAGCTCGCACCAAAGGGGTCGACGCTTCGGTGCCTCTGCCGTTGCAGTAGAGTATCGCCAGGAGATGTCCGCGAGATGAGGAGAGACCGCAGGGTACCGGCGCCGGTGGCTGCGCTGGCGGGTTTCATGCTTTCAGGATGCATGGTCGCGACCCACCCTCCTGCCGGCGAAGGCCAAGAGAAAGTGCTGGTCTGCCACAAGGGGAAGAGGACGCTCGACGTGGCTGCTCCGGCGGTTGATGCACACCTCGGACACGGCGATACGCCGGGGCCATGCAGGTAGGGCAGGTTCTCGGAGGCGACTCTTGGGAGGACCGAAAGAGCTTCCTAAGGTCGAGACTCCGGATTGGTTATCCGATGGCGCCGGCGAGGCTACGGCCGCCGAAACGGGGGAGTCGGGTGACTTCACCACAGTCGAGCGAGCCGTCATCGACGAAGCGAGAACGATCTTGAGCTCTCCCGAGTTCGAGGCGATCAAAGCCGCCCATGCAGCCGGCGAGGGGGTTCTTGTCGAAGTCGGAGGGAGGACGATCCAGTACGAACCGGGGATGCCCGCGGCCGGCTTCACGCTTTTCGAAGAGGACGCCTTCGTCATGGGGCGGGAGGCGTTCGCGACTCCCGAGGAGCCGGCCAAGACTGTGCTGCACGAACTGCACCGGCTCGCGACCAGCCAAGCGGCGGACGGTGTGCACGGCGAGCTCGTGACCAAGGAAACGGCGTCCGCGTTCGAGTTCGCGGAGCGAGCGGTGGAGGAACTATGAGACCTGAAAGCCTGAAGTGGATCGAGGCCGCGAAGGTCCTCGCCGCGGACCCGGAAGCGAAGGTCCACTGCCCCAAGAACGAAGACGAGTTCCTGGAAGTCCACGATGTGCCGAACCCCGCCGATCCTGATCAGTTCGAGCGCCACTTGATCTGTCCCGGCTGTGGCGCCACGAACATCCTGCTCATGCGCAAAAGCTAGGCCCTGCGGCACTCCTCGAGGAGCGCCGACCAGCGTTCACTGAGAGACGACGGCCGGGGCCGGACCCGAGGGAGGAGCCAGAATGCCCAGCATTTCGAAAGCGTGGCGCCTGACAGTTCTCGCCATTCTCGCCAGCTCGGCCGTCTTCGCGACTCCGCAAGGCGAGCAGAGCGCTGTCACCGAAGAGGCGATCAGCGCCAAGCGGTGGATCGGCCGAGAGGCAGAGTTCGAGGAGTTCCTCGAGCGGGCCGAGGTGACCCACATGGAGCCCATCGGGATCGGTGTCACCAAGCCCTGGCGGGCGGATCTAGCGCCTTCAGGCCCAATCGAGAGGTTCGCCTGGAAGCCGATCAGGCCGGGAATCTACAGTGGCTTCTTCGAGAGCTACAAGGCCGAAGTGGCGGCTTACGAGCTCGACAAGTTGCTCGGCCTCGGCATGGTTCCGGTCACGGTCGAAAGAAGAGTCGAAGGCTCGCTCGGCGCCGCGTGCATGTGGGTGACCCCGGCAGAGAGCTTCAAGGAGCTCGGCGGCGTGCCTACTCCGCCCCCGGTCGAGGCCGAGCGATGGAGCTGGCAGCTGACGCGGGCGAAGATGTTCGACCTTCTCATCAACAACCTCGATCCCAATCTCGGCAACTGGATGGTCGATCCGGCATGGAACATCATCCTCATCGACCACTCGCGGGCGTTCACGACCCGCAGGGGGAAAGTGCATGAGCTGACGCGGGTGGACCCGGCCCTGTGGGAGCGGATGCAACAGCTCGACGAAGCAACCCTGACCGAAGCCCTGGGTCCATGGCTCAGCAAGAAGAAGATCCGCGCAATACTGAAGCAGCGTGAGCGGATGCAGGAAGAGATCGACCTGCTCGCCGAGCGGCGCTGACCACCGTGGGGAGATGATAATTCTCCCGCAAGCCCGTCCTTCTTGTAGCTTGAGCATCGCCTCAGGCACGTCCTCGAGCGGATAGTTCCGGTCGACGACGGGCCAGAGCTTGCCTGCTCGGAGGAGATCTTCAAGGACGACCGGGTAG
>CALZKB010000117.1 GCA_945787575.1 Thermoanaerobaculia bacterium | reverse complement strand
GGATCGGCCGGGCTCGCCGCCAAGCAGATCTCGACCGACCCCTGCCGATCGTCACCGCCGGCGACACAGAGAACGCGCCGGTCGTCGAAGAGCCTCCGCGCCTCGGTCACGAGCTGGGCGGGTACGGCCAGGGTGAGAGAAGCCGCGCCCGACTCGAGGAGGCGCTCGACCGTCCACGCGAGGAGCGGCCGCCCGGAGACCTCGACGAACTGCTTCGGCAGCTCGCTGCCGAAGCGCCCGCCACGACCGGCAGCCGGCACCAGCGCGTGGAAGACCATCGCTAGACGGTCAGGATGTCGCTCTCTTTGTTCTCGAGCGTCTTTGCCGTCTCGGCGATGTAGTGATCGTGGAGCTTCTGGATCTCGTCCATGCCGCGATGCTCGTCGTCCTGGCCGATCTCCTTGTTCTTCTCCATCTGCTTGAGCGCCTCGTTGCCCTCGCGGCGAGCGAGGCGGATCGCGTTGCGAGTCACCTCCGCCATGTCATGGGCGCGCTTGACCATCTCCTTGCGACGCTCCTCGGTCAGCTGCGGGATCGGAATCCGCACGAGCTTCCCGTCGTTCGAAGGGTTGAGTCCGAGGTCCGCCGCCTGGATGGCGCGCTCGATCTCGCCGATGACCGACGGATCGTAAGGCTGCGCCACGATCATCGCCGGATCCGGCACCGAGAGGTTCGCCACCTGGTTGATCGGTGTCGGCGAGCCGTAGTAGTCGACGTTGACGTGCTCGAGAATCGATAGCGACGCCCTCCCGGTTCGAAGCTGCTTGAGCTCGTCGTGAAAGTGATCGAGCGCATGTTTCATCTTCAGTTCGACATCACGGAACAACTCGTGCATATACCACCCTCCTCAGCTCACGATCGAGCCGATCTTCTCACCACATACGACCTTTCGCACGTTGCCGGGCTTCATCAAGTCGAAGACTACGATCGGGATCCCGTTGTCCCGGCAAAGGCTGATCGCCGCCGTGTCCATGACTCGGAGATTCTGTTCGAGAACCTGCTGGTAGCTGACCCGATCCATCTTCTCGGCGTCGCTGCGCTTATTGGGATCCGCCGTGTAGACGCCGTCGACGTTGGTCGCCTTGAGCAGCACCTCCGCGTGGATCTCGTTGGCGCGCAGCGCCGCCGCGCTGTCGGTCGTGAAGAACGGGTTGCCGGTTCCGGCGGCAAAGATGACGACCCGCCCCTTCTCGAGATGCCGGATCGCCCGCCGGCGGATGAACGGCTCCGCGACCTCGCGAATGTCGATCGCCGTCTGCACCCGCGTCGCCACCCCGAGCTTCTCGAGTGCATCCTGCAGCGCGAGGGCGTTGATCACCGTCGCCAGCATTCCCATGTAGTCGCCGGTCACCCGTTCGATGCCGCGGTGACTCGCCGCCAGGCCGCGAATGATATTGCCGCCGCCGATGACGATCGCCGTCTCGACGTCGAGCTCGCTTACGTCCATTACCTCGTCGGCAATCTGCGCCACCACCCGCTCGTCGATCCCGAACGGTTTCTCCCCCATCAGGGCTTCGCCCGAGAGCTTCAGCAGGATGCGGCCGTAGGCGGCTTGCGACATTCGGCTCAGCCTAGCTGCTCGGCAACCTCGGCCACAAAGTTGTCTTCCCGTCGGGCCAGCCCCTCGCCGAGGTTGAACCGAGCGTAACGCCGAACCTGGATGTTCTCACCGAGCTTGGCCACCGCTTCGGTAACCAGCTCGCCGACGCTCTTGTCCGGGTCCTTCACGAAGGGTTGCTCGAGCAGCACTTGCTCGCTGTAGAACTTCTCCATCTTACCGTCGACGATGCGATCGATGATCTCGGCAGGCTTGCCCGACTCGAGCGCCTGTCCCTTATAGACATCGCGCTCCTGGGCGAGGATCTCGTCGCTAACCTCTTCGCGCCGCACGAACCGCGGGTCCGAGGCGGCGATGTGCATGGCAAGGTCGCGAGCGAGACTCTGGAAGTCGTCGGTCCGCGCCACGAAGTCGGTCTCGCAGTTGACTTCGAGGAGAACACCGATCTTGCCACCGGCGTGGATGTAGGAGGCCACCAGCCCTTCGGCAGCCGCGCGGCTCGCCTTCTTGGCGGCCGCCGCCAACCCCTTGGTTCGCAGGAGGTCGATCGCCTTGTCGACCTCTCCCTCCGTCTCCTGAAGCGCCTTCTTGCAGTCCATCATGCCGGCGCCGGTCCGGTCGCGCAGCTCTTTGACCATCTGTGCGGTGACGTTCATTCTCGCTCTCCGCTTCCGGGAAGCCCGGAAGTTCGATGTCGGTTACTGGGACTTCGGTTGCTGAGGCTCGGCTTGGTCAAAAAAAGACCAGCGTTGCTGGCTGGCCAATCGGTGTTCGAAGTGGAGCCGGTCGACGGTCCCTTCAGCGCACCCTGCTAGTTGGGTACGTCCTCCTCCGCCTCGCCGGCGCCGGTTTCGGCATCGGGCTCGACCGAGCGTTCGACCTCCGGCTCGGGCCGAGTCTCGGCCTGGGCCTGAGCCGGCTCGACCTCTTCGGCCTCGGTCGGTTTCTCCTCGATCGCCTCGGCCTCGACGGGCTCGACGGTCTCGGGCTCCACCCTCTCGGCGGTCTCGGGCTCGACGGCCTCGACGGTCTCGGGCTCGACGGTCTCGGCGGTATCGGGCTCGACGGGCTCGACGGTTTCGGGCTCGACGCCGGCCTCGGCCGCGGCCTTTTCCAGCTCTCCCTCTCCGGTTTCGGCGGTCGCTGCGGCCTCGGCCTCGTCGGTCGGCTCCGGGGCCGCCGCTGCCGCCGCTTCTTCTTCGGCCTTGGCGGCGTCCTTCTCGGCCTGCTCGAGCGCCTGCTGGAGAGCTTGGCTGCCGGCCAGGTAGGCGCCGGCCGCAGCAGCCGTGAAGAGCCGGATCGTGCGGATCGCGTCGTCGTTGCCGGGGATCACGAAGTCGACCTCTTCCGGGTCGCAGTTGGTGTCGACGATCGCCACCACCGGGATGCCGAGACTGTTGGCCTCCGCGATCGCGATGTGCTCACGCTTCGGATCGACGACGAACAGAGCATCCGGCAGATCCCCCATCTTGCGAATCCCGACGAGGTTGCGGTTGATCTTGGTGTGCTCGCGATCGAGCCGGATCTTCTCCTTCTTGGTCAGCGGGCTATCGACGTCCGCCAACCGCTCCTCGATCTCCTCGAGACGGTCGATCGAGTTGCGGATGGTGACGAAGTTCGTGAGCATGCCGCCGAGCCAGCGATGGGTCACGTAGAACTGGCTGCAGCGGACCGCCTCCTGGGCGACGACGTCCTGAGCTTGACGCTTGGTGCCGACGAAGAGGAGCTTCTGCCCCGCGGCCCCCATCGCCTCGATGTACTTGAGCGCCTCGTCGAGCAGCTCCGCCGTCTTCTGAAGGTCGATGATGTAGATGCCGTTGCGCTTGCCGAAGATGTAGCGCTTCATCTTCGGATTCCACCGCCGGGTCTGATGCCCGAAGTGGACACCGGCCTCGAGCATTTCTCTCATGGTGACCTGAGCCAAAGGTGTTCTCCTTACCGCTTGCTGAACTGGAAGCGGGCGCGGGCGCCCTTCTGACCGTACTTCTTGCGCTCTTTCACGCGAGAGTCGCGGGTGAGCAGACCCGCCGACTTGAGGACGTCACGCAGCTCGCCGTCGTGTTCGAGCAAGGCGCGCGAGATGCCGTGGCGCACGGCTCCGGCCTGACCGGTCGCACCGCCGCCCTTGACGGTCACCGTGATGTCGAACTTGTCGGTCGTCTCGGTGATCTCCAGCGGCTGGTGGACCACCATACGCAGCACGCGGTTCGGGAAGTAGTGCTCGAGAGTGCGGCCGTTGACCATCATCTCCCCGCTTCCCGGTCGAAGGTAGACGCGGGCGGTGGCCGCCTTGCGCCGGCCTGTTCCATAGCTCTGGACGTCGCTCACCTGATTCTCCCTGCTCTCGGTTCTCTCTCTCGGAGGGTTCTCTTCGCTCAGCCGATCGCCAGCTCAGCCGGCTGCTGGGCCGCGTGCGGATGCTCGGGTCCGGCGTAGACCTTGAGCTTACGCAGCTGCCGTCGACCGAGCTTGTTCTTGGGGAGCATTCCCCAAACCGCGCGCTCGACGAGCTTCGTCGGCCTCTTCTTCCTGACCTGCCCGGCGGTCTCCTGCTTTAGGGCACCGGGGTAGGTGCTATGGCGGTAGTAGATCTTCTTGATCTCCTTGTCGCCACTCAAGACCGCCTTTTCCGCGTTGACTACGATGACGAAGTCGCCGGTGTCTATATGCGGCGCGTACTGCGGCTTGTGCTTGCCGGTCAACACCCTCGCCACCTCGGTGGAAAGGCGGCCCAGCGTCTTGCCGGAAGCATCGACGACATACCAGCTGCGTTCGATCTCGCCCGCCTTCGGGCTGTATGTCCTGCTCATCTCGTTGTCCCAGATGTTTCGGTTGTTCAAACCGGCGAATGGGCGCACTCGTAGAGCGCACGCCTCGCGGCGCAAAAGGAGAGCGATCTTACGAACGCCAAACCCGACTGTCAAGAGTCGAGCCACTCGCTCTCAGGAGAAGACAAGGGCGGCTACACTAGCCACCTGATGACCGGGACCGGCGCGACCGAGCTCGACAAGACGAGCGACACAATCCGCGACATGTTCGCGGGGGTCGCTCCTCGCTACGATCTGTTGAACCGCCTGCTTTCGGCGCGGCGCGACGTCGCCTGGCGCAGGCAGGCGGCGGCGGCGTTGGGACTCGCCCGGGGGAGTCGAGTGCTCGATCTTTGCTGCGGCACCGGGGATCAGGCGCTGGCGGCGCGGCGCGAGGGCTACGAGGTGGTCGCCGCCGACTTCTGTCTGCCGATGCTGGCGCTCGCGCGGGCCAAGTACTCGACAGTCCTTTCCGCGAAGAAGAGACGCCCGGAGAGCGACAACCACCGGCCCGCCGGGCTCGCCGGCGACGCCCTGCGCCTCCCCTTCCCCGACGCCAGCTTCGACGGCGCGACGGCGTCTTTCGGCCTTCGCAACGTCGCGGATCTCGACGCCGCGCTGCGCGAGACCGCCCGCGTCCTCCGGCCCGGTGGCCGGATCGCCTTCCTCGAGGCGGCGGCCCCCGACAACCTGCTGCGGCGGCCCTATCTCTGGTACTTCACGACCGTCCTGCCGGCGATCGGTCGGCGGATCTCGCCGCGGGGCTCGGCTTACGGATACCTGCGCGACTCGGTGCTCGACTTCCCCGATCGTGCCGCCTTCGTCGAGCGGCTCGGCCGCGCCGGGCTGACCAGCGGCCGGTGGCGCGATCTGTCGGCCGGCGTCGCCTGTCTCTACACCGCTCACAAGGAGAGGTCGGAATGACCCAGATTCTCGACGGCAAGCGCGTCGGTGACGAAATCCGGAACGAGGTCGCGGCCGAGATCGCGGCACTGACCGGCGACCGTCGGAGACCTCCGGGGCTCGCCGTGGTGTTGGTCGGCGAAGATCCCGCCTCGCAGGTCTACGTCGCCAGCAAAGGCAAGGCGGCGACCATCGCCGGCATGACGGAGCGCACCCTGCGACTGTCCGCCGCAGCGACCCCAGGCGAGGTGCGGCGGACGATCGAGGAGCTCAACGCCGACTCGGAGGTCGACGGAATCCTCGTTCAGCTCCCCCTGCCCGAGTCGCTCCCCGAACGCGAGCTGCTGCTCGCCATCGACCCTGACAAGGACGTCGACGGGCTTCATCCGATGAACGTCGGTCGCCTGTGGTCGGGGGAGCCGGGATTCGTGCCGTGCACGCCGTTCGGCATTCTCGAGCTGCTCGAGCGCAGCGGCGTCGAGCTGATCGGCCGGCACGCGGTGATCGTCGGTCGGAGCCGCCTCGTCGGCAAACCGATGGCGGGCCTGCTGCTCGCCGAGCACTGCACGGTGACGATGTGTCACTCGCGGACTGCCGACCTCCCTGGCGAGTGCCGGCGCGCGGACATCCTGATGGCGGCGATCGGGCGTCCCGCCTTCTTCGGACCGGAGCACGTCCGGGAGGGTGCGGTCGTCGTCGACGTCGGCATCAACCGGCTCGACGACGCGGACGAGGTGCAGCGTCTCTTCGCCGACAGTCCGAAGAAGCTGCGGGCGTTCGCCCGGCGCGGCTCGGTGCTGGTGGGGGACGTCGACTATCCAAAGGTGGCGCCGATTGCCGGCGCCATCACCCCGGTGCCGGGTGGTGTCGGCCCGCTGACCGTCACCATGCTGCTCGCCAACACCCTGCTCGCCTACAAGCGAAGGGAAGGGATGGAGTGACGGAGTCACTCCTCGTCGGCCTGACCGGCGGACTGGCGAGCGGCAAATCGACCGTCGCCCGGCTGCTCGTCGAGCGCGGCTGCGAGGTGATCGACGCGGACGAGCTCGTCGCCGAGCTCTACCTCGCGGGCGGCGCGGGCAGCCGCGCCGTGGCCGAGGTCGCCGGCGAGGAGATGCTGACCCCGGACGGGGCCGTCGATCGCGCTGCGGTCGCGAAGCGGCTGTTCGCCGACGCCGACTTCAGGGCCGAGATCGAAGCCGCCGTACACCCCCTGGTTCGCCGCCGATTCGAAGAGCGGGTCGCGGCAAGCGACGCCGAGATCGTCGTTCTCGAAGCGACGCTGCTGGTCGAAGCCGGGTACGGCGAGGTGCTCGACACCGTGATCACCGTCGAGGCCGATGCCGAGACTCGCTTCGCTCGCTCCGTAGCCCGGGGTTTGCCGGAGGGAGAGACGCGGGCGCGGCTCCGCGCTCAGGGTGACGGTATCGAGCGGCGGGAGGGTGCCGATCGGACGCTCACCAACGACGGCACTCTCGCCGACCTCGAGCGCTCGGTCGACGCGTTGGTCGCCGAGCTGCGGGGTCTGCTGCAGGACCCGGCCGAGGAATGACGCTGCCGGCGTTCGTCCTCGTCACCGGCAACCCCGCGAAGCGGGTGGAGGCCGAGCGGATCCTCGGCCGCGAGCTCGAAGCGCTGGCCGTCGATCTGCCGGAGATCCAGTCGCTCGATCTCGGCGAGGTGCTCGCCGCCAAGGCCGACGAGGCGGCCCCACACGTCGGCGGACCATTCGTCGTCGAGGAGACCGGCCTCGAGCTCGCAGCCCTCAACGGCTTCCCGGGCCCGCTGGTGAAGTGGATGCTCGAGGCGGTCGGCTCGGAGGGGATCGCCCGGGTCGCCATCGACCGCGCCGACCCCGACGTTCGCGCCCGCTGTCGGATTCTCTACCGCGACGGCGATCGTCAAGTCGAAGCCGAGGGAATCACCGAGGGGACCCTGGTGCTCCCCGCACGGGGCGAGCACGGCTTCGGTTGGGACCCGGTGTTCCTCCCCGCCGGCGAGAGCCGGACCTACGGCGAGCTCGAGCCGGCCGACAAGGACCGCATCGGCCATCGAGGTCGCGCCTGGCGGGCGCTCGCTCGCAGACTCACCTGAATCGCCGAAGGAAAGACCGGCCACAGTTGCCGGCCCTAGCAGCCCGTGGCGACCCGCAGGACTTCTGCCACGGGCTGCTAGCTGACAGCCGGTGCTAGAAGCCGAGGCCGGAGAGAAGCTCGTCGGTGGTCGACGTCACGACCATCCGCTCGCGAGTCGCGGGGGCGAGAAAGCCGTCTTCGACGGCGCGGTCGAGAAAGGCCACCTGGGAGTCGAAATAGCCGTCGATGCTGAACAGTCCGCACGGCTTGTCGTGGAGGGTGAGACCCTGCCAGGTGACCGCCTCGTAGAACTCGTCGAGGGTACCGACCCCACCCGGCACCGCGACCAGGGCGTCGGAGAGCTCGATCATCTTCGCCTTGCGCTGGTGCATCGTATCGACGACGTGAAGATCCGTGAGCCGGGCATGGGCGAGCTCCCGCTCCTCCATGAAGGTCGGGATGACGCCGATGACCTCGCCGCCGGCGGCCAGCACTTCGTCGGCCATCACCCCCATCAACCCGATGCCTCCGCCGCCGTTGACCAGTCCGAGACCGCGGCGCGCCATCTCGGCGGCCAGCGCCCGCGCCTGCTCGGCGTAGGCGGGGCGCCCCCCGAGCCGGCTTCCGCCGTAGACGCAGATTCGCTTCACCGCCGATCCCGCATTCAGTTCACCATCGTGTCGAGACCGGCACCGCCCATCAGCCAGAGCATGATCGCGTTCTGCGCGTGGAGGCGGTTCTCGACCTGATCGAAGATCCGGCTTTGCGAACCGTCGGCGACCTCGGCCGAAACCTCCTCCCCGCGGTGGGCCGGCAGGCAGTGCAGGAAGATCGCGTCGCTCGCGGCCTCGGCCATGAGCTCGGCGTCGACCTGGAATCCCTCGAAGTCCTGAAGTCGTTGCCGCGCTTCTTCCTCCTGTCCCATCGACGCCCAAACGTCGGTATAGACGGCGTGAGCGCCGGCCGCAGCCGCCGCCGGATCGTCCGTCAAGAGGATCTCGGTGCCGGCGGCCGCGGCATCGTCGCGAGCGAGCGCCGCGTATTTCTCCGCCACTTCGTAGCCGGCGGGAGAAGCGACGGCGATGTGCATCCCCGCCTTGGCAGCCCCGAACATCAGGGAGTGGGCGACGTTGTTGCCGTCGCCGATGTAGGCGATCTTGCGCCCTGCGAGGTCGCCGAGCTCTTCCGTCAGGGTCAGGTAATCGGCCATCACCTGGCAGGGATGCAGATCGTCGGTCAGACCGTTGATGACCGGGATCGAGCCGACGCGAGCGAGATCGACCACGTCTTGATGATCGAATGTGCGGGCTATGAGGCCGTCGACGTAGCGCGACAGCACCTGGGCGGTGTCGGAGATCGTCTCGCCGCGACCGAGCTGGATATCGCGGCTCGAAAGGAACAGGGCGTGGCCACCGAGCTGCAGGGTGCCGACCTCGAAGCTCACCCGCGTCCGGGTCGACGATTTCTGGAAGATCATCCCCAGCGTCTGACCGGCGAGAGCCTGGGAGAATCGACCGGGCTGATCCTTGACCTCGCCGGCGAGGGCTAGGAGGCCGGTGAACTCCGCGGCGGTCAGATCGTGCACCGAGATGAAATCTCGCTTCGACATAGCGTTCTTCTCCTATGAAGAGCCCGCCTCCTTCGAGGCATCGAATCCGGTTCCTTTCGCCCTGCCACCGATCGCTAGACCGACTCCCGCTCGAGCGGCATGGTCATGCATCGCGGACCGCCGCGGGCGCGGGATAGCTCCTGGCCCAAGAAGGTCACGGCGGTCCGGCCGCGATCGACAATCGGTTCGCCGGCGAGCACGTCGTGCTCGGTCAGCAATCGCCACCCTCGCCGGGCGAGCTCGGCGGCGGTCTCACGGTTGCGCTGGTAGAGCAAGATGACTCCCGGCTCGACGGCGAACGCGTTGGCGCCGTCGGTCCACTGCTCGCGCTCCTGATCGATGCGGTCGCCGCCGCCGCAAGGCACGATCTCGACGTCGAGCCCGACCTCGGCCAACGCGTCGCCGACCGAGTCGCTGAGTCGGAACGCGAGCTGCTCCGCGTTGAGGTCGACCACCGAGGCGTGAGCCGACTGAGCTCGTCCCGGCTGGGTCACGGGCTGATGCGCGAGGCAGAGCCCACGATCGACGAAAGTGAGGACGGTGTCGAGGTGCATGAAGGAGCGTTTCGCCGGGAGCTCGACGACGATCAAGTGCTCGAAGGTGCTCTGATCGCCTCGCAGCTTCATCGCCAGCGCCTCGATACCGCGGCGGTTGGTCCTTTCGGAGAGACCGACCATCACGACTTTGTCGCTCGGCACCAGAACGTCGCCGCCCTCGACCGTCGACAGCATCGCCTCAGGATCGAAGTCGGGTCCGCCGTACATCGGTCGTTCGAGTAGAGACGGCGGGCGGTCACTCTCGAGCTCGGGGTGATTCTGGAAGATGAGCCGGGCGAGCATCGGCTCCCGTTCCCGAGCTTCCGTCGCCATCGCCGAGACGATGGCGCGATCGCCGAGCACGAACTGGGGATCGCGCTGAAAGAAGTAGTTGGGCACCGGGTCCATGGCGAAGAAACGGCGCTGCCGCTCGGCCTCCGGACTACCGGTGCGAATTCCCGCGATCAGCAGGGCGGCGAGCTCGGCCGGAGTCACCGAACGGAGGCGGGCCGTGAGGTCGGCCGAGAGCTGGTAACGCCTTTCGAGCCGGGCGATCGAATCTCGCGCGATCGCCTCGTCCTCGAGCACCTCCCCGAGCAGAGTCTCCGCTTCGAGCACCTCGACTCCCGCCCGCTCGAGCACTTCGCGGAACATGTCGTGCTCGCCACGCGCCTCCTCACCGTAGAGGATGTCGTCGAACAGGAGATCCTCCATCAGCTCCGGGATCATGGTGTCGATCTCCGCACCGGGGCGATGGACCAGCACCCTGCGCAGGCGTCCGATCTCCGAGTTCACTCGCAGCGCCATGGCGGATGGACACTATACGAATCCGCACCGAATCGCGCGCTGGCGAGCCCCATATACTCCCCGGCATGGGACGCGTCGAGCCTTACAACGCCCTCTACGATCGCTACGCCTCGGCCGAGATGGCCGGGGTGTTCTCGCAAGACCACCGCTACCGGCTGTGGCGCTCGATCTGGATTCACCTGGCGAAAGCACAGAAGGACCTCGGACTGCCGATCACGGCGGACCAGATCGCGGCACTCGAGCAAGTCGCGGAGACCATCGACTTCGAGCGGGTCGCCGCCCTCGAAGCCGAGACGCGGCACGACGTCGTCGCCCATCTGCGGCATTTCGCCGAGCTCGCCGGCGACGCCGGCAGTATTCTCCACTTGGGAGCGACCAGCGCCTTCGTCACCGACAACACCGACGCCGTCCTACTGCGGGAGGGGCTCGAGCTTCTCGCGCGTCGGCTCGGCGGGGTGCTACGAGCCTTCGCCGACTTCGCCGCCGAGCACCGCGCCGTGCCGACCCTCGCCTATACCCACTTCCAGCCCGCTCAGCTGACGACCGTCGGCAAGCGCGGCTGCCTGTGGGCGCAGGACTTCCTCGAAGACCTCGCGGCGCTGCGTCACCGGCTCGCGACGCTGCGCTGCCGCGGGGCGAAGGGGACGACGGGAACCCAGGCGAGTTACCTGACCCTCTTCGAAGGCGACCACTCGAAGGTTCGAGCGCTCGACCGGGCGATCGCCCAGCGGCTCGGCTTCTCGGGCAGCTTCCCGATCACCGGGCAGACCTACCCCCGCAAGCAGGATTCGCAAGTGCTCGCACTGCTCGCCGACCTCGCGGCGTCGTGTCACAAGTTCGGCACCGACCTGCGTCTGCTGCAGGGTGTCGGCGAGCTCTCGGAGCCGTTCGGCTCGAAGCAAGTCGGCTCCTCGGCGATGGCCTACAAGCGCAACCCGATTCGGGCGGAGCGAATGTGCGCGCTGGCGCGGCGGCTGATGACGGACAGCCTCAACGGCCCGCTGACCGCCTCCTTGCAGTGGCTCGAGCGCTCGCTCGACGACTCGGCCAACCGGCGGCTCGTCGTCGGCGACGCCTTCCTCGTGGCGGACGCCATCCTCGGTCTCGCCGCCGGCATCGCCGCCGGCCTCGTCGTTCGGCACGAAGCGCTCGCCGCGCGGGTCGACCGCGAGCTCCCCTTCATGGCGACCGAGACGCTCTTGATGGAAGGGACGGTGCGGGGCGGCGACCGCCAGGAGCTGCACGAGCGAATCCGCCGCTACTCGATGGACGCCCACGCCGCGGTCTCCCGGGGCGAGGCCAACCCGTTGATCGAGACGATCCTCGCCGACCGCGACTTCGCACTCGACCGCGCCGAGGTCGACGCCGTGATGGAC
>CALZKB010000116.1:2667-15463 GCA_945787575.1 Thermoanaerobaculia bacterium | reverse complement strand
GTCCCGGGCGGCGATCTTCATCGCCTCGGCGGCCTGCTCCTTTTTCGCCTGGTCCTTCCACAGGATGGCGGCGCAGCCCTCGGGCGAGATCACCGAGTAGATCGAGTACTGGAGCATCATCACCCAATTGCCGATGCCTAGCGCCAACGCTCCCCCACTGCCGCCTTCGCCGGTCACGGCTACGACGATCGGCACCCTGAGCGCCGCCATCTCGATCAAGTTGCGGGCGATCGCCTCCGCCTGACCGCGCTCTTCGGCGCCGATTCCGGGATAGGCGCCGGGCGTGTCCACAAAGGTCAGAACGGGCAGGCCGAAGCGCTCGGCGAGCTTCATGATCCGGAGCGCCTTGCGGTAGCCCTCGGGTCGCGGCTGACCGAAGTTCCGCGTGATCCGCTGCTGAGTGCTGCGCCCCTTCTGGTGGCCGATGATGGCGACCGAGCGACTGTTGAACTTGGCGAAGCCACCGACGATGGCAGGGTCGTCCGCGAAACGGCGATCCCCGTGAATCTCGAGCCAATCCTCGGTCAGATGCTCGATGTAGTCGTTGGTGTAGGGCCGGTCGGCGTGGCGCGCGACGAGCGTCTTCTCCCAACCGGTGAGCTTGGCGTACGTCTCTCGCGTCTTCTTCTCGAGCTCGGCTTCGAGCTTGCCGATCTCCCGGCGGCGCCCGGCGCCCTCGGGGTAGCCTTCGAGCTCTTCGATGCGCCGTCGCAAATCGGCCAGAGGCTGCTCGAAGGGAGCGTCGGTGAGAGGCATGAGGCGTTGACGCTAGCAAGGCTCCCGACAGGGGTCAATCGGGCGCCGGCTAGAGCAGCTCGTAGGGATCGACGTCGACGACGAGCTCGCTCCGAGCTCTTTCGGGCAGGGAGAGAGCGACCAGCTCGCGCAACTGCCGGGAAGAGTCCCCACGCACGAGCAGCTGGAATCGCCACTTCCCCCGGAGGCGCTCAAACGGCGCCGACGACGGACCGAGAACCCGGACGCCGCGAGCGAGCGGTGTGGATCGGATTCTCTCGGCAACCTCCCTGAACGGCGGATAGTGGAAGATCTTCCGGAATCGCATCTCCTCGCGCACGAACGCCTCGTCGTCGTGATCGAGCGCCGCCCGGATGCCGTAGTGGTCGGGATGGAAGGTCTGGATCACGACCTTTCCGGGCCGGTCTCCCCGCCCCGCCCTCCCCGCCAGCTGCACGAGCAAGCTGTAGGTGCGCTCGACGGCGCGGAAATCGGGGAAGCCCAGATAGGTGTCGGCGAGAAGCACACCGGTCAACGCCACGTTCGGAAAGTGATGTCCCTTGGCCACCATCTGGGTCCCGATCAGCACCTGCGCGGCGCCGCTGGAGAACGCCTCGAGAACCGCGGCGGCGCTCCCCCGACGGCGCACGGTGTCGCGGTCGAGCACCGCCACCGAGACGCCGGGAAAGAGCGCCTTGAACTCCTCCTCCACCCGCTCGGTCCCGGCGCCGATCGGCTCGAGCGCCTTGTCCGAGCAGCTCGGGCAGGAGCGCGGCGCCGGCCGGCGGCCGCCGCAGTAGTGGCAGCGCAGCGCCGCTTCCTGCTGATGGAACGTGTGAGGCAGCCCGCAGTCATCGCAGCGAAAATCCTCGCCGCAGGCGCGGCACAGCAGGATCGGCGCATAGCCTCGGCGATTGCGCAAGAGGATCACCTGATCTCCGGCTCCGATCGCGGTCTCGATCTCCGAGCTCAGGCGCTCGCTGAACTGGATCTCGCCCGGGCGCTGCGGCGCGCCTTCGGCACGGAGATCGACCAGGACTCCCTCGGGCAGGGACGCCTCGCCTACCCGCCCCTCCAGCTCGAGCGCCGTCAGCTTGCCGATCTCCGCGTTGCGTCGGCTCTCGAGGCTGGGCGTGGCCGACGCCAGAACCGCCGTTGCGCCGCTGCGGTGCGCACGCACGAGCGCGAGATCTCGCCCGTGATAGCGAGGGGTCGCGTCCTGCTTGTAGGAGCCGTCGTGCTCTTCGTCGACGACGATGAGCGCGAGATCGTGGACCGGCGCGAACACCGCGGATCTCGGACCGAGGACCACCCGCGCCGCGCCGCTGCGCAACCGTTCCCACTCTTGGTGACGCTCGCCCGGCGAGAGCCCCGAGTGGAGGATCGCGACCCGATCTCCGAAGCGTCGGCGAACGGCGGAGGCGAGCGCCGGAACGAGGGCGATCTCGGGCACCAGGAGGATCACCCCTCGGCCCGCTTCCAGGGCGTGTCGAGCGGCACGTAGATAGACCTCGGTCTTGCCCGAGCTGGTAACGCCGCGGATCAAGAAAGCTCCGTAGCCGCCGGTGTCGAGACTGCGCCGCAGCCGCTCGAAGGCGTCTCGCTGACCGCGCCGGAGGACGATCGCGGCGTCGTTGCCGGCGACCGTCGCGCGGTGCGCGTCGAGGTCGAGCCTCTCGATCTGAGTGAACTGGCGGAGGACGGCGAGACCGACCAGCCGCCGGATGACCCCTTGGCCGCAACCGATGCAGTCGGCTAGCTCGCGGGCGGTGGCCGGGCGGCCGAGCTCTGCCAACAGCTCGACGACCGCTCGTCCCGGCTTGGATCTTCCGCACAGCTCGATCAGCTCGGGTAGCGGCTTGGAGGCGAGCTCGACCGCCATGACGTAGCGGGTTCCCCCGCGCCGGCTTTCGGCGATGGCGAGCCGGCCGCGGTCGCGGAGTCGCTCGACGATCTCGTGGAGGTTGGCGAGGCCGGTCGCCGCCTGCAGCTCGGAAAGCGGGAGGCGGCCGGCGTCGGCAAGGACCGCGAGCACCCGCCCCTCGTCATCGTCCTTGGAGCCGCCCAGCGCGCCGGCGTCGGTCAACCAGACTCGCTGGTCCCCCCAAGGCGGCAGCTTGCTCGGCACCATGCTTCGCACCACCTCGCCGATCGGCGCGAGGTAATAGTCAGAGACGAAGCTCGCGAGCTCGAGGAGCTCCTCCGGCATCACCGGCAGCCGGTCGATCACCGACTCGAGAGCCCTGAGCGCGATCCCCTCGGGAGGGGCCTGGCGCACCGCCACGATGACGCCGACGAGTCGGCGCGAGCCGACCCGCACGCGGGCCCGCGCCCCGGGTTTCGCCAGCGCCGCGAACGGCTCCGGGACGCTGTACGCCAGCGGCTCGCTCAGCGGCAGCGGGACGGCCACGTCGACGGCGACCGGGTCGTCGACGTTGATGGGGCCGTCAGCCAAGTTCGGTCGCCCTCCTCACGGGAGAGCGATCCTACTGCTCGGGGCAGGTCCGCTAGTTGGTCTCTTCCACCGCGGCGGCGGTGAGCTTGGCCATTCCGGTGGCGAGCGCTTTGTCGACGAGCTTCTCTGCGTCGGGCTCCTTGATGCTCTTGACGTGGGCGACCTCGCTGACGATGAAGTACTTGGCACGCTCGTACATCTTCTTTTCGCGAAACGAGAGACTCTTCTTCGAGCTGACGAGCTCGAGATTCTTGAGCACCTTCGCCACCTCGCTGAGCTCGCCCGTCTTCATCTTGTCGAGGTTCTGCTTGTAGCGCCCCTTCCAGTCCTTGTAGGTCTCGAAGGTGTCGTTGCGCAGGACCCGGAAGAGCTTGTTGATCTCGGCGTGGGCGTTGAGCGGGCGCAGGCCGACGAGGTCGAGATTCTCCTGGGGAACCATGACCTTGGACTCGTTGGAGAAAAGCCGCAGATGGTAGAAAGTCTGCTCGACACCGTCGAACGTCGCGCCTTCGATCTTCTCGACCCAGCTCACGCCGTGGTTGGGATATACGACTTTCTGACCGACTTTGAATGGCACGCAGTTGACCTCGTGGGCACGGGTTTCCGGAGGGGAACTTCAGGGGGGCGACTTCGGCAGCAGTTGCCTACCCAAGGGCGACAAATCACTGCGGAAGGCTTATTTAACAGTGGTTAATGATAGCCGAAATCAGGCGTTCTGTCAAGCCAAGCAGCTCGGGCATCTGCCAAATTGGCCGTTATCGTCCTATTAAAAGGACGTTTTCGGGCGGTCTTTCCCCCCTTTGCCGCGGCCAACGCGCTCTTGAGCCACGGAGCTCGAGGTGGGGCTTCTGTCCTTTTGATCGCAGAGTTCCATCCGGTAGAATCTGCGCAATCGGATCGAACTCGGCAGGAGGCACGCATGAAGAGACTCCCCTCGTGGCCGTTGATCTGCTGTCTGGCGGTGCTCGCTCCGACCGTCACGGCGGCGCAGGGCCTCAACATCATCTTCACGATCTGTGACGTGGACCTACCGACCTGCACCAACGGCATCCAAGGCCTGCGGGGTGCGCGACAACTAGCCATGAGCCCCGACGGAGAGCACGTCTACGTACCCGTTGCGCTGGACGATGCCCTGGCCGGCTTCGCGCTGCTGGCCGACGGCACGCTCGATCCGGTGCAGACCTTGTTCGACACCGACTCCGGCATCGACGGCCTGGACAGCGCCCGGGGCGCCGCCGTCAGCCCGGACGGCGCCCACGTCTACGTCGCGGCTCTCGTCGACTCGTCGTTGGCGGCGTTCAGTCGCGACGGCTTCACGGGGGAGCTGACCCCGGTCGAGGTGGAGTTCGACGGCGTCGGGGGCGTCGATGGGCTGGCCGGAGCCCACGCGGTGGCGGTCAGTCCCGACGGAGAGCACGTCTACGTCGCCTCGCGCTCAGATGACGCCGTGGCGGTCTTCGAGCGGACGATCGCCGACGGATCGGTCACCTTCCTCGAGGCCGAGTTCGACAACCAAGCCGGGGTCGACGGCCTCGACGCGGCGGAAGCGATCGTCGTCAGTCCGGATGGGGCCCATGTCTACGTCGCCGGCGAGGGCGACAATGCGGTCGTCGCTTTCGAGCGAGAGACGAACCCGGGCGCACCCGACTTCGGCGAGCTGACCTTTGTCGAGGCCGAGTTTGACGAAGTCGGCGGGGTCGATGGACTCCAGGGCGCCAACGGGATCGCCATCGATCCCGCTGGTGACCACGTCTACGTCGCCTGCGAGCGCAGCTCCGGAGGTGGCGACTGGATCTCGGTCTTCAGCCGCGACGCTGCGACCGGCGAGCTCGATTTCGTCCAGAGCTTCGATGAGGAAGGCCTGGGACTCGACTATTCGAACTGCTCGGGTGTGGGGCCGGACAACTCCGCTGCCACGGTCAGCCCGGATGGCAGCGCCGTCTACGCGGTCAACCCGTTTCGCGGCACGGTGGTCTGGTTTGACCGAAACGCCGGCGACGGCACGCTGACGGTCAACAGCTGGATCTGCGACGAGGGGTTCGGCGTCGACGGTATCGCCGGAGCGGCTGGAGTCTCCACCGATCCGACCGGCCGCCGCATTCTGACGGCCGCCCCCAGCTTCGAGACTCTGGCCGTGCTCAGCCAGACGATCTTTGCCGACGGGTTCGAATCGGGGGACACCGCGGCGTGGTCGACTACGGTGCCTTAGGTGAGTGAAGCGAGCTGCTGGAGGCGAGAACACACTGCGCTGTCTCGTGCCGTCCGGGCCCGTGAGTGAACTTCGCACAAGCCTCTGGGCACTCATCTCCAGCAGCTCGACGTTCGAGATGCCATCTCGAGCGCGTGACGTCTAGGTCCGACCCCTGGCCGTCTTGCCCCAACCCCAGAAGGAGCGAGCATGAAACCCAGAATCTCACGCGCTTTCCACCTCGAGACGATGACCACCCTGCTGGTTCTCTTCGGGGCAGTCGGCACTCCGCTGGTCGCCCAGCCAGGAGCACTGGCCCACTTCGACATCTTCGGCGAGGAGACGGGATGCCCCCTGCCCAGTCTATGTGGCGACTTCGGCGACTCGGTGGCTTCGGCGGGAGACGTCAACGGCGACCAGATCCCGGACCTGGTGATCGGAGCCTCGACGGTGAGTAGCGCGAACCCCAGCACCGGCAGGGTCTACATCTTCTTCGGGCCGTTCGACGGCGAGGACTTTCCCGCCCAGGAGGCCGACGTCACGATCACCGGCCTCGAGTTCGGCGACCTGGTCTCGACCGCCCGCAGCGGTGACCTCAACGACGACGGCCTGAGTGACATCGTCATCGGATCTCGGGGACCGGACATCGACGGCGGCATTCTGAACGGCCAGGTGTGGGTCTTCTATGCACCGCTGGCGGGCGATCTCCTGGTCTCGGACGCCGACGCCACGATCACCGGCACGAGCTTCAGCGAGCTGGGCAGGTCGGTGACCGTCGGTGATTTCAACGACGACGGCAAAGACGACGTGCTGGCTGGTGCCAGCGAGACCTCGGGCGGCAAGGCCCACCTGTTCTACGGCCCGGTCTTCGGCGAGCTGAGCTCGCTCGAGGCAGATGCCATCGTGTCAGGGTCTGGAAGGCTCGGTCGGTCCGTGGCGGCAGTCGACCTGAACGACGACGGATTCGACGACTTGGCCATCGGCGCTCCCAGTTTCCCGGTCGGCCCGATCACCGCCGGCAGCGTTCACGTGTTCTTCGGCCCGATCTTCGGTGATCACTCGAGTGCCGAGGCGGACGTCACCATCCTCGGCGAAGAGCTCAACGACGCTTTTGGCAGTTGGATGGCCCACGGGGGCGACATCAACAACGATGGCTTCGAGGATCTGCTGGTGGGGGCTTGGCAGCTGTTCACGGAGGAGTCGGGCAAGGCCTACGTCTTTTACGGCCCGCTCGAGTCGGGTACGTCGTCGGCTGCCGATGCCGATGCCATTCTGCTGGGAGAGCTGGTGGGCGATCTCTTCGGAATCCTCGACGGCGCGGGAGACGTCGACGGCGACGGCTTCGACGACGTCGTGGTCGGTGCCCAGTTGGCCGGGCCGGAAGACCACGGCCGGGCCTACGTCTTCCGCGGGCCGCTCGCCGGCACCATCTCGGCCGCCGACGCGGACTGGATCTTCGACGCTCCCGGCTTCGACCCCGATGATGGGTTGGACTTTCTGGGCCGCGCCGTCGGGGCCGCCGGCGACCTCGACGGCAACGGCTTTGCCGAAGTGCTGCTGGGGGCGCCCGGCTCCGAAGGACCAGGCTTCGTGCGCGTCGTCTTTCTTGGCGGTCCCATCTTCACCGACGGATTCGAGTCCGGCGACACCGCGGCTTGGTCGACGACAGTGCCGTAGGGTGGGAGTGATCGGCCGCGACTCCACCAGGAAGCCCCACGTCGTAAGGTCGGGCACCCTGCGGTCGGCAGCGCAGGTTTCTTAGCCGTCAACCCCTCGGGCGCCCCCACTGAAGTGCCCCGGACGCGTCCGGGGTCTTCGACAACAGCGCCGATGGTTCTGCGGCCAGACGCTGATCAGCGCAGTTTCACCTTGCGCAGCAGTTCTTGATAGCGGGGGTCAGAAGAGTAGTCGCGAAAGAAACCTCCAGCCGAAACCCCGAGGTAGATGAGGAAGACCGAATCCTCCTCGTAGGAGCGCTCGAGGGCCTCGAGGACCATGTCAGGGGGATGGTTGAGCGCCGCGTGAAACACGGCCTCCACCTGGGGATCGACGTAGCGCTCTCCCTTCAGTGCCAGGGTCTCCGCCAGAAGCTCCTCGGCGCGGGGAGCGTCTCCCGCCTTGGCATGAATCCAAGCTAGCCACGAGCGCGTCATGGGACTTGCGTTGCCCTGGGCGATCTCTTCGGCACGGCGCGCCTCGGCCACCGCCT
Source organism: Thermoanaerobaculia bacterium (assembly GCA_945787575.1). Classification (GTDB taxonomy): domain Bacteria; phylum Acidobacteriota; class Thermoanaerobaculia; order Multivoradales; family JAHEKO01; genus CALZKB01. The sequence continues at coordinate 7,876 of CALZKB010000116.1, read as the reverse complement.
CTTGGTGCCGGCCCATTCTCGAGAGGGATATTCCGAGCTTCACGTGTCCCCAGATCCACGCCGGGCGGAGCTCCAGGGTCTTGCGGAACTGGGTCGCCGCCTTCTCGTAGTCGCCTGCGGTCAGGTAGGCGATTCCCAGATCGTGGGTCGGAGTGATCGACATCGGGTCGAGAGATACCGCCTTGCGCGCCGCTTCGATCGCCTCGTCGATACGGCCGGTGCAGAGCAGATAGGTGCCATACTCTGTCCAGGCTTCTGCTTTCGCCGGCCCGAGTTCGATCGCCCGCCGAATCGCGCGCTCCGCCGCCTGCAAATCGCGGTCGAAGTAGAGCCTGACTACCGCGTCGGCCGTATGGGCTTCGGAGAGGTTCGGGTCGAGTGCGACCGCCCGCTCGACCGCCGCCCTGGCCCGCCCAAGAACCTCGTCGCGGCCGACAGCCGTCAGGAATGCCTGGTTGGTGTAGGCGCCGGCCAGGGCGGCATGGGCGGGCGCGAAGCCGGGCTCGAGCTCGATCGACTGGCGGAGGTAGTCCACCGCCTTTGCCATCTCCGGCGCGGTGCCAATGATGAACCAGCGGCCCTTGAGGTAGAGCTGGTAGGCCTCCGGATTGGCGGCGGAATTCGGCGTTGGGCGCGCCTCGTCTGCGTCGGTCAGTCTGGGCCGTAGGGTCCGGACGATGCTCGAAGCGATCTCCTCCTCGACCCGCACGACGTCAGTCAGGGCGTGATCGAAGCGCTCGCCCCACAGCTGTCCGCGGCTCGCCACGTCCACCATCTCCGCGGAGATGGACAAGACGCCCGCCCGCTCTACCATGCGGCCGACCAAGACGGCGCGGACGTCGAGTTCACGGCCGACCTCCTCAGGTCGCTCCTGCCGGTCCCGGAAGGTGAACGAAGAGGCCCTGGAGATGACTCTCAGGTCCGGCAGTGTCGACAGCCGGTTGATCAGGCTCTCGGGGAGGCCATCGCACAGGTACTGGAACTCCGGGTCACCGGTCGCGTTCTCGAAGGGGAGCACCGCGATGGAGTCGATCGAGGAGTCATCTCCCGAAAACACGAGTAGCGCAGTAATGGCGAGCACCATCCCAGCCGCCGGGGCCGCCCAGAGCAACAAGCGGCGGCGGCCGCCGGTGATCGCTGCCGCCGTCGCGTCGACCGAGGGCGGGGCCTCTAAACCGCCTACCGTGTCCCGCCGTAGATTCTTCAGATCGACCACGAGTTCACGTGCCGTCTGGTAGCGTCGCTCAGGACTCTTCTCCAGGCATTTGCGGACGATCCGCTCGAGCTCCTGGGGCACCTCGTAGTTGAACCGAGCTATCGCCTCCGGATGGGCGTGGACGATTCGGTCGATGACCTCGGTCGGCGAGTCTGCCTGGAAAGGGAGTTTGCCGGTGGCCATCTCGTAGAGCACTGCTCCCAGGCTGAAGAGGTCGCTACGCGCGTCCACTTCCCTGCCCATGGCCTGCTCCGGGCTCATGTAGTGGACGGTTCCCATCACCACTCCGGGGGCGGTCTTCGTCTGAGTCTCCAGCTGGGAGAGCTGACCGACGTCCTGGATGGGCTCCAGCTTGGCCAGGCCGAAGTCGAGCACCTTGGCTTGCCCACGGGCAGTCACCAGCAGGTTCGCCGGCTTGAGGTCGCGGTGGATGACCCCCTGGCTGTGGGCATCGTCTAGGGCGTCTGCGATCTGGACGATGAGGCGTAGAAGCTCATCGGTCTCCAAGGACCCGCTCGCGAGCCGCCGGTCGAGCCCCTCGCCTTCGACGTACTCCATGGCGATGAAGGAGACGCCCTCCTCCTCGCCGACATCGTAGATGTGCGTGACGTTCGGGTGCTTGAGCACCGAGGCTGCCCGGGCCTCCCGCTCGAAGCGCCTTCGCCGTTCCGGGTCGCCGGCCACTGCTGCAGGCAGAATCTTGAGGGCGACCGTCCTACCGAGCCGGCTATCCTCCGCCAGATAGACCTCACCCATACCACCCTCGCCCAGCTTCTCGACGATTCGGTAATAGCCCAGGGTTCGCCCGATCATCTGTTAGGTGAGTCTACCCGAGCAGACCGTGCTCCGGCCGATGTCCCCGGCGCTGGGGTGCCTGCCGCACAGGGGGTGCCCCGCACAGGGGTGCCCCCGCACAGAGGTGCCCCGCACAGAGGTGCCCGCACAGAGGTGCCGCACAGAGGTGCGCCGCCGCACAGAGGTGCCAGTCACTTGCTGAGAGATCGCGGACCCGCACAGGGGTGCCCGCACAGGGGTGCCAGTCACTTGCCCGCACAGGGGTGGCACAGGGGTGCCAGTCACTTGCGGTGCCCCCCGCACAGAGGTGCCCCCGCACAGAGGTGCCAGTCACTTGCTGAGAGATCGCGGACTGCCTCGACGGTTGGTTCCCGGGGGAATCTGGCGTCGGCTGTCAGACGCGCGATGCGCACTTGTATGGCACTTCAAGTCGGCACTTCAAGTTGGGCACTTCAAGTTGGACTTCAAGTTGGGAGTGTGATCTTGAAGACGTTGGTGCTGTCGCTGCCAGACACACAGAAAGGTCGCGAGAAGACCTTTAACGACGCTAGTCGATCCTCTGGATGCTTGCGAAACCGATACTCTCGCTCACACCGTTGGTGCGTTCATAGTCGACTCGGTACGTGGCGTTGGTGGCGGTCTGGCCGAGACCGCTGCGGGTCGGATCGGTCACCCTGACTCTCCACGCCTGGCCGCCACACCCCAGCACTCTTCCGCACACGATTTCACCGCATGGGACGTCTCTGATCGGCTCGAAGGACGAGATATTCTGCCACGACACGCCGACCGCTTCGCATGTGGAAGTCCATCTCAGAGACAAGGACCTCGCTGGAGTCGAGGCCACATTGAATCGCAGCGACTCCCGTAGAACGGTGATCCGTGCACCTGCAGTCGTCGTCAACGTCATCGTTTCGGGAGTGGGCGGTGCGGGAGCCGTTGGCCCTCCTCCAGAGCCACCATTTCCCCCGCAGCCAACCGCGACGAAAGACAAAAAGGCGACACCAGCCATCCATGTGAGCTCCGGCCGCCGACGCATGGATCGATCCCTCCTGTTGGAAGTGACGGAGCGAGTGGGAATCTTCGTTGATGCAGAAAGAACGATGACCTCTTACATCGTTGAGTCTACCGGGAAAGGAGAGGCCTTGCGCTGCGATGTGGCGCTCAACAGATCTGTCGCAGTGCTCCCCCGGCTCCCCGGGGCGCCGCCCTGCTGAAGGGCCGCAGAGTCGAAGTGCCAGAGTCGAAGTGCAGAGTCGAAGTGCGAGTCGAAGTGCGCGAGTCGAAGTGCCAGTCACTTACAGAGGTCACTGCTTGAGGACGGTAGGATGACTCGGTGCTCTACCAGCTGGCGGCGGACGGCCTGCTCGCGATCCACTTCGGATTCCTGCTCTTCGTCGTCCTCGGCGGCCTTCTCGTGCTGTGGCGACCGTGGCTGGTGTGGGTCCACGTGCCAGCCCTGCTGTGGGGGACGATCGTCAGTCTCCTGGGTTGGATCTGTCCGTTGACGCCACTCGAGAACCACTACCGGCGGCTGGCGGGTGAAGTCGGGTACGACAGCTCCTTCATCGGGCACTACATCGCACCCGTCGTCTACCCGGGCGGTCTCACTCGCGAGCTCCAACTCTTCGCCGGCTTCTCCCTGCCGCTCTGGAACCTGCTGGTTTACGGGCTCGTGCTGTGGCGTTGGCGATGCTGGACGCGCGACCCGGAAGGCGGTCGTACCTCGCGCCAGCCATAACACGTTGCCGGAGACCCAGCGGTGTTGGTCTGCCGCGGCGCTCGCGGACCGCTCGGTCCCGATGTTGAGAACCCAAGTCTAGCCTCCGAGAGGCCACCCCGTTGTAGGCCCCAAGTCGGAGCGCCCTCCCCGAAGTCGCCCTTATCGGACCAGAAGCCAGTCCACTCGAGACTGACAGCGTTCGCCCGAGAAGGGCGACATATCGGTCGTAGCGTTGGGCTTAGCGCGCCCATCGGCTTGCCTTGCAGGATTCACGCGGCAGGGGACCACCTCAGGAACTGACAATTCAGGACGGGCACGGGGTCATGAGCTCGGAATGGCGAGGTCGCGACAGACGAGGACCACTTTGCCCACGGTTAGACCCGACTCGATCTCCCGATGCGCGACCGCCACCTGCTCCAGTGGGAAGGTCCGTACCGGCGGCGGTGCGATCCTGCCCTCCTGCAGCCAGGCCAGGAGCTGTCCCATCACCTCGGTCAGCAGCTCGCTCTCCCCGAAGAGATAGCTCAGGTTGAAGGCTAGGACGCTGCGGTTGGAGTTCGTCATTCGCAACGGGTCGAATCTTGGCGTGCGCAGCCAGGCCAGCAGCAACCTCGGCCAGGGTGCGCGGCTCGTGCCCTTGGCGAGCATCGAGTGAAAGCCGTAAACGACGAGCTTTCCCGGTCGGCCGAGGTGTCGGAAGCTCTGGCGAAGGGTGGCGACGCCGTTGGCGTCGAAGACGAGGGCGTAGCCCTCGGGCTCCAGGCGCTCCGCCGCCGGCCACAGCTCTTCCTTCGATCGATCGATCACCTCGTCGGCACCGAAGCTCCGCGCTGTCGCCACTTTGTGGGTGGCGCCTACCACCGCCACGACCCGGCAACCACGGACCTTGCCCAGCTGTACCAGTGCGCCGCCAACGCCTCCGGCCGCCGAGTGCACGAGCATTGAGTCCCCCTCTCGCGGGTTGGCCAGCATCACCAGTCCGTAGTAGGCGGTGAGGAAAGGCGTCGGAAAGGCGGCGGCCTGCTCGAAGCTCAGACCGCTCGGCACGCGCAAGACCTGTTCCCGGGGCACCACGATCTCGCTCGAGTAGCCGCCGAAGCGGGTCACCGCCATGACCTTCTCGCCCGACTCGAACTCTCCGGCTCCCGGCCCCGTGCCCGTCACCAGGCCGGCGACCTCGAATCCCGGCGTTACCGGCCAACCGACCTGCTCTCGCGACGACTTGTAGAGACCCATCCGGATCAGGCAGTCGGCGAAGTTCACACCCGCAGCCGCGACGCCGATCCGCACCTCGCCCGGCCCGGGCTCGGGCCGCGGATGCTCTTCGATCTCGAGCCGCTCGTGGCCCCCCGGACCGTGCACGACCACCTTTCGCATGGATGCCGGCGATCTTACCGCGACTCTTGGTGGGGATTGCCGCGCTCCCACTGAAGTGAAGTTCCCGGCTCTCGCGTCTGGTGCCGGGGGGGACTCGAACC
>CALZKB010000116.1:0-2646 GCA_945787575.1 Thermoanaerobaculia bacterium | reverse complement strand
AACGGATTTTGAGAGGTCAAGAGCGTCCAGGCGAAGCGAAAGCCGGCGACGCAAGGCGAATAGAATCAGCGATTTACAGCGGACAGGCGTCTCGCCTCTCCCGCCGGTCTGGTCCGTTTTCGCCCTAGTAGTGCGTCAAGAGTGCGTCACCGGAAAGGCCGGGGACTGCGTTCGAGAGACGGTTGGACTCGTGCCGGCACACGTCCGATATTGGCGACATATCGGACTCTGGTAGGCGTACTTCGCTCGGCGGACCGCGCCAGGAAGCGAAGTAGGTCCGACGGTGCGGGCTCCTCAGGCAGCACCTTCAGCGTGACTCTGACGGCCTCGAACACCTTCGGCAGCGACAGCGTCACATTGGCCGTGACCATTCCCTAGCCATCCGCCGACTCAGCGCCACGGGCCCCATCGCGACAGCCGTCCGTGGATCCAGCTCTGGGGGATCGGACCGTGGCTCCTCGAGTCCACGCTGTTGTCGCGATTGTCGCCGATGATGTAGTAGTGCCCCTCGGGCACCACCAGCGGCGCGAGGGTCGCCTTGAAGCCCGCCCCCGGGGTGTGGGTGATCAGGTGCTCCAGCCCCTCTCCGGCCTCCCGCTCGACGACCGCACCGAGGTCGTTGGCCACGGCAACTTCCGCGAAGGGCGACGGATCGACCTGCTCGTAGCTCAAACTCCGACCGTTGATCGTCAGGTGGTTGTCCACCATGGCGACCCTGTCGCCGGGGCGGCCGATTACACGCTTGAAAAGCTGGGCATTCCGACCGGGGAAGCTGAACAGGACCATGTCGCCGCGCCCGGGCTCGGAGTGTGACAGTACGATGGTGCTCGTGTAGGGCAGGCGGAGGTCGTACGCGGCGCGATTGACCAGCACCAAGTCACCGATCAGGTAGGAAGGCGCGTCGGAGAAACCGGCGACGCGGAATGCGCGCACGTAGGACGGGGTGGCGAGCAAGACGCAGGCGGTGAGCAACACCGTCCACAGCCAGCGCTTCTTCATCGGTCGACCGCTCGGTTCGGGGGTTGAGCCCCGTGACGTATCGTCGGATCGCTTCGACACCCCCATGGTGGAGATACGGCTCCACCGGGCGCTGGTTTCCTGCCCCACTGAAGTGCCCCCACTGAAGTGCCAGTCACTTACGCCCCCACTGAAGTGCCAGTCACTTACGCGCGCGAAGTGCGCGAACTGAAGTACTGAGAGATCCGTCCGCCCGTTTCCGTCTAGTAGAGCATGGGACGGAAACTGCGTTATCTCCCCGATGAAGACCACCTCGTCGAGATCACCTGCCGCGTGATCCACCAGCGGTTTCTCCTCAGACCCTCAATTGAACTCAACGCCATCATCGTCGGCGCTCTCGCTCGTTCGCAGCAGCGCCACGCCATGAAGGTCTGCGCCTTCGTCTACCTATCGAATCACTGCCACCTCCTGCTGCGCCCTGACAGCGTCGAGCAGCTCGCCAACTTCATGCGCGAGCTCAACTCCAAGATCGCCCGGGAAGTGGGACGCCTCACCGGCTGGAAGGAGAAGATCTGGGGACGGCGCTACACCCACATCATCGTCAGCCACGAGCCCGAAGCCCAGACAAGACGCCTGCGTTATCTACTCGAGCAAGGCTGCAAAGAGGGGCTCGTCGCCTCGCCCAAGCATTGGCCGGGAGCGAGTTCCGCCAAGAGCCTTCTCACAGGCGAGATTCTCGAGGGCCTGTGGATCGACCGCAGTGCGCAGTACAAAGCCTGGGAGCGCAATGAGCCCAATCCCGATTCTCGCTTCACGACCCGCTATCGTTTGGAGCTCTCGCCCATTCCCTGTTGGGAGCAGCTGCAACCCCACCAGTGCCAGGCTCGAATCCGCGCCCTGGTGCGAGAGATCGAAGAGCAAGGGCAAGGGGCTTCTGTGCTGGGAGTCCAGGCCATCCTGGAACAGGACCCCCTCGCGAGACCGACCTCCCAGCGTCTGCGCTCCCCCGCACCGAGATTCCATGCCGTCGAGCCGCAGGTGCGTCGAGCTCTCGAATGGACCTACCACGTTGTGCGCATCGCTTATCACCAGGCTTCCGAGGCTCTGAGAGCTGGCAAGACGCCGAACTTTCCGCCCGGGTGCTTTGCGCCGGGGCAGTTTGTGCCGATCCGTTCGTAGCCGCCGTCGAGGCCCTAACAGCACACACAGGGCAACGCCACGTGCGCGAGCTTCATTGCGCGTCGCTCAAATGCAGCGCAGCAGCCTGGCATCTATTGACAGCCGACTGCCTCGACGGCTGATTCCGGGGGAATTGGGCGTCGGCTTGAAGTTGCCTTGGCTAGAGTGCTTGTTGTTTGAGGTCGGCGAAACAATGGCTTCGGCGATTCTCCTATGTCAGACCCGCACTTGCGTGGCACTTCAAGTTGGCGCACTTCAAGTTGGGCACTTCAAGTTGGCGATTCTCCTGTGTCAGACCCGCACTTGCGTGGCACTTCAAGTTGGGCACTTCAAGTTGGGCACCGCGGGAAAGGACTACCCTATCCGTATCGATCCTCTCTCCGTTAATGTCCGCCCAGGCCCTGCTTGCAGAGGACCATCCTGACCTCGTCGTAGGTGACCTCGCCAGTGACCACCGAGCCGTGGGCGGTGCCCGAGATCCCGCCGCTCTTGTAGCGATTGCCGCGGAAG
>CALZKB010000115.1 GCA_945787575.1 Thermoanaerobaculia bacterium | reverse complement strand
CCCTTGGCGGTGCTCGGGCGTTGGCGAACGATGATCGAGCCCGCGGTACGGATGCGGCTTCCGGGAGTGACGCGAGCGAGCACCGCCGCCGGGAGCACCCGAAGCTTGCGAAGCTCGGTGCGCAAATACTCGATCGGGTGGGTGCCGGTCGTGAGTCCCGCCGCCGTGTAGTCCGCCAAGGTCTCTTCGAAAGGGGTCATCTCGGGCAGCGGGTCGGCGCGTCCGGCCGGCACCGCGTCGCGTAGCAGCGGCCCGGTCGGTCGCGCCGCGGCCGCGACCTGCCACTGTGCGGCGCGGCGAGTCAAACCGAGGGAAGCGAGCGCCCCGACGTCGGCCAGCGCCGCCAGCTCGTCGTCCCGCAGTGCAACGCGTTGGGCGAGATCTTCGGCGCTGGTGAAGCGACCACTCTGGCCCCGGGCGGCGAGCAGGCACTCCGCGGCCTCCCGGCGCAGCCCCTGGACGTAGCGCAGTCCGACCCGCGCGGCGCCGCTTTCCGGATAGAGGGAGGTCGCTTCGTGCTCTTGCCAGCTACAGTGCCAGTCGGAGTGATTGACGTCGATCGGTCGCACTTCGACGCCGTGACGCTGGCTGTCCTTGATCAACGTGGCGGGGTGGTAGAAACCCATCGGCCAGGCGTTCAGCAGCGAGATCAGGAATGCGGTGGGATGGTGAGCCTTCAGGTAGGCGCTGGCATAAGCGATGAGCGCGAAGCTCGCGGCATGGGACTCGGGAAAGCCGTAGAGTGCGAACGAGGTGATCGCCTCGACGATCTCCTCTTGGGCCGGACCGGTAATTCCGCGCTCGGTCATCCCGCGGCGCAAGTTCTGCTCGAGGTCGCCCATCCGCTCGGTCGAGCGCTTGAAGCCCATCGCTCGGCGCAGCTCCTCGGCCTGACCTCCGGTGAAACCGGCGGCGACCATGGCGATGCGGATGATCTGCTCCTGGAAGAGGACCACTCCGAGGGTACGCTTCAAGATCGGTTCGAGAGACGGGTGGGGGTAGACCACCGGTCGTCGCCCCCGTCGCCGCTCGAAGTAGGGGTTGACCATGCCGCCGACGATCGGTCCCGGCCGGATGATCGCGACTTGGATGACGAGGTCGTAGAAAGTGGTCGGCGCGTTGCGCGGCAACGACGCCATCTGAGCGCGGCTCTCGACTTGGAAGACGCCGACGGTGTCGGCGGCGCGCAACATCGCGTAGGTTTTTGGATCGTCGGGCGGCAGGTGGGCGAGATCGACATCGATTCTCTCGTGAGTACGGATCAACGGGATCGCCTCTTCGAGCGCCTGCAACATGCCGAGGCCGAGCAGGTCGACCTTGATGATCCCGAGATCGGCGCAGTCGTCCTTGTCCCACTGCACGACGATCCGTCCTTCCATCGCCGCCGGTTCGAGTGGGACGACCTCGTCGAGCCGGCCGGCGGCGATGACCATGCCGCCCGAATGCTGGCCCAGATGGCGCGGGAGGTTCTGGATGCGCTGCCACATGACGGCGAAGAGCAGGATCCGACGGTCCTCCGGGTCGAATCCGGCCGCGGTGAGCTCCGCGGCCAGCTCTTTGGGGTCGCCGCGGCTCTTGTCGTAGTGCCAGCGGCCGAACTGCTTGGCGAGCTTGTCGACCTGGTCGGCGGAGTAACCGAGAGCCTTCGCGACCTCCCGCGCCGCCGAACGGTCGCGATAGGTGATGACGTTGGCGGTCATCGCCGCTCCGTGCGGGCCGTAGCGCCGGTAGACGTACTGGATCACCTTCTCGCGCTGGTCACCGGACGGCAGATCGAGATCGATGTCGGGCCATTCGCCGCGCTCCTCCGACAGGAAGCGCTCGAACAGGAGCTCCATCTTGACCGGGTCGACGGCGGTGATCGAGAGCGCGTAGCAGACCGCGCTGTTGGCAGCCGAGCCGCGCCCCTGAACCATGATTCTCTCGCGCTTGCAGAACTGGACGAGGTCCCAGACGATCAGGAAGTAACCGGCGAGATCGAGTCTGTCGATCATGTCGAGCTCTTTGGCGAGCTGGCTCTGTGCGCGCGCTGTCATCGGCCGGAAGCGAGCGAGCGCTTCGGTCCACGTCACCTGGCGCAGGTAAGAGCTCATCGTCTCCCCCGGTGGTAGCGGGTAGTCCGGGAACCGGTATCCGAGATCGCCGAGCGTGAAGTCGAGCCGGTCGGCGAGCTCGTCGCTCGCAGCCACGGCATGAGGGAGGTCGGCGAAGAGTCGAGCCATCTCGTCGCCGGTCTTGAAGCATCGTTCGCGCTGGGCGGCGAGCAGTCGGCCGGCATTGTCGAGATCGGTGTGGCAGCGAATGCAGGTGAGAATGTCGTAGAGCCCTTTGTCGCGAGGCTTGGCGTAACGCACTCCGTTGGTGGCGATGACCGGCAACCGCAGCGAACGAGCAAGATCGACGAGCGCCCGGTTGCGCCATTCCTCGTGTCGTAGACGGTGGCGTTGCAGCTCGACGTGGAGCCGGCCATCGAAGAGCGCGGTGAGTCGCTCGATCGCCTGACGGGCACCGTCGAGGCCTTCGCTGGCCAGCGCTCGTGCCAGGAGCCCCTCGTCGCCACCGGTCAGGCAGTGGAGTCCTCGCGTATGGGGGGCGAGGGTCGCCCAGTCGAGTGCTGCCTCGCCTTTCGGTCTGTCGCGAGCCGCCGCGGTCAACAGCCGACAGAGGTTGTGATACCCCTGGCGGCTCTCGACCAACAGGGTGAGGCGGGTCTCGGGCGGGGAGGAAGAGGCGCCACCCGTTGCGTGGAGCACGGACTCCGGGGAGTCCGGTGGGCGGTCTCCGTCGGAACGGGTGGCACCTCGCAATGCAGCGGTGCGGAGGGAGGGAGGATCGCCGAGGACGACTTCCGCTCCTACCAGCGCCTTGATCCCAGACTCTTTCGCCGCCTTGTAGAAGCGGGGGGCGCCGTAGACCCCGTTGCGGTCGATGAGCGCTACGGCCGGCAAACCGAGCGCCGCGGCGCGCGCCACCAGGTCTTCGGGCAACGACGATCCGTCGAGAAAGCTGAACGCCGAAGCGGTGCGCAGCTCGGCATACGAGGCCGAGACCTCGCTGCCGGCCCGGGGGCGGTAGTGGCGCTTCTGGAGCGCGAGCTTGCGCGCTCCTGGGGATGTCGCGAGCTGCTTCAGGCCGTCGTCACTTTCGCGCGCCGGCGCCGTCACCGGCTTGGTGTCGAGCGGATTGCTTGGCGGCGTGCGATACATAGAGTCAGTATAGGCGTAAACAAGGCGTAAAACAAGTCGTATCGCCCACTCCGCGGGCTCGGCACTGGCCGGCCGTCAGGCCGTCGCCACTCCCGCGGTCCCGATAGAATCCGATCTCGATGAACGATCGCAGCACGGTTTCGAACGGGGGCGATCGGTTTCTGCACGTCCTGGTGCTCGTGGCACTGGTCGTGGCTACGCCGTTGTGTGAGCTAATGCGGCGCTTTCCCGAGTTTCTCTGGGCGCACGGAGTAGGGACCGGAGCTCTCGTCGCCTTGGTCGCGGGGCTGCTGTTCGTGGTGCCGCTGCCGCTCGTGCTGGTGCTTGCAGTCGAGCGGTCGATGCGGCGGTCGATCGGCCCGCTCACCATGCTCGGCATCGGCGTGCCCTCGGCCGCACTCGCGTTACAGGCCTTGGTCAAGGCCGGCGCCACCGGCTGGACTCCAGTGATCGGCGCGGTTGTTCTCGGTGGGACGGCGAGCTTGCTCTACCTGCGGTGGGGAGGGATGCGACGCTACGTCGGGCTCTTGCTGCTGGTTGCGTTGGTGGCTCCCGCGAGACTCCTCTGGTCGGCGGTGGGGGAGGGTGGGGGCGGAGCCGGTGACGAGGTCGAGCTCGGTCGCACCGGCAACCGGGCGCCGATCGTCTTCGTCGTCTTCGACGAGCTGCCGATGATCAGCCTCCTGGACGAGGACGAGAGCTGGGACGAGAAGAACTTCCCCAACTTCGCTCGGCTGGCGGCGACCGCTCACTCTTTTGCGCGCGCCCGCAGCCTCAGAGCGGCCACCCTGGTGGCCCTGCCTGCGATGCTGACGGCGAAAGAGCCCGGGCGACGCCAGGCACCGACGCTCGAGAACTTCCCGCGCAACCTGTTCACGCTTTTCGGTGGCGATCATCGGATCTGGGCGGTCGAGCCGGCGACCGAGCTCTGTCCCTCCGCGATCAATCGATGGCACGACTCCGCGGACGGCTTCGACCTGGCTGTTCTGGCCTCGGACCTCTGGGTGCTCTGGCACTCCGTCACGGTGCCGGCTCCGTGGGTCGAGGAGCTGCCCGATCCCGGCTCGGCCTGGCGGGGTTTCGCCGGCGCCGAGGGGGAAGAGTCGGTACCGGCCGAGCCTCGACCTCGGAAGGGGCGGGAGGAAGGGGACGAGTTTCGACAGCACTACGAGCGGCTCAAGGCCGTCACCAACGCGATGCCGGAGGCGCGCGGTAGCATCTTCCGCCGTTTCGTCGCTTCGATCGGAACTCCCGGCGATCGACTGGGCACGCGGGAAGTTCATTTCCTTCACACGATGCTGCCGCATGGACCCTTCATCTACCTACCGTCGGGAGCGCGATACTCCAACGGAGGTCCGCCCTGGCCCCTCGCTCGTGGACCCACCTGGAGCGAGCAAGGCGAGAGTGTGGCGCTGGTCTACCAGCGCCACCTGCTGCAGGCTCGTTACGCGGATCGACTGCTCGGCGAGCTACTCGACCGGCTGGAGGAGGTGGGACGCTTCGACAGTTCGCTGATCGTCGTGACCGCTGATCACGGTGCGAGCTTTCGGCCCGGCCAGGCGAAGCGCGGTGCCGCCGAAGACAGCCCCGGGGAGACTCTCTGGGTTCCGCTGCTCGTCAAGGCTCCGGGGCAGCGCCGCCCCGAGAGCCACCGTCAATCGGTAACCACGACCTCGATTCTGCCGACGATCGTCGACCTGCTCGACGTCGAATCGCCGTGGCCGATGAAGACACTCTCGGCGCTGGCTCCGGCCGCGGACACGGCCCGCGAGACCCCGGCTGCTTCCGCACTCCCCGAGGGAGCGGCGGAGGCTTTCGCCTGGAAGCGCTCGACCTTCGGCGCCGAGCTGAGCATTGACCCGCCGTTGCGTGTCAACCGGCACGCCGATCTCATCGGACGGCCGGTCGACTCGCTCCCGGTGAGCGGGAAGACGGAGATCGAGATGGTAGAGCTCGAGCCGGCCCTGGTGCTCGAGGAAGGTCCGGAGACGACCGTCCGGCCGATCTGGATCAGCGGCTCGCTTCGACTCAAGCGCTACCTGGACTGTTGCGAGCTGCTGTTCGCGCTGCAGGGCCGCATCGTCGCCGCTCAGCGCACCCACCCCACCGCCGACGAGAGCATGGTCCGATTCGAGGCGCTGCTGCCGGAGTCGAGCCTCGAACCGGGGCCCAATCCCCTCCGGGTCTTTGTCGTCGCCGGGGGCGGTAGTCAACGTCGGCTGCTCGTGCCACGTTACCGCGGACCGACCGGATAGCCCGCGGGCCCGACGCGATGAGAAGCGCTTGTCGATGACCTCGAGACTCGATGTGCACTACCGAGGGCGATTCCGACGGCACGCCCGGTTGCCGGAGAACCTCTTGATCCGTGAGTAGGCAACCTCAGGTCGACCTCGAGCGGTCGGCGTCACCTACTGTCGCCCACCTCGCTGCCAGCCGGTTCCTGCACGTCGTCGTACTCGTGGCGCTCGCCGTCGCGACGCCGCTCGCCGAGCTGTTGCGTCGATTCCCCGAGTTTCTCTGGTCACACGGAATCGGCGCCGCCGGCGTCCTCGCTCTCGTGGCCGGTCTGCTGTGCGTGCTGCCGCTGCCCCTCTTGCTCTTGCCTGCGATCGAACGAGCCCGGCGCCGACCGCCCGGCCTGCTCACCCTCATCGCCGTGGCTCTACCCTCGGCGGTCCTGGCCCTTCAGGGCTTGGTCGGAATGGGCGTTACGGGTTGGGGTGCGCCGGTCGGCGCCGTCGCTCTCGGAGCGTCGGCCGGTCTGCTCTACGTCCGCTGGCGACGGCTCCGAACCTACGTCGGACTCTTGGTGCTGGTGGCGCTGGTGGCGCCCGCACGCCTCGTCTGGTCGGTCGCGACGGCGGGAGGAAGCGGCGAGGTCGGCGAGGTCGAGCTCGGCCGAACCGGAAACCGGGCACCGATCGTCGTCGTCATCTTCGACGAGCTGCCGATGATCAGCCTCCTGATCGAAGGGGAGAGATGGGACACCCGCAACTTTCCCAACTTCGCCCGCTTGGCGGCGACCTCGCACTCCTTCCTGCGCGCCCGCAGCGTCAGCACCGCGACCCTCGTCGCCCTGCCCGCGATGCTGACGGGGGAGCGGCCGAAGCGGCGGCAGCCACCGACGCTGGAGAGTTTTCCTCGCAACCTGTTCACCCTGTTCGGCGGCGATCATCGGGTCTGGGCGGTCGAGCCGGCGACCGAGCTCTGTCCGGCGTCGATCAACGAGTGGAGTGATCCCGCGGCCGCCGTCGATCCGGCGGCGCTGGCATCGGATCTCTGGATCCTCTGGCGCAGCGTCACCTGGCCCGCCCCCTGGGCGGAGGATCTCCCTGAGACCGGCTCGACCTGGCGCGATTTCGGCGCTGCCGAGGGTGAGGAGTCGGCCCCGGACGAGCTCGCCCCGGAGGGCGAGCTGGACGACTTCGACCGCCACTACGCTCGGCTGAGAACCGGCAGCACGGTGAAGCAGGCGGCGCGCGGTGACCTCTTCCGCCGCTTCGTCGCCGAGCTCGGGTCAGCCGACCCGCGTACGGGAGAGCCCGAGCTCCACTTTCTCCACACGATGCTGCCGCATGCGCCCTTGATCTACCTGCCGTCGGGGATGCGTTACTCCGACGGCGAGCGGCCCCGTACCCTCGGTCGCGGCGTCACCTGGAGCGACGAACCCGAGATCGTCGCCTCGGCCTACCAGCGCCACATGTTGCAGGTCCGCTATACCGATCGGCTGCTGGGGGAGCTCCTCGATCGCTTGGAGGCCACCGCCCATTTCGATCGATCGCTGATCGTCGTGACCGCCGATCACGGCGCGAGCTTCCGGACCGGTGTGGCGCGACGCGGCGTCGGAGGTGCCGGTCCCGCCGAGAATCTGTGGGTTCCGCTGCTGGTCAAGGCGCCGGGGCAGCGCCATCCGGAGATCCACCGGAGGCCGGTGGCGACGACGTCGATGGTGCCTACGATGCTCGACTTGCTCGACATCGAAGCACCGTGGAGACTCGCCGCCCGATCGGCGTTGGACCCCGAAGCTCCGCCCCTTCGTGAACTGTCCGCGGACGAGGTGGAAGCGGCGTTCGCCTGGAAGAGGGCGATCTTCGGCAAGGAGGTGCGCGTCGACCCGCCGCTGCGTATCAGCCGTAACGCCGACCTCATCGGAAGAGAGATCGACTCGCTCCCGATCGCCGACGAGGTGACGGTCGAGCTGCTGACGCTCAAGCCCGGTTCGACGCTCGAGGACCGACCGGAGACCGGTGCTCGACCGGTCTGGGTGCGAGGCAGCCTTCGGCGGAGGCGCTCCGCGGACTGTTGCGAGGTCGCCTACGCGGTCAACGGACGGATCGTCGCGGTCGGGCGCACCCTCGCCAGCGCCAGTGAGAGGTTGGTGCGATTCCAGGTTCTGCTGCCGGAGTCGAGTCTCCAACCTGGAGCGAATCTGCTCGAGGTGTTCGTCGTTGCCGAGAGCGCCGGAGAGCGCCGTCTGTTGGCGCCGAGACGGCGTGGCGCGGCCGCCGCCGCCGGCGAAGGCCGCTGAACGAGCGGTCCCTTGGCGGTCTCGATAACATCGAGCCTCGATGTGCGGTCGCTACACGGTCTCCAACCCCGGCGAGATCCTGCCCGAGCTCCTCGGTCACGACGCGGCGCCGGAGATGGCGGCGCGCTACAACGTCGCACCGACACAGGACGCGCCGGTCGTCGTCGCGCAGCCGAACGGAGAGCGCTCCGCACGGCTCATGCGATGGGGGCTCGTTCCGTATTGGGCAAACGGGATCGAAATCGGCGGTCGGATGATCAACGCGCGGGCCGAAACCGCGGCGACCAAACCGGCCTTCCGTGACAGTTTCGCGAGGCGCCGATGCCTGGTCGCGGCGGACGGCTTCTACGAGTGGCAGAGGATCGGAGGCGGCAAGCAGCCCTATCTCATCCGGTTGGCTGGTGGCGCACCGATGGCGTTCGCCGGCCTGTGGGATCGATGGCGGGGGCCGCGCGGTCGCGTCCTCGAGTCGTTCGCGATCGTGACCACCGGTGCCAACGAGCTCGTGGAGGCGATTCACGATCGGATGCCGGTAGTGCTCACTCGCAACGGCCGCGCCACCTGGCTCGATGTCCAAGCGCCTACGGACGACCTGATCGGGCTTCTCCGGCCAACCGCCGAACCGATGGAGACCGTACCGGTCAGCGACCGGGTCAACAACCCCGCGAACGACTCGCTCGACTGCCTGCAGCCGGTGATCGTTCCGCCGGCGCCGACTCAAGGCTCGCTGTTCTGACCGCCGGCGCCGTGCCCAGACTTTCGACCCGCGGGATCGTCCCGGCCGTGATCGCCGGCCTCCTGACGTGGCTCGGATGCGCGCGGCCGGAGATGGAGCGCGGGACTCACGGCTACATCCTCGTCTCTCTCGACACCTTGCGGGCGGACCGGCTCGGCGCCTACGGCTACCCCCGCCCGACCTCGCCCTTCTTCGACGAGCTGGCCCGGCAGGGCACCCTCTTCGAGCGGGTGTTGGCTCCGTACCCTTCCACCCTCGTGAGCCACATGTCGCTGTTTACCGGAATGCGACCGGCCGAGCACGGCGTCTATCCTCCCTCGAACGTGCTGCCCGCGGAGATCCCCACCCTTCCCGAGCGCTTCCGTGCGGCCGGCTTCGCCACCGCCGGACATACCGAAGGTGGGTTCGTGGCCGGCGGCTACGGCTTCGCCCGCGGCTTCGATCTGTTCAGTGACACCGCCTACAGCAGCGACAGCGACATCGAGCGGACCTTCGAGCGGGGGCTCGATTTCCTGCGCGCTCTCGGTCCGGAGGAGCGCTTCTTCCTCTTCCTGCACACCTATTCGTTGCACGACCCCTACGATCCGCCCACCGATGTCGAGATGTTCGAGGACCCGCTCGTCGTCGGCGACGAGACGCCGGCTCCCGACTCCCGGGGCGAGGTGCTGCGCGACCACAACGCCGGCCGACAGGTGCTGAGCCAGGCGATCGTCGATCGCTTCTCGAACCGCTACGACGCGTCGATACGCTACGTCGACGGGGTGCTGCGGCGGTTCGTCGAGAGCCTTTCGGAGCTCGGGCTCGCCGGCGAGACCACCCTGATCGTGACCTCCGACCACGGAGAGGAGTTTCTCGAGCACGGGCGACTCGGTCACACTCAGCTCTATCCGGAGAGCGTCTGGGTGCCGCTCGTCATCGTCGATCCCAACGGCGAAGGAGGAAGGCGGGTCGGGGACGTCGTCGAGCTGGCGGACATCGCCACAACCCTGGTCGAATTGGCGGACCTCGAGAGGCTCGACGAGGCGTCGGGGAAAAGTCTCGCCTCGTATCTGACCGGCGATCGCCGTCGAGACGATCGTCACGGCCTGGCCGAAGTGGCCGAGGACGAGGAGTCGGAGCGAGCCGTCGTCGGCAGGGTCGACGGGGTTCTCTACCAGCTTCTGGCAGCGACTCCGCCGGCCGAAGTCGAAGGCGTCTGGGTGAACGACTCGGTCGACTTCGACTTCGCCGGCTCGGCCCTCGAGTTCCGAGCCCGTAGCTTTCACCAGCCGCGGCGGGTGACGGTGAGCGTCGAGGGCGAGGAGATCGAGACTCTCGTCGTGAGCGAGGAGTGGTCGCCGTTCGCGATCGATCTTGGGCCCGCCATGTCCCGGACGGTTCGTCTCGAGACCGACGGATGCACGATGCCGGCAGAGGTGGGCGAAGGGGACGACGGGCGCTGTCTGTCGGTCATGGTTCAGGGACTCGCGCTGGGCCGGATCCGGCTGTTCGATCTCGACGCGGATCCCGGGGCTCGTAGCGACGTCGCGCGCGAGCGCCCGCAGGTGGTGCGGAGACTGGCGGCGGTGCTGGCCGATCGGTATCGGGCGCCTCGCCCGGGCGTCTCCCGGGCGCTCTCGGAGGAAGAGCTGCGGACGCTCCGGGCGCTCGGCTACGTCGATTGAGTGTGATCAGTCGTAGATGCCGTCGGCAAACCAGTCCTCGGTGAGTCGATTGCGGTAGATCCGATAGACGGCTCCGTCAGCGAGCTCGACGTCCCAATAGTCGCGGTCCACCGGTTCGTCCTCCCACCAATTTTCTTCCAGCGCCCAAGGCCCTGAAGCGATTCGTACGCCGCCCGAGATACGAGGGCGGCGCTCGGTGGCCTCTCCGACGACGCTCTGAATCCGTCTTGGCTGAGTGTCGGCGAGGACCTCGATAGGGATCGGAGGGCGGAGCGAGCGTACGGCCAGCAGCCCGTATCCTCGCGGCGGGGGCTCGCACACCTCCGGAGCCGGTGGAGGCGAGAACCGCTGGAGCCGGAAGTCTCCTGGCCGATGATCGTCGCTCGGTTGCGGCGACCCCAGATGGTCGGGGCCGAGCAGTGTGAAGAGCCTGGCGAGCGTCGTGGCCAAACGATCGGGGGAGAGTGCCGACGGACCGAAGAGGGTGAGCTGGGCTTCCCGCGGGCGATCGGGATAACCGCGTAGCGTAAACCCCATGACCGGTGCACCGGGCGGGGAGGCTTCGAGATCGAGCTTGAGGAGGGTCAGCAAGGTCTTGCTGTCCCGGGTCGGCGTCGGTAGCTCGATGCTCCGCTCGTTCATGCCGTCCGGTTCGAGACGCAGCGAAGTTTCGAGGCGTAAGCAGGCGAGACCGCGACGCTCCATGCGAGCACACATCCTCTCGAGGGCGGCGTGAGCGACGAAGAGAAACGGCTCGAGCGTCGTGAGCGCCCATTCGAGATCCATCCCTTCATCGAAAGTCGGCGGCGGCCGGTGAGGGACGAGCGGCCGCGAATCGATCCCCCGGGCCTGGCGGTGAAGACGCTGGCCGAGCTCCCCGAAGCGGCTGGCGACGTCGTTTTTCGGGAGCTCGGCGAACTGACCGATCGAATGGATGCCCCAGCGTCCGAGGCGAGCGAGGATGTGAGTTTCCGCGAGCAGACGCGACAATGGCAGCGGGGCGAGGAAACCCGCCTCGTCGCCGTTCGCGACGAGGGTAGGCGAGTCGGATTGTTCGGCGGCCACGCGAGCCGCGAGCTTGCAACCGGCGATGCCCACTCGCGCCGACATCCCGGCGCGCTCGACGGCCCTGATGATGGATGTCCCGAGGTCACGCTCATCAGCCCAGTGACGCTCGAGGCCGCTGGCGTCGATAAAGACGACGCCTTCCCCCGCGTCCTCGACCCTCGGCGACAGCGCTTCGGCGATCTCGAGAAGGCTCTGCTGGGCCGCTCGCTCGGCAGCGGAGTCGCGGCCCCGTGCCGTGACCTTGGGAAGCAGGGCTCGTGCCTGGGCGAGAGACATGCCGCGGCGGATTCCCGCCTTCCGAGCTCTGCGACTGGCGGCGTGGACGCGCGCGGCGTTGCCGTTGCCCTCGAGGAGCACGAGGGCCTCGCCGGTGAGCTCCGGCTCGCTGCGTAGGCGGGCTGCAAGAGGGAAGAGCGGGACGTACAGACAGGTGATCCGAACGGGGGAGCGGGATGTGCTCATCAGGTTCTCAGCAAGTCCCCGGGGCTGCGGATCTCCAGCGCATCGACTGGGGGGGTGCGGGTCCGCGCCCGACGGCCTTGATGAGTCGTAGACGAGTTCGGATGGAGTCGAGTAGCTTGGGAGCGCGGCCGGAGCC
>CALZKB010000114.1 GCA_945787575.1 Thermoanaerobaculia bacterium | reverse complement strand
CGAGACGCCGCGCTTGTCGGCGAGGTCGAGGACCGTCAAAGTGGTCTCGTAGATCCCCGCGAGGCGTTCCTGCATCTCCTCAGTGGAGATCCTCCCCAGCTCGCGAGCCCCGCTGATGATGCCGCCGGCACTCACGACGTAGTCCGGGGCCCAGACGACCCCGCGCTCTCGAAGGCGGTCGGCGTCCGCCGGAGTCGCAAGCTGGTTGTTGGCGGCGCCGCACACTCCCTTGGCGCGGATGCGCGGTATCGACCGCTCGTCGAGCACCGCGCCGAGCGCGCACGGAGCGACGAGGTCGACGTCGGCGGAGAGCACCTCGTCGGGCGGGAGAGGCGCGACGCCCGTGACCTCGCTCACGGTTCGCATCCGCTCACGATCGATGTCGGCGACCCAGACTCGGGCGCCCGCCTCCACGAGGTGGGCGCAGAGCCTAGAGCCGACGCCTCCGGCGCCTTGTACGGCGATCGTCACCCCCTCGAGATCGTCGCGACGGAGGACTCTGTTGGCCATCGCCCGCAGCCCGTGGAAGAGGCCGAGCGCGGTCGCAACCGAAGTGTCGGCGCCGGGCAGGCCGGCGACATGCCGGGTGACCCCGCGGATCACCTCCATGTCTTCGGCGTCGGTGCCGACGTCCGGCGCGCAGACGTAGCGGCCGGCGAGCTCGTCGATCGCGCGACCCAGGGCGCAGAGCAGCTGCGGCGTCTTGTCGCGAGCGGGATTGCCCAGGACGACGGTCTTGCCGCCCCCCCACTCCAAACGAGTCAACGCCCACTTGTAGGTCATGGCTCGACTGAGCCGGAGCACATCGGTCAGCGCCGCGGTGCTGTCCGGGTAGCGGTGAAAGCGGATGCCGCCGAGGGCGGCGCCGCCGCGAACACGATGGAGCGCCACGATGGCAGACAACCCAACCGAAGCGTCGTGCACGTAGGTGACCTGCTCGTGGTCGTCCCATTCCGGGTGATCGAAGACCATGGATCGATCCTATCCTCGAGCGCGTTCTTCCTCACCGTGGTAGTTGGCCTCGCCCAGATCGAGCTCCCGGCGGTCGACGAGGTCGCGGAAAATCGAGCTCTTCCTGCGGCGCGAGAGGTTTCGTTGGCGGTCGCCTCGAACGAAGCGAGACGATCCTCTGGCTCACACCCCCTCGAAGTGAGGGGCGGTCTGGGAGACGACGGCGTCGGCCACCTCGGCGCCGAACTGGGTGGCGGGTGGCACGAGAAGCACGTGGCAGGGCGGGTCGAAGAGGACCGGAGCTACCACGCTACCGACCATCTGACGCTGGATCGGGCCCGAGCCCTGCCCATGCGTGCCGAGGACGATGAGGTCTACCGACCTCTCGCGCGCCGTCTCGAGGATCGTGAGCACCACGTTGCCGCGGCCGACCGCGGCCGCGATCTCGCCGCGGGTTCCGGTCAGCTGCGCAAGAAACTGGCCGAGCTCTCGGCTTGCGGTGGCGTCCACCTGATGATTGATCTCTTCGGGCACGACCAGCAGCGCCTCGCTGGTGGCCGCGCCGTTGGTCTTGGTCTGGTTGAGAAAATCGAGCCCGCACGCCATCGCCTGCTCCGAGGATCGCGACAGATCGACTGGGAACAGGGTTCGCTTGGGCGGGAAGAGGCTTCCGTGAGCGACCAGCAACGGGCAGGCGAGATTGCGTACGAGGGCGTCGGTGACAGTGCCGAGCGTTATGCGCGAAAGCGTCTCGACACCCGATCGACCGATGATGACGAGGTCTGCGCTCCAGTTTTCGGCTTCCTCCAGCAGCACATTGCGGGCTCTCCCGACGTGAGTCTCCACCTCCAGCCGTTCGGCCGGGAAGCCGGCGGCGTCGGCGAGCTCGCGCGGGGTCCGGCGCACGTCGAAGTGCCGGCGTTCCAGTCGGCGAGCGTAGGCGACGCCTAGCCTATCGAGGAGGGGATGACGTTTCTCGACTTGAACGACCTTGACCTTCGCACGCAGCGGTCTGGCGACGGCGAGCGCCAGCTCGGTGGCTACGGTCTCGTGACCGTCAGGTCGCTGGCCCACAAGGATCCGGTGGATCGGCTTGAGCGCTGTGGTTATCTCCATCGTCGGCTCTCTATGGGGAGCTGCTGCCAACCCTACGCTTAGCGGCGGAGCCCCGCCACGCACCCCTGGGTCGGATTTCCCCCGCCACTCGCAGGGCTCGGCGAGCCACGCGGCGGGGTAGGTCGCCCCCGCGTCGACACACGTGTCGATGCCATGCCTTCAGTTCTATGCTTCAGCCTGGGTATCAGTCTGAAGACGCGAGAGGAACGGACAGCGCCATGCTCGAGTTCAAGGCCATTGTCTTCCCGACCGACTTCTCCCGGTGCTCGGATCAGGCGTTCGATTATGCGGTGCTGCTCGCGGAGCAGTTCGACGCGGAGCTTCATCTGCTGAACGCAGCCGTGCTCCTCAGTGACGATTCCTCCGACGAGGAGCATCAGTTCCCGGAGGCTGCCGCGCTCCTTTCGCGACTCGAAGAAGTGACCAGCTCGAAGCTCGGAGAGATGGTCAACCACGAGATGGTTTCCATGCTGCGGGTGCGCGAGGTGCGGCGTCGCGGCTTCAGTCCGAGCGAGGTGATTCTCGACTATGCCGAGGAGATTGAAGCCGACGCGATCGTCATGGGCACTCACGGCCGCCGTGGACCACTTCGTTGGTTTCTCGGAAGCGTCGCCGAAGATGTGCTGCGTAGCGCCGTCTGCCCGGTACTCGTCGTTCGAGAGCGGCAGGAGCCGGAGCTGGCGCCGATCGAGAGCGTTCTGGTCCCGATCGACTTCTCCCCGAACTCGAAGCCCGCCTTGAGGGCGGCGAGGGAGATGGCCGAGGTCTACGATGCCCGAATGACGCTCTTGCACGTCGTCGACCTGCCGGCGGTCCCCTCGCTCTACGGACAGGCGTTCGTGGCAGACATCGGTCAGATCGAGTCGCGAGCCTTCGACGAGCTGCGCGCGCTGGCGGAGCAGACGGGGATCGCGCCCGATGCGGTCGACATCGCCGTCGATACCGGCTGGCCTGCTGCGGCGATCATCGACTATTCGGTGGTGAACGAATGCGGCCTGATCGTGATGCCCGCTCACAGTCGACGCCGGCCGGGCCTCTTGGGCAACACGACGGACGGTGTCATCCGCCGCACTGATTGCCCGGTCCTGGCGATCCCGACCCACGGCGAATCCCAGGAGCGCGCTGAGAGCGCCTGAGAACGCCGGGGCGGCCGGTGGTGCGAGCGGCGCCCGGGCTGCGGCGCTCTACGACGCTCTGGGGGTCGGCCGGATCCGCTCCCGAGCGCGGCGGCTCGTGACCTTTCTTCGACAGGCTCTATCATTGGGGAAGAGAGCGGGACCAAGCCAACGATCCTCCGAGCCGATGACACCGCGACACGACCACTCCCCCGAGGCGATCCACAAGCGTTTGGCTCGAGGACATCGGCCCAGCTATCTCCGAGACTGGATCTACGGTGGGATCGACGGTGCGGTCACGACCTTCGCGGTCGTGTCGAGCGTCGTCGGAGCGGAGCTCTCGAGCCGAGTGATCCTGATCCTCGGCGTCGCCAATCTGTTCGCCGACGGCTTCTCGATGGCTGCCGGCAACTACTCGGGGACCCGGGCGGAGCGGGATGAGAGGGAGCACCTGAGGGACATCGAGCTCGACCACATCGCGACCGATCCCGTGGGGGAGCGAGAGGAGCTGAGACAGATCTACTCGCGCAAGGGCTTCGAGGGCGAGGACCTCGAGCGGGCGGTCGAGGTGGTGAGCGCCGATAGCGAGAGGTGGGTCGAAGCGATGCTCCGCGACGAGTATGGATTGGCGGGGGGTCTGCGGTCGCCGTGGGTCGCCGGAATCACGACGTTTTCCGCCTTCGTGCTGTGCGGCACGGCACCGCTGCTGCCGTATCTGCTGGCCGTACCGCGCCCGTTCGAGGCGGCGATCGGTCTCACCGGGACGATCTTCCTGGTCATCGGCTGCCTTCGGTCGCGATGGTCGCCCTACCCGTGGTGGAAGACCGGCCTCGGCACACTGCTCGTCGGTGGCGCCGCCGCCGCCGTCGCTTTCATCGTCGGCAGGTTATTGAGGGGCCTCGCCTGACCGAGGCCGCGGGACGGGCGGTAGCCCCTCCAGCGGGCGAAGGGTGACACCGAAGGACGGGCTGCGCCTACCCGAGAAGGTGGCCTCGCGTAGCTATTCTTCTTCGCTCTGCTCTCGCGGATCTCCGTCGTTGGCGAGGAAACGGTCGAGCAGCGGGGCGGCGACCGAAATCAGATCGCGTTCAGAGAGGATTCCGACCGATCGGCCGCTATCGTCGACCACCGGCAGGCAGCTGACGCGGTTCACTCGCATCCGTCGCACCGCCTCGCTGAGCTCGGTGCTCGGGGTGACCGTGACGAGCTCTCTCGACATCACGTCCCGGACGAGAGTCGGAGGCTCGTCCGCCTTGCGTCGGGCGGCCACCAGGTTGAGGAGCGACCGTTCCGATACCAGACCGAGCAGCCGGTGATCATGGCCTTCGACCGGTAGGTGACGAATGCGGCGCCAGCGCATGATGCTGGCCGCGAGCTCCACCGGCTGGTTGGGGCCGATGGTGATGAGATCCGTCGACATCAGGTTCCTGACCCACTTGTAGTCCTCGCTTCGAGGACTGGGCCTGCCCGCGTGACTGGTTGCCCAGGTGTGTCCGGGGCTACCCTCGATCTGCCGGCGATGCGCTCCCGCCACGAGCGACGCCATGGGCTGGCGTGGTCCGTGGTCCCCGGAGAGCGAATTGGCAAAGTCGCAGAGCCAGCGCGAACCCGTCTGGCCGCTGGCTGCCCTTGCCTCGATGACATCGAGATAGCGCCGTTGATCTTCTTCGGCGATGCCGAGGCTTTCCAGCCCCTGATAAGCGATCGGCAAGAGCACTTCGAGAACGAGCTCGGTCATCGAGAGCCGCTGTCCGTCGAGCCAGCCGACCTCGGTGCGCAAGCCGTTGCGCGCCGCCGCCAGGAAGTTGCTGCGAGCCTCGGCGAACGCCAGTCGCTGCGGAATCGCGCCAAACGCGTCGTCGCCCGCCTCCATCAGTCCAATCCAGAATGCGGCATTGGCCACCTCGTCGATCACGGTGGGTCCGGCCGGAAGCACCCGATTCTCGATCCGGAGGTGAGCGATGCCGTCGTGGACTCCGTAGCAAGGGCGGTTCCACCGGTAGACCGTGCCGTTGTGCTGGCGCAATGCGTGGAGCTCCGGCACCTCGCCGCTCTCGACGACGGCGATCGAGTCCTCCGGCCGGGCCTCCCCGATCAGGGTCCGAAATCGCGCGATGTCCTCCCTGAAGATCTCGGTAATGCAGCTCTCCAACCAGTGCGATCCGAAGCTCACCCGCGGCTGGCTCCGGCGGATGCCGACGGTCGGACGGGCGTCGGTGGCCTGCTGAAAGAGGGCGATTCGGGTCTCCGCCCAAAGCTGTCGATCAAAGAGGATCGGAGAGTTGGTGGCGACGGCCAAGACCGGCGCCGCGACCAGCTGGGCGACGTTGTACTTGCGAGCGAACTCTTCGGCGCCGACCTGGTAGTGCACCTGGAAGCTCGTGTTGCATGCTTCCGGCATCACGTTGTCATGGCGCAGTACGAGCTCGTCGCGACCCCGGATCCTGAAATGGAAGTCCTCGCCTCGGAGCCGGCGAACCGCTTGGTTGAGGGCCAGGTATCGAGGTCTTGGCGTGATGGAGTCGAGCGTCAGGTGCTCGGCGGTGAGAGTGGGAAGGATGCCGATCAGAATCGCCTCGCAGCCGAGTGATTGCGCCACGCGCCGGAGCCTCTGCAGATGGGAGTTGATCTCCGCTTCCAGCCTCGAGAACGCTCGATCCTCGAGCAGATGCGGATCGAGATTGAACTCCAGATTGTAGAGGGCGAGCTCGGTCGTGAAGTGCGAGTCGTCGAGCTTCTCGAGAGCCTCGAGGGCGATCAGCGCGGGACGCCAGTCGTCGCCGACGAGGAAGACCTCCTGTTCGGCACCGATCCGGCGCCGACCGGATTCGATGCGATCGCTCTCGATCAGGGCGTCGAGAGCTCGAAGATCGGCCAGCAGTTGGCTCGTGAACGTCGCGACCTCCTCGGCGCTTTGGCCGGTCGACTGGACCTGGTCTTCCATCAGGCCGACTCGGCGGTGTCCGCGGATTGTTCGTGCGGGACGACGAGGGAAAGCGGGGCTTCAGTCGAACAGGGGGGCCTCGGCCACAGCTCCAAGCGAGGAGCGCAGGCTTTCGCAAGCTCGAGCCCGTGGCACGGACTGCACACAGATTCCCCGGCGACCTTCAATGCCGGGCATTTTAGCAGGCTCGAGGCCGACGACAAACGCGGCTCGAGGCGGCTACGAGACGGCAAGCTCGGCGAACCTGGAGACTAGCCCGGGCAGATCCTCCGCTCGTGACCGCCCAGCTCGACGCTTCGGCGGCTGGGCGGCGAACAAGATCGGGCTAGTGGCAACCGGTGCAGACCTCTCGATCGGCAGCCGTGACCCGGGGGGCCTCTCCGTGGCAGTCGGAACAGGCCATCTCCATGTCCCCGACGTGGATCCGGTGTTCGAACTCGCCGATGTCGGTCGCGAACGAGCGTTCGAAGGCGGAGCCGTGACAGCTCGCGCAGCTGCTCGCCGCTCCTCTTCCGCCATGGTGACAGCGGTTGCAGCTGGCGCTCGTCAGTCGGAGTGGATCCTCGCCCGTCGCGTCTCTCTCCTCGTGGGAGAGGTGACAGTCGAGGCACCCGATCCCTCCGTCGTTGACGTGACGTTCGTGGGCGAAGGTCCTGCCGAAGACTCGAACCGTCGTCACCTCGGCGCCCAGGTGACAGTCCAGGCAGCCGGAGTCGTCGCTCCGCGTCGGCCAGGCGAGAGCGACCTGGGGGTAGCCCGCCGCGACTCGAGCCTCGTTGACTTGGCGATGGGACGCGTCCAGCAGCGCCAAGGCGTAGGGCATGTTGTGAATGCCGTTGCCGCGCTCGACGAGCTCGAGATTCGAGCGTGCGTTCTCGAGAGCACCGGCGGTCCCGACCCCGGGCAGCCTCGCCGCCGCGTCGAGCTGCCGGCGCATCGCCCCGGTGCGGGAGGCCAGCGCCTTCGTCCAGCTGCTGTAGAGCACCCGGTAGCCGGGACCGTGGCAGCTCATGCAAGCCACTTCGCCGGCCGGGCTGCCCGCCTGGGTGCCGCCGCCATGATCGAAGTGACAGCCCTCGCAGCGTACGCCGGCGCGATACATGACGTCCGGCTTGGGGTCGACGCCCTTGCCTCCGATCCCGGCATAGAGATCGCGCTGCGGCGAATGCCGGCCGCCGTGGCAGGTCGAGCACTCGGTTCGCGCCGCTTCCAGGTGACGCGTACTGACATGCTCGATCTCGAGATGGCAGTTCGTGCATTCGACCTTGTGGTCGGAAACGTGGGTGCGATGAAGCAGATCGCCCTCTTCGAAGGCGGCCAGCCGGTCAGGATCGTTATGGCAGGTCACGCAGCGCTCGCGTGGAACTCGTCCGGCGTCGACGCCCGGCGGCGGATGGCAGGACTCGCAGCGCATGTCGAACTGGCTGACGTCGGAGTGGTCGAACTCGAGTCCGCCGGCGTCGACGACGGTTTGCGGTACTTTGTGACAGAGCTTGCATGCGGCGGTCTCGGTTCCAGGCGCCTGATCCTTGAAATGGCAGAGGATGCAGGTCGTCGTGGTCACCGCGATGTGGCTCCCCTGGACGATCTGCGAATGGCACGAGGTGCAGCGCAGCAGCTTGCCGCGCCGCAACTCGGACAGGTGCGGCCGGTGGTCGAAGAGCACGTCGCCGAAGACCTCGGACCCCGCCAGCAGCCGCCGCTCGTGGCATTCGAGACAGGCGGCGTCTTCCACTTCGGTCCACGGGTTGGTTCCGTAGGTCGCGGTGAAGTAGCGCGCCACCATCGCCAGCGCTTCGTACTTCTTGCGTAACTCGGCGGTGATCCCGGGGGGGATGTGGCAATCGACACACGCGATGTCCGCGTGATTCGAGGTTTGCCAGGACTCGAAATAGGGTTCCATCACGTGGCAGGACCCGCAAAAAGCCGGCGTCGAGCTGACCTCCATCGCGCCGTAGGTCAGCGCCAGGCCGATGGCGACCAGGATCGCCACGGCGTAGACGGTACCGGCGATCTTGGGCAGTCTCATCGCTCGCGCTCGAGCTGCCGCCGATAGACCCAGAGAATGGCGATCGCCGTCAACAGGTAGAACCAGAAGAAGGCAAGACCGATGTGTGCCGGGCGCCGGTTGAGCTTGGCGTAGAGCTCGCGCTGCACCTCTTCGCCGATCGATCGCGCGCGGCGAGTGAGCTCCTCGACCGGCTCGCGCAGCACCGCGTGAGACGCCGGCGGCGCCTCAGTCAATGCAGTCCGTGCTCCCTCGAGCCGCGCCAGATAGTCCTCGACGTCCAGCGCTCTGCGCTCACCTTGCTGCACCAGCTCCGCGGCGCGGTCCAACTCCGCCGCGGCGGCGGAGATCGAGGTCTGAAAGACGCGCCCCAGCTGAGCCTGGGTCGAATCCTCGCCGTGGCACTCGAGGCAGATCCCGGAGAGGGCGTCGGCCTCGAACTGGCTGATCGCGTGGTTCGAGTGGCACGAGGCGCACTCGGGCAGGTCGGCCGCCAGCATCGCCTGATAGTGAGGCCCCTCCCGAAAGGCGCGACGGGTCTGCGCGTGGCAAAACCCACAGACCTTGTCGACGTCGCCGAATCCGGGCGGAGCGGCTCCGTGCACGCCGTGGCAACTGGTGCAATCGGGCGCCGCGGCATTGCCCTCGTCCAGCAGAGCACGCCCGTGGACGCTGTTTCGATAGTCGTCGACCACTGACGAATCCAGGTCGTAGGCGGCTGTCAGATCCGGATCGGCGTGGCATGCGGCACAGGTTTCTTGGATGTTACGAGGGTGCACTGAACTCGCGGGATCCCCCGGCGCCAGGATGCCATGCCCACCGTGACAGTCGGTGCACACCGCTGCCCGTCGGTCGCCGGCCGCGTTGGACCGGCCGTGCTGAGAGGTTTGGTAGACGGCGAGCTGATCCCCCGGCAGGTTGTAGGCGCGCATGCGCTCGAGGTCGGAGTGACACTCGGCGCAGAGCAGCGGCGTCGTCAGGCGGTCCTTCCAGCTGCGGAACTTCCCGCGATGGGCCTCGTCGACGTCGAGTGTTCGAGGGTCGCCGCCGTGGCAGTCGCTGCAGGTGACTTCCTCTCGAGCATGGATGCTGCCTTCGAAGTCGACGCGACTAGCGGGATGACAGGTGCCGCACGACTCCCGCTCTTCGGCTGCCGCCGGGAGCGCGACGAACAGAGTGAGGCAGACGACGACGGCTGGTGCAAACGGCCGCATCATGCCACTCGCGCCCCATACCAGCTGAGAGCCAGCCAGAGGACCAAGAAAACCGACGCCAGCAAGGCGCTCATCGTCCGACTCCGCTTGGGCGACCGGTCCCACGAGGGCAGACTGACGAAGAGCGCAAACCCGAGGAAGAGCACGAGCCCTCCGGCCCAGCGTGGAAGGACGTTCGCGGTCCACTCGAGGAATCCGAACGGTGCCAGCAGATACCAGGGCGGTCCGATCCCGGGCACGGTGACTGTCGGATCCGCCGGCGGATCGAACGGAATCGTCGCGAGGACCGCCAGCGAGATCAGCACCCCCAGCGCCACGTGCAGCAGGATCGCGATGTTCGCCAGGTGGAGGCGAGAAGCCGAATCTCCCGGCACCAGCTGCTCGGTCGAGCGAGCGGAGATTCCTACCGTGCGCAACGTCGAAAAATGAAGATAGACGAGAGCAACGGCTAGAAGCGGCAACACCGCGGCGTGCAGCAGGTAGAAGCGAATGAGGGCGACGTCCGAGATGAAGGTGCCGTCAGCGCCGAGGACCGAGAGCGTGGCCGGCCCCAGAATCGGTACCGACTGGACGATCTCCAGCGCCCGAACGGCCGACCAGTAGCCGGATGCGGTCATCGGCAGGGCCCTCCCCGTGAGCTCGAGATGGAAGCCCACGAACATCAAGAGCACGGCGAACACCCACAGCAGCTCCCGCGGCGGACCGTAGGCCCGTCGCGCAAAGAGGCGAACGACTCTGGCGATCAGCACGAACAGCAGCGCCTGGGCTCCCCAGAAGTGGATCTGCCGGATCAACTGTCCGAAGTCCACTTCCCGCAGAATCGCTCCGGTGCTGGCATACGCGCTCTCCGGCGTCGGAAGGTAGTAGAGCGCCATCAGGCTGCCGGTGATGAACTCGACCATCAACAAGGCGATGACGATCAAGCTCAGGACCCGCGGCCACCTGGCGTAGGACGGCCACGGCTTGCTGCCGGCCTCGCTCAGCGCCTCCGCCAGGGGCTTGCGAGTATCGACCTCGGCCGGGTAGAAGCCGTAGCTCGAGAGCAGAGAGAAGATCTCGGTGAGGCGCAGCCGGCGAGACAGCCAATCCAGAACCGTTGGCTTCCCGGCCTCTTTCGATCCGGAGCGTTCAGGCATGGGCGCCCACTACGCGGCCGCGACGAGCTGTCGTCAGAAGGTCAAACATGAACGTAGATCTCCCCCAGACGGATCTCCACCCGGTATCGATTCAACGCTCTCGGCGGCGGGCCTTTGAGGACGTTGCCGCTGAGGTCGAAGGCGCCGTCATGGCAAGGACAGGCGAAAGCCCCGGAGTCGCGGTCGAAACGCAGGATACAGTGGAGGTGGGTGCAGACGGCCGCCAGCGCTACCAGCCGGTCCTCGTCGACCCGAACGACGAAGATCGGCTCGCGCCCATGGTGCACCAACCGGGCCTGGCCCACCGCCAACTCGTCCACCGAGCCCACCCGCAGAACGCGCTCGGCAAAGCTGTGTCCGGAACGAGGCGGGCGGACAAAAGAGACGACGATCCACGCGACGGCCGCTCCCCACAACGACAGGAATCCGCGGGCGGCCCACTTGAGCAGATCCCGGCGATTCGACCCCCCTGGGCCGCTCGATTCCGGAGCAGAATCGTCCTGTGATCTGCCAGATTCAGTCATTATCCCCGCAGTCCTTCCCGGTCAAAACAGAAACACCCAGACGATAGCGATAGCCAGGAGCAGTCCGGTGCCGAGCGCGCAAAACCCGGCCATGCGAGCGTATCTCAGCCGCGTGGCGGACGGCGGTGGCACCAGTCTGTCCGCCAGGGCGTCGTCTGCCACGAGCCGTTCGTACTCCCGCGGCCGCTCCTCCTTGAAGCGTTCGAGCGGCACGCTGCCGACGAAGATCACCGGATCCATAGGGAAGCTCTCGGGTCGCAGATGAGTGTGAAAGAAATGGAAGATGAAGATGAAGCCCACGGCCAGCAGCGCTTCGTCGCTGTGCACGACGAATGCGGCGTTGAGCGTCCAGCCTGGCAGGAAGTGGGTGAAGAAGCTCGGCAGCCAGAGAATGAGGCCGGACAAGCCGATGATCGGTACCCCCCAGAAGATGGCGAAATAGTCGAACTTCTCCCAGTAGGTCCAGCGGTCGAGGCGCGGGCGCTTGCCGAGGTAGAGGAAGTAGCGCAGGTTCTGCCAGAGGTCGACGAGGTCCTGCCGGCGCGGCACCAAGGACCTCCAGCCCCACAACAGACCTGACTCCTTGTCGATCAGCGTCCTCTTTGACACGTAAGCCAAGTGGAAGAAGAAGTAGCCGAAGGTGACGAGAGCAGCCAGGCGGTGAATGAATCTGGTGGTCTCGATCCCGCCCATCAACCCAGCGAGCGGTCGAGCCCATTCCGCGGCATGGAACTTGAGCGGAAGACCGGTGGCCGCCAGCAGCAGGAACGAAACCATCACGACCGCGTGGGAGCG
>CALZKB010000113.1 GCA_945787575.1 Thermoanaerobaculia bacterium | reverse complement strand
CTGGAGCGAGGTGCACGCCGAGGCCGAGCAGCTCGAGCACGCGGTGTCGGATCGCCTGATCGAGCGGATCGACGACATGCTCGGCTTTCCCTCGGTCGACCCGCACGGCGATCCCATTCCCGATGCCGACGGCATCGTGTCGGCGGTCGACCTGGTTTCGCTGCTCGGTTGTGAAGCCGGGGACCGAGTGACGATCCGGCGGGTCGGCGATCAAGGGGAGGATTTCCTGCGCCTGCTCGATCGACTCGGCCTCGTTCCCGGCTCGGCGGTCGAAATGGTCGGCATTGACGAGGTGGCCGACACCGTCACCCTCGCGAACCCGGCCGGCCGGCACGTGCAGCTGGGGGTGCGAGCCGCGCGCAAGATCTTCGTCGAGCCCCGCACCCTGACGCCGGATCGAGCCTAGCTGGCAGTCCGTGCTTCTCGGAACCCACTCGCCGCGACGGCGGATCTGCCCGCACCCCCGCGGGTCCCCGGCTACCGCCCGCGTTGCATCATGGCGTGGGTGTGTTGCTCGCTGCGGCCGGCGGCACGTAGGATCCTGAACGTGCGACGAATCCTCGTCTCAGCGCTTTTCGTGGCCGGCTGCGGGGGCGGATCGGTCTCCCCTCCCGGCGTGCCGTCGGCCGCCGGGCCGCTCATCGAGCCGGAGCAGCTGGAACCGCGGGCACTTCTTCTGTTGCTCGTCGACCAGCAGATCTTCGATCCGTTCTCCGCGCGCCAGGCGTTGACGCTCGACCCGGTCATGCGGATCGAGGCGGCGCGCGCCATCGCTCGGGCGGGAGACCCGAGGGGACGATCGATCCTCGAGGATCTCATCGACGACGATTCGGTCGAGGTGCGCCGTCAGGCGACGTTCGGGCTCGGAGTGCTCGGCGACGAGGAGGCCGTGCCGAGGTTGCTCCAGGCTTCCCGAGACGCCGATCGTGAGACCGGGACGCTGGCGGTCGAAGCGCTCGCCAAGCTCGAAGCGCCGATCACGACGGTTCTCGACTCACTGGAGCCGTTACCGGCCGAGGAGCTCTGGCCGCGGCTCGCGCCGTCGCTGTTTCGGTTCCCGATCGAAGAGGCGTTGCCGGTCATCCGGCGCGCCCTGATCGGCGGTGGCGCAGCGGTCTACCGGGATGCGATGTATGCCTTGGCGCGCAACGCGGGCGAGGAGTCGGCGCCGATCCTGCGGGACCTGCTTCGGGATCCCGACCCGTGGCTGAGAGGCTGGGCGGCGCGAGCGCTGGGTCGGATCGGTAGTGGCGAAGATGTCGCTCGGCTGGCGGCCGTGACGGCCGACGGCGATGCGGGGGTCGTGGTTCAGGCGCTGCGCTCGATTCGTCGCCTGGTCGCGAGTGGGGCCGTTGCGCCTTCCGTCGAACTGCGTGCCACGCTCGCCACGCTGATGAACGATCCGCGCGCGGCGGTACGCCTGACGGCGATCGAGACGGCGGGGGCCTGGCAGCGGGACGAGACCCTCGGCCCGCTGCTCGCGGATCGATTCGCGACGAGCGACGGCCGGGAACGCGAGCTCGCGCTTCTCGCTTTGGCGGCGTCCCAGCACCCGCGAATCGGGGAATGGCTCGGAGTCGCCAGCTCGAGCCCCGACGGCATGCTGCGACGTCGAGCGGCGGCCGCCGCGGCTCTCGTCGGCGACGACAGGCTGCTCGCGCGTCTCGCGGCCGACGGCGCGGCGGCGGTTCGCGCCGCCGCCGTGGGTGAGCTTCTCCGCCTCGACGAGGCCTCGCCCGAGGACTGGGCGCTGGGGGCGCTCCAGGATCCCGATCCGGTGGTCAGGGCGACGGCGTTCGATTGGGTGCGCGAGCATCCGGTGCTGCCGGCGACGGTTCTCTTGACGGCGCTGGCGGGTATGGGAAAGACGGACATCGTGGAGGCACAACTCTCCGCGCTGGGGGCGGTCGAGGCCCGGGCCGCGGCCGAGGAAGAGGATCGCGAGATCGTCGTCGCTGCCCTGACCTTGCTGGCGGCCGAGGCCGAGCCCGTCCTTCGTCGCCGCGCCGGAGAGGCGCTCGAGACGCTCGGCGAGGCGAGACCGGCCGCCGGGCCGGCCGCTCCTGCTCGCGGGATCGGCGTCTATCGGGATCTCGTTCTCCAGGCTTCGCAGCCGCGGGTGGTGCGCCTCTCGACCGGCGTTGGCGAGATCGATGTCCGGCTCGATTGCGAGCGTGCCCCCCTGACCTGCGTCAACTTCCTGCAGCTCGTGAACCAGGGCTTCTACGACGGCCTCACGTTCCATCGGGTGGTGCACGATTTCGTCATCCAAGGGGGCGATCCTCGGGGTGACGGCTACGGCGGTCCGGGATACATGATCCGCGACGAGATCAACCGCGCTCGGTATCGGCGGGGCAGCGTCGGGATGGCGCTCGCGGGCCCCGACACCGGCGGCAGTCAGTTCTTCATCGCTCTGTCACCCCAGCCTCATCTCGATGGGAGCTACACGGTATTCGGCCAGGTCGCGGCCGGCGACGAGATCCTCGATCGGGTCGTCCAGGGCGAGATCATCCGCGAGGCGCGAGAGATCCCCCCAGGATCCTGATTCGGGACCGTGAGTTATACACTCGCTCGGCCGGATGAGAGAGACCCTCGGATTCACCCTCCAGCTGCTCGCCCTGGTGGTTGTGGGCACCGCCCTGCTCGTTGGGCTGTTCTACGACGCACTGAGAACGGAGATCGCGATGCTGGCGGTCGGCGGGGGCATGTTCTTGCTGGGCCGCGAGCTGCAGCGCTCGAGATAGCGCCCGATCCGGTTTCTTGGATTGATCTGCAACCTTGATCCGGACGCTCCGTAGAAACCATGACGACCGAGAGTCCGACCCCGACCGACGCCGAGTTGGTGGCCGAGATCCTCAAGGGTCGTCAGGAGTGTTTCGGTGAACTCGTCAAGCGATATCAAAGACCGCTGGTCAACTACCTCTACCGGATGCTGCGCTACTCCGAAGAGGCTCACGACGTGGCGCAGGAGGTCTTCATCAAGATCTACCGGGCGCTGGACCGCTATGACCCTCAGTACAAGTTCTCGACCTGGCTCTTCCGTATCGCCCAGAACGCGGCGATCGACCGCATTCGGAAGCGACGCCTGCGGCTCGTCTCCATGGACCGGCCGACCGAGGATTCCGACGACGGCGGGTGGGAGTTCCCCAGCGACGACGCGGATCCCTACAGTCACTCGCGCAACCGGGAGCGCCGCGATGCCATCCAGCAAGCGATCGACGGCCTCCCCTGGGAGTATCGGGAGCTCATCGTGATGCGCCACTACGGAGAGCTCTCTTACCAAGAGATCGCTCAGGCGAAAGAGATGCCGCTGGGCACGGTCAAGAACAAGCTCTTTCGCGGCCGGCAGATGCTGAAGGAAACTCTCGCCGACTACCTGACGGACTAGAGACGATGAGCGAACACGAAGATCCAGCGGCGGTCCGTGAGTGGCTCTTTCTCGAGCCCGACGGCGAACTGACGTCTGACGAGGCTGCTCGGGTCGAGGTGTATGCGGCCGCGTCGGCGGAGGGGGCCAGAGAGAGACGAGAGCTCGCCGTTCTCGGACGTCTGATCGACGATTCGAAGATCCAGGTTCGGGACGGCTTCGAGGACGAGGTCATGGCCTCGCTACCGCCCGCCGGGTGGAGTGCGAGGCATCCTCGAACCTGGTGGGTCGCGATCGCGGCGCTTGCGGCCCTCGGTGGCGGCGCGGCCCTGCTCACCGGTCTCGCCGCGGCGCGGCTGGAGCCAGGCTCTCCGTTTGTCGCGGCGATGGCGGCGGTCGTCGACATGGTGGCGTCGTCGATGGCGGCCGGAGCCGGCCTCCTCGGCGCTTCTTGGAAGGGCATCGCCCTCGCGCTGGGCGACTGGATCGCCGCTTCGGCGCCCAACGCCATCGCCTTTGGCGCGGTCGTCGTCGGCGTCAACTGGCTGGTCTGGCAAAGCCTGAGACGCCGTCGTCGGGCGCCGGAAGCTACGGCAGCTCGGGGACCGCGCAAGCCCGACGTCGAGTAAGCTAGCCAGCCATGAAGAGCCTCCTCTGCGCCGGGCTCGCGTGTCTCGCGTCGCTTCCGGCGGGGGCTGCCCCGGCGATGCGGATCGCGCCCGGGACGGTCGCGCGAAGCGAGGTGGTCGCTCTGGGCCGCGACCTCTCGGTCGAAGGCGAGGCGAAGAGCGACGTGGCGGTCATCAACGGCGACGCGCGGGTCCACGGAACGGTCGGCGGCGATCTCATCGTTCTGGGCGGCTCCGTCAGCCTTGCGGACGGTGCGATAGTCACCGGAGACGTCTTTGCTCTCGGGGGCATCATCGAGACCGCGGGGGGCGCCGAGATCGGTGGACGAGCCGTGGCCTATCCGTCGGTCGGTGAAGCGTGGCTGACTCTGCTGGAAGGCCCGAGTCTGGGGCTTTCCGACGGTTCGCGGGTCGTCGTCGCGGCGAAGCTGGCGCTGCTGACCGCCTGGCTCGCCCTGGCGCTGGCGCTGTTGGCGGTCAACGGCAAGGCGGTGTTGGCAACCTCGGAGTGGGTGCTCGTCGAACCGCTGCGCAACTTCGTGACCGGCCTGACGGGAGTTCTCGCCCTGTTCCTCTTATCCCTGGCCCTCGTCACCTTCGTCCCGGGGATTGCCGGGGTGCCGCTGCTCGCGCTGGTCGTGCTCTTCGCCCTGCTCCTGAAGCTCTGGGGGCTGGTGGCGGTGTTTCACGCCGTCGGCGATCTGCTCGGCGACAAGCTCCTGAAACGCCGGTTGCAGCCGCTCAATGCGGCGACTTTCGGCCTTCTCGTCCTCGGAGCGGTGAAGCTCTCGCCATGGGTCGGGACGGTCGTCTGGTGGGTGGCGACCTTCATCGGCGTCGGCGTCGCGCTGACGACGAAGTTCGGTCGCCGAGAACCTTGGCTCGAGGCGCCGCCGCCGCCCGAACTCGTCCTCGGTTGACGGGCCACACCGTGCCCCGGCTTCTCAGTGACGACTGCCGGCGAAGGTCGCCGGCGGCGCCGGGCTGGCGGTCGGAATGGCCGAGGGCCTCAGGCGCGGCAACGGCGCGGTCGACGGGGCCGCCACAGGCTGCGGCTCGAGCACCACGGTGATCGTGTTGAAGCCGAGGGAGAGGGCGAGCGATGCGGTGTGGCGCAGTCGGCGCCAACGACCGCCCTCGGGCGGGGGAGGCACCACGTTGAAGCCGAGCTCGCCGGCCAGACGGACGAAACTCCGGTAGGTGAAGTAGTGCATCTCGTCGAGGGTCTGTCGATCCCGGTAGGAGCGCTTGGTCCGTCGCCGCCAGTCGATGTATCGATTGGCGAGCGACCGCGGCAGGAAGTTGATACCCCACAGGTGGTAGTGCGGATCGAAGTGCGACCAGCGGTTGATCACGGTGACGACGCATCGGCCGTCAGGTTTGAGCACCCTTCTCACTTCCCGCAGCAAGGCCACCGGATCGCCTACGTGCTCCAGCACTTCGAGGCAAGCCACCGCGTCGAAGAGCGAGTCGGCGAGCGGCAGCCTCTCCGCGATCGAGGTGATCGCCCGATTCCCGAGGCCGTAGCGGCGGGCTCGCAGCCGGGTGACGGCGCAGTTTCGAAAACGCAAGTCGATCGCGGTGGTCGAGACACCGCGTGCTTGGAGGGCGACCGTGAGGCCTCCCCGGCCGCTGCCGAGGTCGAGCACCCTGCGGTCGGTGCGACCGCCGGTCAGCAGCGGCAGCAAGCGGTGCAGACGATTGCCTTTGATCGCTTCGTCCCAGAGACGGCGGCCGGCGAGTTGCACGAGATCGGGGCGCCAAGCGTTGGCCTCGATCCCCGGGCGAACCGCGCGGCGGATCCCCTCCTCGACCTCGGGACGGCGCCGCGGTTTGATGCCGAGGACCTTGCCGGCCTTGCGAGCGAGCCCTTTGCCGGCCCAGGCGTCGGCGTCCGCGGCAGCCAGCGCCGCATCGACCGGCTTGGTGAGGATGCTCCGGAACCGCGCGGCAAGCTCGACATTGGTGTGCTCGAAATCGAGGTCTCGGACCCTCTCCGCGGCGGCGCGGCCGAGCCGCCCCGCCGTCGAGGGATCGGTCAACAGGCTCTCGAGGCGTGCGGCGAGCGCCGCGGGATCTTCGCTGGGAGTCAGCAGTCCGGTGACCCCGTCCTCGATCCACTCGCGGATGCCCGCTCCATCGGCGGCCACCACCGCGGTGCCGCTCGCCATCGCCTCCAGCAGGACGTTGGGGACGCCGTCGCGATTGCCGTCCGCGAGGACCTTCGACGGTAGGACGGCGACGCAAGCACGTGCGTACCAGTCGGGAAGCTCGTCCTGGGGCACGAATCCGTGAATGCGCACCTGGTCGGTGAGGCCGTGCCGGGCGATCAGCGCCTCGAGCTTGGGTCGGGTGCGGCCGTCTCCGACGAGGTCACAGCGCAGGTCAGGTCGCTTGGTGGCGAGCAGCGCGCAGGCCTCGATGAGATCTTCGAATCCCTTCTTCTCGGTCAGCCGGCCGACCGCCAGGAGTCGACCGTTTTCGGGACGACGAGAGGACGCGACCCGCGCGAAGAGCCCCAAATCGATACCGTGACGGATGTGTCGGACCTTGTCGTGCTCTGACTCCGGCAGGTAGCTCCTCAGGGTCTCGACTCCGTGCCGATGGCACCCGACGGCGAACTCGGCGGTCGCCAGCCGGCGCACCAGCCTTCGCTCGGGTGCCAGGTAGAGGTCCTTGGCGTGGGCCGTGAAGGAGTAGGGGGTCCCGATGAGCTTCTTTACGAGGTGTGCGACTCGCAGCGGCTCGCCCGCGTAGTGGGCGTGGAAATGTCCGATTGCGAGGCTCTCGGCTCGGCGAGCCGCCCACACCGCCCAGTTGAATCGGCGGAGGTGCTTGCGCAAGAGCGTCCAATGCCGTCGTGAGGGGCTCTTCAGAAAGTTGCCGAGCTCCCTGCCGACGCTTCGCCGCAGGGTGCGCCAATAGGCGCCGCGAGCGGACGCGGAGATTTGCAGATGGTCGAGAAAAAGAGCGGGCCAACGCAACGGCCGATGCCAAGAAGCGACCTCGACAGGAGAGGTGACCTCGGCCACGGAAGCGTGGACGACGGCAGGCGGCGGGCTCTTGAGGCAGAGCAGAGCCAGCGGAACGGCTTGCCGTTCCATCGCGCGGACCTCGTTCAGGATGAAGGTCTCCGAGACGACCGGAAACGCCTTGACGAGATACCCGATGCGGGCGCGTCGGTCCATGTCAGAACTTGAAGTAGAGGCCGGCTTCCGCGACGTTGCCGGTGTAGTTGCGATCGGCCCGCGTCGATTCGCCGTCGCGATAGCTGTCTCGCAGGTAGAGGCCGATCTGATCGGCGAAGAGCCACCGGAGGTTGAAGTTGATGTCGTCGGTGGTGTCGGAGCGGCCGAAGTTGCGCTCCTCGGGAGGTGCGTCCTCATAGTCGCGGTCGCGGGTGCGGAAGCGGAGGAACCAGGTCACGGTCTCGGTCGGAGACCCTTCGAAGGCGACCTCGAAACCGTCTCCGACTCGGTTGTTCTCGGCACCGACGGCGTCGCGGTTCTCGTCGAGCCAGGCAAGCCGGATCCCCAGGGTCGGAAGCGCCTGATATCGACCGGTAACGGAGATCTTGTCGATGTCGGCGTCCCGGCTGTCCTGAAGACTGTCGAAGTCCCACTCGGAGAGCTCGTAGCGAAGTCGAAACCACCAGCGCTCGCCGACGCTCATTCTCCACTGCAGGTCGTAGCTCGTCTCGTCGAAAAAGACGGCTTCTCCCGACTCCGAGTAAAGACGGTTCAGGAGCTGGGCGAATTCGAGAGACCAGCGGTGGCGACCGCGCTTGTACCGACCGCCGATCGCGTAGGTCTGGTAGTCGCCTTCGGAGATGTCGACGACGTCGACGGCCTCGCCGGCAAGCTGGAGATCGACTTTGTGGCCTCCCAGGTCCCACGTTCTTTCCAACTCGACGTAACCGCTGAGCAGATTCGAGGCGGGCGCGGGGTTGTCCCCGCCACGAAAGAAGAAGTTGTCATGCTCGCCGGCCATGACGCCGATCTCGCCGTGCCAACCGCCGTCATCGGACGCGACTGCCGCCGTCGCGCCGGTGACCGAGAGGATCAGTGTCGTCAGGAATCCGAGTCGGGGCGCTCGCGTCATCTAGATGGCCTCCCGCCCAGGACAATCGAGCCGGCCGACCTGTCTCTCGGCCCAGCCGGTCAACTTTTCGGTGTGCTTGCGCGTACCGAACCGGCAGGAGTGAACGCACGCCAGTCTCAATGCCGCAGCCGCACGGTACCAATCGAGCCGGTCCCAATCGATGGAACGTGCCACGACCTCGCAATACCCGGCGACGAACGGATCGGCGAGCTCCCGCCAGCGCGGTTCGCCGCGGATGAGCCCGTTCCAATCGAGGTGAGCCAAGAGGTTCCCCAGGTCGAGCTCGGGTTCGGCCAGAGCGAGGGTGTCGACGTCGAGGATCGTGGCGATCTCGTCACTGATCAGCAGCTGGCCGTCGTGGAGATCGCGATGAGAGACAACGCCCACATCGGTGGCCAGACCCTTCTCGAACTCGACGAGAGTCGAGAACGCGGACTCGAGTGCGCCCGGATCTTCCATCAGCTGCTTGCCGACCGAAAGCCACGAGGCGACGGTCTGCAGCTCCTTCTGCCGGTCGTGGCGAGGAACCATCCGTGACGGACACAGGTGCAAGCTCGCGATCACGCGGCCGACGCGGTCGATCATCGTCGGGGCCGGCTCGTAGTGCGGGGCGAAGAGAGCTTGCTTCAGCGGCGCTCCGGAAACCGGCTGCCAGACCAGGATGTCCGGATCGAGCCGCAGATCGGTGAGCCTGGCCACGCCGAACCCTCCGTTGACCGAAGACCAACTCTGGAGCAGGCTGTGTCGCTCGGCGACACGCGCCGCGAAACCGTGCCGCAGGTACTTGGCGTAGCACCTCGGCACTCCGGACGGGTCGTCGAATCTCGAGACCGCGCGCCGCAGGGGCTTGTAGCCGAGGATGCGTCCCCTCAAGCCGTTGAACTTCGAGAGGTCGGCGCGCGAAGAGTAGGGGCGGAGAGTCCCTTCGCCGACGCTGCCGACCGCCGGATCGTCCTCCAGCCTCCAGGCGAGAGCTTCGAGCTCGAGCAGCCAGACGCAGCGTCCCGCTTCGTGGAGTCTCCTGAGCGACTTGGGCAACCGGCCGGCCGGCTTGACGACGCCCCAATAGGTGTCGGTGTCGCCAGTCGAATCGCGCAACCGCGCCAGCCACCCGCCGTCGGAAAGAGGCCAGACGCGATCGCAGGCCGGAGGTGCGTGGTCGGCGCCAAGGCGATCGAGCCCCCGGTAGCTCGGGTCGAACAGCCGTCTCACCGAGAGGGTCGTCATCCCCGACTCGCTCCGTGAACTCGTCGAGGCAGCGAGAACGTGCCGGGAACGGGCTCCGGATACTCGGCGGATTGGCGCTGCCAGTTGCGGGCATACCACCCATCGGTAGCGAGCAGTTCCTCGTGGGTACCGTGCTCGACGAGCTTGCCGCGGCGCAAGACGAGGATCGCGTCCGCGTGCTGGACGGTGGCGAGCTTATGAGCGACCGTCAGCGTCGTGCGCCCCTCGGTCAGTTTGTTGACCGCATCCATGACTTTCGCCTCCGAGGTGGCGTCGAGCCCCGTCGTCGGCTCGTCGAGGAGCAGGATCGGGCTCTGGCGCACCATCGCTCGAGCGATCGCGATCCGCTGGCGCTGACCCGCCGACAGCGTCGCTCCGGCCTCAGCCAGCGAAGTGTCGATGCCGTGGGGAAGATCGGGTGAGAACTCGTCGACCCGGGCGTGGCGGACGGCGCGAGCGATCTCGATCTCCGTCGCGTGGGGGTGGCCGAAAGCGATGTTGTCGCGGATCGAGTCGCCGAAGAGGAACGGCTCCTGGAGGACCACTCCGATCTGATGGCGCAGGGTCTCGAGCTGGTAGCGGCGCAGGTCTCGACCGTCGATGCGGATCCGTCCGCGGCTCGGGTCGTGAAGCCGGAGAATGAGCGAGAGGAAGGTCGACTTGCCGGCCCCGCTCGGACCGACGATGGCGACCGAGGCGCCCGGCTCGATCTCGAAACTGACGCGATGGAGAGCTCGAGGAGTTCCGGGATATCCGAACGACACCTTGCGAAGCTCGATGAGGCCCTTCAGGCTGCGTGCTCGTTTGGCGCCGGTCTGATTGCGAACTTCCGGGCTCTCTTTGAGCACGTCTCGGACTCGCCCGGCGCAGACCGTCGCCTTGGCGAGTCGGCTGGACACCCGCGACAACCGGCGGATCGGCTTGAAGCTGCTGCCGACGTACGAGACGAAGACCAGCAGGTCACCGGGAGTGAGAACGCCCGACTGCACCCGCTGCACACCCAGCCAGAGAATGGCGGCGGTGCCGGCCGCGAGCAGCACTTCGATGACCCTAGCCATCGAGGCCTCGAGGCGGGTCGTTCGCAGGCCTGCTCTGAGGCCTCGTTGATTGACCCGCCGGAGTCGCTTCTCACGGAGCCGCTCCTGGCCGAACGCTTGGATCACCGGTAGGTCGTTCAAGGTCTCGCTGATGATGGAGGCGACTCGGCCCTCGTGGCGCCGCTGCCGCTTGGCCGCGGATTGGATTCTCGAGCTGAAGCGGAAGGTGGCGACGGTCAGCAAAGGCAGCAGCGCGAAGACGATCAGGGCGAGCTGCCAGTCCATCCATAGCAGCACGGTCAGCATCGCGACCAGCAGCAGGCAGGAGGCTACGCCTTGCATCGACGCGTTGACGAGCAGGTCGCGCAGCAGATTGATGTCGCCGGTCAGGCGCATCAAAAGGTCGCCCTTGCGCTGACGACGGTGGTAGTTGAGCGACAGGCGCTGGAGATGAGCGTGGACCCGATCGCGGAGCT
This sequence comes from Thermoanaerobaculia bacterium, assembly GCA_945787575.1. GTDB lineage: Bacteria > Acidobacteriota > Thermoanaerobaculia > Multivoradales > JAHEKO01 > CALZKB01. The sequence continues at coordinate 21,138 of CALZKB010000113.1, read as the reverse complement.
CGTATACGACGGTCTGGCCGGCCCGCGCGGTGAGATAGGACTGGCCGAACGAGAGCATTCCCCAGAGCAGGGTGACGACGAGCAGCGCTCCACAGGCGATGGCGAGGATTCCGCCCGCCGGGACCGTCGAGAGCCACGACCGCCAGCCTTCCTCCGCGCTTCCCGACGGCATCAAGAGTCCATCGAAGATGAGCTTGATTGGCCACGGCCTCAGAAGCTGCATGAAGACGGCACCCAAGCCGCAGGCGAGGGCGCCTCCCAGTACGCGGCGGCTGGCTCGCAGGTGCGGAGCGAAGTATCGCCACGCCTTGATGAGCCTCGCAGGTCGGAGGTCGGCGACCCGCACTCGATCCATCATCGCTAGCCGGCCCCCGCCGCGGTCCACCCGAATCGGCTCGGCGCGGCCCGTTCGAACAGCTGTTCCACTCTCTCGGCGACCGACCCCCAGGTCGAGTGGCGCAGGACGTGACGGCGAGCCGATGCCCCCAGCCGGGCCGCCTCCTGCGGGCGTCGGGCGAGGTCGATCAGCCGGCGGGCGAGCTCGCCGTCGTCGCTCGGGGGAAGGAGATATCCCGTCGAACCGTGCACGATCTGCTCGCGGATGTGGCCGATGTCGCTGGCCACGACAGCGAGCCCGGCGGCCTGGTACTCGACGATCTTCATCGGTGAAAAGTAGAAATCGTCGAGCTTCGGATAGGGAGCGACGCCGACCCGCGCCAGGCGCAGCCAGGAGGCGACCTCGGCGTGGGGTACGGCTCCGGTCGTCGTCACCTTGCCGGCGCCGAGCTCGGCCGCCAGCTCGGCGACCTGCGGTGCTACCGGTCCGTCGCCGACGATCAACAGGTGGGCGTCGGGGACGGCGCGCGCGACGGCGGGGAAGGCGGACAGCAGCGACTCGACCCGCGTCGTCGCCCACGAACCCGAGCTCCGGGGCTCCGGTGAACGCAACGGGGTCGACGGCGTTGGGGAGTAGATAGATGTTATCGGGATCGGCGCCGATTTTCTCGGCGTGCCTGGCGAGCGCCGCGGAGGGGACCACGACACCGGTTGCGCCACTGACCAGCTCCCGCTCACAAGCCTCGGCGAGATCGGCCATGGCCAGCTCCCGGAAGCGCCGCTGCTCGGCGACGAGAGGAGCGTTGACTTCCACGAGATGGGGGATGTCGTAGGTGCGCGCGAACTTCAGTGCTGCCCACGACCAGAGGCTGTGCCGTTCGTAGATGCCGCTCAGCGGCCTCGCCTGGTGAAGGTCCCACAGCCGGTCCCAGGTCAGGTTGCCGAGCAAGAGGGCGTAAGCTTCGCGGCCGGCGGACGACGAGGGATCGAGGGCGATCAGCCTCTTCTTGAGGTTCTTGAGGGAGCGGTCGTAGCCCACTGCCGAGACTTCGGGAAGAAACCCCGGCGGCAGCTCACCGCCCATGTTGGCGGCGAGGAGCGAAACCGGGTGGCCGCGTCGGGCGAGGGCCTGGGCGAGGGAGCGAACGTGGACCGAGGCCCCTTTGGTCCCGCCGACGGGGACACCGAGATCACTGCAGACGTAGGCGAGATGCATGACGGTGTCAGCGCCCCACGGCCCTGAGGGACCCGGTCGGTACAGCGATGAGCTCACCCTGGCTCGCCCGTTCGAACCACCCGAGCAGCTTCCGCACGCTCTGCCGCAAATCGAAGAGCTCCGTCACCCGGCGGCGCGCGGCGCTTCCCATGACCGAGCGGAGACGTGGCCGTTTCTCGAGATCGGCGATCGCCTCGGCCAGGATCAGCGGACGGTCGCTCGGCACGATCAGACCGGTCGTCTGGTGGATCACGATCTCGGGAATGCCGCCGACCGGTGTCGAGAGACAGGGCATGCCGGTCGCCATCGCCTCCAGCAGGACGGTGGGCAGCGCATCTTGGTCGCCGTCATCGGCAACTCGTGACGGCAAAACGAAGACGTCGTGCTGACGGAGGCTCTCGACGACCTTCTCGTGCGGGACGGTGCCGGTGAACTGCACGCGATCCTCGAGGCCTTCTGCGGAGGCTTGAGCTTCGAGCGCCGGGCGCTCGGGGCCGTCGCCGATGATGGTGGCGCGGAAATCGACCCCTTTCCGGTCGAGGAGACCGAGCGCCGCGAGGAGCGAGTCGACCCCCTTCTTCTCGATCAGCCGCGCGACGCAGACGATGCCCAACCGGTCGTCCGCGCGCTCGCTCGGCTCGATCTCTTCGAGATCGACACCGTTGTAGAGGCGCATCACCTTGGCCCCCAGCCGACTGCCGAGAGCCTGGGCGAGAAAACGCCGATTGTCTTCGGAGACGGTAACCGCGAATGCAGCGTGGTCGACGATACGACGAAGCAGGCTGTCGGGAAGCGCCTTGGCGTACAGGTCCTTGGCGTGGCCGGTGAAGGAGAACGGAATCTCGGAAACGAGGTGAGCGAGGTAGGCGACGAAGGCGGGATCGTTGGCGAAGTGGGCGTGGAGGTGCTCGATGCCGGCGTCGAGCGCCGCGGCGGCGACCGCCATCCCCTCGCGGAAGCGATGCCGGCCGCGGCGATCGGGGTACCGGAAGGCCTCGGCGAGAGCTTGCTCGCACGCGTCTCGGCGCTCGGGCCGCGCCGCCGCCAGACGGTGCAGCCACTTCCAGGAATCGGAAAGAGGGGTGTCGCCACAGTGGACGACGGGCGCTTGGAGATCCTGCAGCCAGCGATGCTCGGCGGGGTTGTCGTTGGGCCAGAGGGTGAAGACGCGCACGTCGGTGCCTTGGCGCTCGAGCTCCAGGATCTCCTGAGCGATGAACGTCTCGGAAGCGCGGGGAAAGCGCTTTACGACGTAGCCGACGCGGCGACTCATCGCAGCGCTCCCGCGGGGAACCCGAGAAGCGCAGCCGCCCGCTCGGCCGCGACGAAACCGCCGGGAAGGTCGGGGCGAGCTTCGTCGGGTGCGGCGAGCAGGTCCTCGACCGCCGACCAAAGCGCCCCGGGACTGAGCTCTCGCGGATCGATCAATCGAGTCCGACCCTGCTGCTGCCAACGCCGCGCTCGGAGCAGCTGCTCCTGGCGGGGGGTCACTCGCGGCACGAGGACCGCCGGTCGTCCGCTGGCGAGGATCTCGCAGACCGTGTTGTAGCCGGCCATGCTGACGATCACGTTGCTCCGCTCGAGCCGCTCGGGAAGATCGGGGACGAAATCGAAGATACGGATCGCCTCCTGCGAAGCGGTCGCGATCGGCTCACGATCGGCGGCGGGGAAGTCGGGGCCGAGGACGAGGTGACTCGTCACGAGAGGCCGGAACACGCTGACGGCGTGGAGGTAGGTCTGCATCAGCGGTGAGGCGTCGCGTCCACCGCCACCGGTGACGAGGACGACGGGGCGTCCGGTGAAGTCGGGCTCGGCGGCGACGGCTCCGGCCGCTAAATGTCCGACCCGACCACAGCTGTGCACCTTCGACGCGACATCGGACAGCGGCCCGTCCTCGACGAGCGGGGCGGTATCCGAGACGTCGCCGAACACCCATACCTCGTCGAAAAGCTCGGAAACCGCCTCGTACGCGCCAGCGTCTTCCCACTGCACGCGGATGCTCTCGAGATCGTCGAGGACGTCTCTCAGAGCCAGTACGGTGCGGCCGCCCGCGGCGCGCACCTGCCGGAGCGCCGGCAGGACCTCGCCCCGCAGTCCACACGGGACGTTGTCGATGACGAGGAGATCGGGCTCGAACTCGGCGAGGCGGGCGGTGATCCGATCCCGTCGCGCGGCGAGCAGGCCGTCGAAGTCGACCCCCGGCTCGCGGCTCGTGTAGCGGCCGCTCGCTGTCTTTACGACTGGCGACAGGGCGGTCAGCGAAAAGCCGTCCGGCAAGGGGAAGAGACGGTGCCAGGGCGAGCCGGTTAGCAGCAGGCCTTCGACGCCACCGAAGTGCTCGCGGATGTGGTCCGCGAGCTTCAAGCAGCGCCGCAGGTGCCCCAGGCCGAACGTGTCGTGCGAGTAGAGGGCGATCCGATGCATGCCGAGGTTCAACGCAAATCACGCGCCAACTTGCCGTAGGGCAAAGAGGCCTTTAGACAAGGCGTTTACGGGTCTCGCGGGGGTCTTGCCGGGCCGCGGGTTGTCTCAAGTGTCTCAGCTGTCTCAATCTCGTGGGACGCTGAGACAGTCCGAGTGTCGAGATCTCGACTAGTCCAGTTCGATGCGGTACTCCTTGAGGCGTCGATAGAAGGTGGCTCGGCTCATTCCGAGGAGCTCCGCGGCCTTCTTGCGATGGCCTCGAGCTTTCACGAGCGCCGCCCGGATCCGTTGCTCCTCGTCGGTCCCGTCGAGCCCGTCGGACGCGAGAGAGTAGATCTCCCGCGGCAGGTCCCGGGCCTCGAGCGTCTCGCCGCGACTTCGAATGACGCCGAACTCGATGGCGTTGCGCAGCTCCCGCACATTGCCTGGCCACCTATGGTCGAGGAGAACCCCGAGGGTCTCCTCCGCGACCTCCGTCACCGTCTTGCGGGTTGTCGCGCAGGCTCGTTTCAGGAAGCGGTCCGTCAAGAGGGGAATGTCTTCGCGCCGCGACCGTAGCGGAGGAAGGTCGATCTGGGCGACCCGAATCCGGTAGTAGAGATCGGCCCGGAACGCACCGTCTCGGATCTCGCGATCGAGGTCGCGGTGAGTGGCTACGATCAGCCGCACGTCGACCTGTCGGGTCTCACTGTCACCGACGCGACTGATGCGCTGATCCTCGAGGACCCGCAGCAGGCCGGCCTGCACCCGATCGGAGAGCTCACCGATCTCGTCGAGGAACAGAACACCGCTTTCGGCGGCTTCGAAGTAGCCGACGTGATCCGTGATTGCACCGGTAAAGGAGCCGCGGACGTGGCCGAAGAGCTGACTGGCGGCAAGCTCGTCCGAGAGGCCGCCGCAGTTGACGGCCACGAACGGTCCACCCGCACGGCTGCTGCGGCGGTGGAGGGCGCGGGCGACGAGCTCTTTCCCGGTTCCGGTCTCGCCGTGGATCAGAACCGAGCTGTCGACCTTCGCGAGGTCGCCGATGAGGTGGAAGACGCGTTGCATCCCTTCGCTGCGTCCGATCATGTTCTCGAACTCGGCGCCTTCCTCGAGCTCGGCTCGCAGCGCCTCCACCTCCGAGACGTCGTGCAGGAAGAGGATCCGTCCCGTGTCCTCTCGGGGATCGTCGGCGATCTCGATCTCGAGCGAGCGGTTCGACGGCTTGCCGACGGCGACACCGACCCGGCGGCGCTCTGCGGGCGGGCTCGCCATCTGCCTCTCGAGCCGGTCGCGGGTCTTCGAGTCGAAGGGGAGGGCCTCGGTCCAGAGCCGACCGATCGCACTGTCCGGGAGGGTGAGCATCCGGCGGGCGAGCGAATTGGCAAAGACCAACAACTCGTTGCCGTCGATCAGGATTGTGCCCATCGGCAGGGTGTCGAGGATCGCGCGCAGGTCCTTGCGGTGCTGCTCGTGGACAATCTCGCGAGAGTGCTTGGCCAAGGCGAGGTCGAGCGCTACCCGCAGCTTCTGCTCTTCGAACGGCTTGATCACGTAGCCGTACGGCGAGGTTTCTTTGGCTCGCGCCAGCGTTCTGTCGTCGGCGTGGGCGGTGAGATAGACGACCGGCAGCCCCCAGCTCTTGTTGATCTGGCGGCCGGCCTCGATGCCGTCCATGGCGCCGCGCAGCCGGATGTCCATGAGCACGAGATCGGGCTGCTCCCGCGCCACGATCTCGATCGCCTCCTCGGCGGTGGCACAGGTCGCGATCACGTCGTGGCCGAGACGACGGACGCTCTCGCCGATGTCGAGGGCGACGACCGCTTCGTCCTCGACGATCAGCACTCGTTGGCCGGTGGCCGACGTCACGCGCTCTCCGAGTCCTGGCTACTGAAGCGAATGGCGAAAACCGTGCCTCGACCCTCCGACGTGTACTCGAGCACACCGCCGATCTGCTGAGTCAACGCGGAAACGAGCCGCAGGCCGAGAGAGCGAGTGGTGGTGATGTCGAAATTCGGCGGAAGCCCACGGCCGTCGTCTTCGACCTCGAGCACGTGGTAGCCGTCGTCGGGGCGGTAGGAGATCTTGAGCGTCCCCTCTCTGTCGAACCCGTGTTCGACGGCATTGGCGACGAGCTCGTTGACGATCATGCCGCAGGGGATGGCGGTGTCGAGGTTGGGGGGATCGGCCTGCACCTCGAGCTCCGCCTTCAGCCCCCGGGCTCGGGGGCCGTACGAGCCGAGCAGGTTCTCCACCAGCTCCTCGAGGTAAGCGCCGAAATCGATGTTCGCGAGGTCGGTCGATTGATAGAGGTGCTCGTGGATGAGAGCCATCGATCGGATCCGGTTCTGGCTCTCCCGCAGGCCCCGAGAGCCGGCTTCCAAGTCGCCCTCCTGCAGCCGCAGCAGGCTCGAGATGATCTGGAGGTTGTTCTTGACTCGATGATGGACCTCCTTGAGCAGCAGGTCCTTGTCGTGCAGTGATCGGCGGAGCTCCTCTTCGGCGAGCCGGCGTTCGGTGATGTTGCGGGCCACGAGCACGAAGCCCTCGGACTCCCCTTGCGGTCCCTTGAGCTCGGAGCGCGAGAACGAGGCGGGAAAGGCGGTGCCGTCGGCGCGAAGCAGGTCGGTTTCGCCGGCGCTCTCGGGGAGGTCGTGGCTACCGTCGGCCGTCAGCTCGGCCAGAGACCGGCCGATGAGCTCACCGTCCGCTTCTCCGAGCTCGACGACCGCGACCTGGTTGGCCGTCTGAACCCGGCCGTCGGGATCGAACACGAGGACGATCTCGCGCATCGACTGGAGGATGTTGTCGAGGTAGCCGCGCGACACGGTCGTCTCGCTCAGATTGGCCGCCATCTCGTTGAAGGCCTGGGCGAGGACCCCGAACTCGTTGTCGGCCTGCAGGTCGACGTGCTGCTGGAGATCGCCGGTACCGACTCGCAGCGCTGCGTCGCGGAGCTTGACGAGGGGGCGGGAGATCGCGCGGGACAGCAAGATCCCGAGAAGCACGGCCAGTCCGAACGCGATGCCGGCGAGCCATCGGTTTCGGAGCGTCGCCTTGTTCAAGAGTCGTTCGACCGCTTCGGCTTCGGCGGTCAGGTCCGCACGAGCGGATCGGGCGAAGCGGCGTATCAGCGGCCGCATCCGATCCTGATAGTGAGGCTCGAAATCCTCCTGCAGGAACTCGAGGACACGATCCGTGGGGTGGTAGCGCATGAGATGAACGAGTCGCTCGTGGAGCTGCTGGTGGACCGCGAACTCACGCTCGATCTCTCGAAGCTGGGCGCTTCGAGCGGCGATCCCTCTGCCGGACTCGCCGTCGTTGAGGCGGGATCCGATGTTGGAGGCGAGCTCCAGCGCGCGCCGGGTCTGGGCGAGCGAGTCCTCGAAGTGCTCGATGCTCTCGTCGATGGCATCGAGATCGAGCTGCGGGACCGAGCCCCACTCCGATTCGTGCGAGGCGTCGCCCGGTTGTTGGCGGTACCGCTCGGCGACTAGACGGTAGGCGGCCGCCTCGGTCGACCTCAGCGCCTGCTCCATGCCGTCGGCGCCGAGCACCTCCTCGATCGAACTGCCGCGCAGATCATCCAACTCCTTGCCGACGGCGTTCGAGGTGCGCTCGAGGAGGCCGCCGAGAACCCCCACGAGCAGCGCCATTCCGAGAAGGGAGACGGTGAGCAGGAAGCCGATTCGCATGAGTCGAGACCGATTGCGATGCCGAGCCTACGAACAGGGTAGTCTCGCTGCCACCCCGCGCCGAGATCGGAGCAAGTCGCCCGGACGGGGATTGGCGGTTTTGAGCGGCCGGTCGAAGCGTCTCAAAGTGTCTCACGATGAGCCGGGATGAGCCAAACAGAGTCTGGCATTGGCCAGCTTTTCTTTTGCGAAGTGATCCCGTACGCTTGAGCCCCGCGATTGAGGAACCCCCCGGACAATGACTGAGCTGAAGACCGTCGGCGTCGTCGGCGCCGGCACGATGGGACATGGCATCGCCCAGGTGGCGGCGCTAGCCGGCTATGAGGTTCGGCTGGCCGATGTTGCCGCCGACGCTCTCGAGCGCGGGCTCGTCCAGATCGAGAAGAGCCTGCAGAAGCTCGCCGCCAAGGAGAAGATCTCGAACGATGACGCGGAGGCCGCCCGTGCCCGGGTGAGCGGTTCGACCGATCTCTCGAGCTTGACGGATGTCGCGCTGGCGGTCGAGGCCGTCGTCGAGCGGTTCGAGGTGAAGAGTGAGGTGCTCTCTCGGCTCGACCGACTGTGCCCCGAGGAGACCGTCCTCGCGACCAACACGAGCTCGATCTCGATCACCAAGCTGGCGGCCGAGACCGGCCGCCCCGACCGCGTGATCGGCATGCACTTCATGAATCCGGTTCCGCTCATGAAGCTGGTGGAGATCATCCGCGGCCTCGGCACCAGCCAGGCAACCTACGACGCGGTTGCCGAGGCGACTCGTGTCATGGGCAAGACGCCGGTCGAATGCAACGATGCACCCGGCTTCGTCTCGAACCGGGTTCTCATGCCGATGATCAACGAGGCGGTCTTCTGCCTCTTCGAGGGGGTCGGCGACGTCGAGGCGATCGACGAGATCTTGCATCTCGGGATGAACCACCCGATGGGCCCGTTGGCGCTGGCCGATCTCATCGGGCTCGACGTCTGTCTCGACATCCTGCGCGTCTTGCACGAGGGGTTCTCCGACTCCAAGTACCGCCCCTGCCCGCTACTCGTGCGAATGGTCGACGCCGGCTATCTGGGACGCAAGAGCGGTCGCGGCTTCTACACCTACGGCGAAGAGCCTCGACGTAGCTTTCACCCGGCACGAGGCTATGCCTGAAGAGCGGCTCGGGACTCGCATGCTCTGCCAAGCCTGTGGCGCCGACAATCCCGAAGACCAGGAGCACTGCCGGCGCTGCCACCAGAGGCTGCTCGTCGTCTCGGGAAGCTTGACCGAGGAGGACCTCGCCCTCGACCCGGAGGCGGAAGACGAGGCCTTCTCGTTCGACGAACACTTGCTCGAGCGGATTTCGATCCTCGAAGAGGCGGTCAAACGAACGGCCGAAACGGTGCGCCAGCTGCTGACCGCTCTCGGCTCCCAGGAGCGCGGCATGGTGGCCAACCAGACCGGGCTCGCAACGCTGCGCGAGCTGCTCGAAGAGAAGCGGGTCCTCCACCACGCCGAATGGTTGGAGCGGTGGGAAGGCAAGATGGAGTACCAGCTGCTGGCCCTCGAGAAGCGGGAGCGCTTCGGCGACCTCAAGGAGCGTATCGTCGCGCTCTTCCAGGGTAAGAAGCGCAAGCTGTTCCGGGAGTTGATCGAAGACGCGGATTACGCCCTGTTCGCGGTCGACATCGAACGGGCCTTGGCAGCGTTGGAGGCTGCCTTCAAGCTCGATCGCGACAACTACGAGCTGGCCTACTTCCTCGGCGAGACCTACTTCAACGAAGGCGACGCGGCGGTCGCCCTGGCTTACTTCGAACGGGTTCTGCGGGTTCGCCCCGAGCATTTCGAGGGGCTCGTCTACAGTGGCGTCATCCAACACGAGCGCGGCGATGCGGTCCGGGCGGAGAGGCTGCTCAGGCGTGCCGTCGAACTCTACCCCGAGCACTTTCTGCCGCTCTTCAGTCTGGGAGCGGTCCTTGCGGGGCAGGGGAGGCTCGCACACGCGGTCACCCTCCTCGAGCAGGCGGTGGCCATCGACGGCGTCACCCAGGCGCGCTACCTCCTCGGCAACTGCCTCTACGAGATGGGCAAGGTGTCGGGGGCGATTCGACAGCTTCAGGAAGTGGTGCGTCAGGATCCCGCCCACGAGGAAGCGCACTATCTGCTCGGACTCGCCTATCTCGATCGCCATTGGAACCGCAAGGCGCTCGACGCCTTTCGCCAGGCTCAGCGGCTCAACCCCAACAAGATGCGCTATCAGGATCTGGTGCGCTACCTGACCGGTCAGGGTAGATCGCCCCTGCCGGCGGTGGGCAGCGAAGCGCGTCGCTGGCTCGAGGAGGGGGAAGCGCTGATGTCGACCGACAACCCGGAGCGCTCGCTGGGGGCCTTCCGGCGAGCGATCCAGGCCGAGCCCGAGAATCCGACCTTGCTGATGTCGTACGCCATGGCGTGCATGCAGGCGCAACGGCACCAGGAAGGAGAGCTCGTCACCCGCAGGGTCCTCGAGCTCGATCCCGAGCCGATGCTCAAGGCGACGGCCTACGCCACCTTGATCGAAGCGCTGCGCAGCTCGGGCCGGTACCGTGAGGGCAACCGGATCGGTCGGCAGTTGTTGGCCGAGGGGAGCTCCGACTACGCCAAGACGATCGCCTACTACGAGATGGCCTACAACCTCGCGGAGATGGACGAGGACCTCGATCGTGCGCTCGACTACGCGCGGCGGTCGCTCGATCTGGCCCCCGAAGAGCTGCGTCAGTTTCCGCTGGCGGCGATCGGCTGGGTGCACTACAAGCGCAAGGAGTTCGAGCAGGCGATCGAGTATCTCGAGAGGTCGAGTGAGCTCGGTGCCTCGGCGACGACGCTCACCCATCTCGGCATGGCGCTGCTGGCGTCGGGAGACGAGGGTGCCGCTCGTACCGCGCTGGCCCGAGCCCGCGACTTCGACCGGACCGGCCCCTCACTCGAGCGTCGGATGATGGATTGTCTCAAGGCCAGCGACCGGCTGCTGGCGCGAGTGCAGGGTGGCCGCGGGAGGAGCTAGCTCGATGCGCTGGAATCAGTACTATCTGTTCACCACCCGTGAGGTGCCGAAGGATGCGGAGGTCGTCAGCCACCAGCTGATGATTCGCACTTGCATGATCCGCAAGGTCGCGGCCGGCATCTACAGCTATCTACCGCTCGGCTGGCGGAGCATCCGGAAGCTCGAGGCGATCGTCCGCCGGGAGATGGAGCGGGCGGGCTCGGTCGAGCTGTCGATGCCCGCCATCCATCCGGCCGAGCTGTGGAGGGAATCGGGCCGCTGGGACGTCTACGGCCATCTTCTCTTGCGCATGAAGGACCGCCACGATCGCGACTTCTGTTTCGGGCCGACGCACGAAGAGGTGGTCACCGATATCGTTCGTCGGGACGTCAAGAGCTACCGTCAGCTTCCCTTGAACCTCTATCAGATCCAGACCAAGTTCCGCGACGAGATCCGACCGCGGTTCGGCCTGATGCGGGGCCGTGAGTTCATCATGAAGGACGCCTACACCTTTCATGCGAGCCAGGAGTCGCTCGACTCCGCCTACGAGGCGATGCGAGAGGCCTACTGCAGGGTGTTCGAGGCGTGTGGTCTTGAATACTCGATGGTGGAAGCCGATAGCGGAACGATCGGCGGCGCCTCGTCCCACGAGTTCATGGTTCTCGCCGACACCGGCGAGGACGCGATCGTTCGCTCGCCTTCGGGCAGCTACGCGGCCAACGTCGAGCGTGCCACGATCGGCGCTCTCGCGGCCTCTGCGGCGACCGACCCCGAGCCGCTCACCGAAGTCGACACCCCCGGCAAGACCAGCGTCGCCCAGGTGGCCGAGTTCCTGGACCGCCCGGTGGAGCAGTTCGTCAAGACCCTGATCTACGAGACCGAGAAGGAGTACGTCGCGGTGCTCGTGCGCGGCGATCGAGAGGTCAACGAGGTCAAGCTCACCAACCACCTCGACTGTCGGCACCTCGGCCTGGCGAGGGAAGCGAAGGTCGTCGAGCTGACCGGGGCGCCGCTCGGATTCGCCGGGCCGATCGGGCTCGCCGACGAGGTTCGCGTGCTGGCCGACGCAACGGTGCGGCCGCTCGTCAACTTCGTCTGCGGAGCCAACGCCGCCGACCGGCACTACACCGGTGCCAACTGGGATCGAGACGTGTCGGTCGACGAGTGGGCGGACCTTCTGCTCGCCGCGGCGGGCGATCCCAGCCCCGACGGTGACGGCCCGCTCGAGCTCCACCGCGGAATCGAAGTGGGGCACATCTTCGACCTCGGCATCAAGTACTCGAAGGCGATGGAGTGCACCTATACCGACGAGAGGGGCGAGAGCCAGCCGATGCTGATGGGCTGCTACGGCCTCGGCATCGGCCGGACGGTGGCGGCGGCAGTCGAGCAAAACCACGACGAAGACGGCATGATCTGGCCGGTTCCACTCGCCCCCTTCGAAGCGCTCGTCCTCTCCCTCGATCCGGACGACGAGGCGGTGGCGCGCGGAGCGGCCGGGGGTCAAGTTCAAGGACGCCGATCTGCTGGGGATCCCGGTCCGGGTCGTCGTCGGCGCCCGGGGCCTCGCCGAGGGCAAGGTGGAAGTGTCGCTACGGCGCGATCGTGAGCGACATCTCGTGGCGCCGGCCGACGCGATCGCCGCCGTGCGCAGCCGGCTCGCCGGCGACCTCTGACGGCCAGGCTGGCGACCCGGCCGGGGGCACGACCCACTCGAACGGTGGGTGGAGGGGTCGACTGCCGGGGGCTGAGAGGAGGCGTTTGCAGAGCTCGGTTGCGCCAGGTGCGCGCAGGATGTGCGCGCCGTCGGCGACTTCGATGTCGTAGGCGCCTCCGGTAAAGGAGCTCGCGCCGAGCTCGGGCGCCTCACCGCGAGCGAAGGCGACGCTGGCGCGAGCGAGCTCGTGAGTGGATTCGTAGGCCTTGAGTCGCGCCAGGGCGCTGCGCACGTTCAGGAAGATGCCTGTCCGGCGGCTCCAGAATCGGGGCAGTAGCACTCCATGATCGAGCTCGTCCGCGAGCTCGGGCCACGACGGGCGAGATCTTCGGTGACTTCGGTGAGCAAGGTGTCGTCGAAGAGGCCGGCTGCAAGCACGTCACGGAGAAGCGTCAAACGGTGCTTGTCGATCGCGAAGCCGATCAGGGTCGAGATCAGGAGGGAGTCGGTCTCGACGGCGTGGATAGAGTTGGCCAGAGCGCGCAGGTCACGACGGATCCTCCCTCCGTTTCCCCTGACGATCGCCGTGCGCGCCTCTACATCGACGATCCGGACGGCGGCGAGCATCGCCATATAGTCCGGAAGTGCTGCATTCGGGCCGTCCTCGTACCGGATCTCGAAGCTCCCCTCTCGGCAGTCGGCGATTTGGTGAAACACGGCGAGCACCGTCGCCGCCTCCGCAAGGAGCCGATCGGCTGCCGCGAGGTGCCCGACGTTCCAGGGAGCGAGGTCGACGGCCTCCGCCGCCTGTACGAGGTATCGCGCTGCGTTGAGCGGGTCTTGGACGCCGGCGGGGGCGAGGTCGGCGAGGACGGGCGCTCCGAGGGTCGCCGTGAAGCGTTCCACCGCCGCTTCGTAGCGGGATCGGCCTGTCGCGGCGAGGACCAGCCACCCCACGATCGCCAGCAACGCGCCAATCGCGAGCGTCCGAAGGAGTCTACTCATTCGTCCGCCGGATTGCCGCCGGAACCTAACGCGGTCGTGGACTGTACTGCCGAGAAAGCAGTTGGCAGACGCCGTCGAGCCCGGGAAAGAGCACTCGCTCGTTAATATTGGCCTGGTCGAGCTTGTCCCGAACCTCCCACTTGAGCTCGCTCGGTACGACGATCTTGCGGTAGACGTCGGAGCGCTCTTCCAGCCACGCTTCGAGGGTCTTGCGGACACTCGAGAGCACCGAGAAGAGCGCGAACTGATTGATGATCCGCGGGCTCAGCGACGGCGGTTCGAAGAACACGATGAACGGATCGACGCTGAGCTCGTCGAGGCTCTGCAGAGTGGATACCGCCTCGTGCAGCATCTCGGTGGAGAAGGCGTCGGCCTCCTCGCGCCGGAGCACGTCGAGCAGCCCTGGCGGCAGGAGCTTGTTGGTGCGGGTGTAGTCGACGCACCAGATGGCGCCGTCACGATCGACGTGCCGGACGTCGTCGGTGACGAAATGGAGGGCGACGTAGGGTGAGTAGGTCCAATCGAGCAGGCGGGTCGGCAGGCCGTGGTGCTGAGCCTGGGCGAGCAGGTTCCAGAGGGAGCCGTGTCCCCCGCCCTCGAGATAGGCGTACTTGCGGAAGTTGCGGATGAGATGGCGCTCGAGTCGCGGGTAGTCGCCGCCGAGCCGGGAGAGACTCGTCTTCAGCTGCCAGTCGACGTCGGCCATGCCACGGAAGGCGTAGGTCGAGCGATAGCGTCCGATGGCAGGCTGCCAGGATCCTTCGAAGAGCTCGTGCTGGAGCTCGGTCCAGCTGTCGACCCTAACCTCGTGCGGCCGCGAACCTGTGCTGCCCGCCATCCGTCACCCGTCGCGCTCGGCCGCGGGATCTCCGAGATCGGTCAGGGTCGCGCGCAGCCGGGTGATTCGATTGCCGTCGAGATCCTGGATCTCGACCGACATGCGGCCGACCTCGACACAGTCCCCGACTTGCGGCTGGCGGCCGAGCTCCGAGAGCACGACCCCGCCGATCGTGTCCTCGTCACGCTCGGACAGCTCCATCGCGAGCTCGTCCTCGAAGTCGGCGATCAGCATCGAGCCCGCGACGTCATAGACGTTGTTGCCGCGGGCGACGAGCTCGGGCTCTTCCATGTCGAACTCGTCCTGGATTTCACCGACGATCTCCTCGAGGACGTTCTCCATCGTCACGACACCGCTCACCCCGCCGTACTCGTCGAGCACGGCGCTCATGTAGACGTGCTCGAGCCTCATCCGCCGCAACAGCCGATCGAGACTGAGGGTCTCCGGCACGAAAGTCATGTCGCGCTTGACCTCGAGCAGCGACTCCGGCAGCTCCTCGGCCCGAAAGATGTCCTTGATGTGAATGAGCCCGATCACTTGATCGAGGTCGCCGTCGCATAGCGGAAACCGCGTATGCCCGCTCTCCCGGGCGACCGCCAGGTTCTCGTCGAAGCTCCTCTGGATGTCGAGATAGACGACCTCGTTGCGCGGCAGCATCGCCTGGCGAGCGATCCGGTGCGACAGCTCGAAGATGTTGTCCAGCAGCTCGCGCTTCTGGCCGGAGAGACGGTCCTCGCCAGCGCCGGCGAGCATCCGCCGCAGCTCTGCGTCGCTCACCTTCTGATGATCCGACATCGGCCTCATGCCGATCAGTCGCAGGAGAAGGTTGGAAGTCTCGTTCAGAATCCAGATGGCGGGAAAGGTGACCTTGTAGAACGCCCACAGCGGCCATGAGACCCAGAGACTCGTCGTCAGCGGCTTGCGGATGGCGATCGTCTTCGGCGCCATCTCTCCGAGCACGATGTGGAGCATCGTGATGACGAGGAACGAAATGACGATTGCCGCTTGATGGACGTTGGCGTCGGTCGCTCCCGGAAAGAGCCGGACGACCGGTTCGACGATCCAGGCGAAGGCCGGCTCTCCGATCCAGCCGAGTCCGAGGCTCGCCAGGGTGATCCCGAGCTGGCAGGCCGAGAGGTAGGCGTCGAGATGATCGACCATGCTGTTGGCGAGCTTGCCGCGCGGGCTGTTCGCCGCGACATGGGGCTGCAGCTGAGTCGGTCGTACCTTGACGAGGGCGAACTCTGCGGCGACGAAGAAGCCGTTGATGAACACCAGGAGCAGGCCGAAGAACAGGCCCAAGGAAGGACTCAGGAACGGCTCGCCGACCGGCAAGGCCGCGATAGGGAGCAGCAGGACCGGGCTCATTCGAATCGAGGTCCGGCATCGACACGCCCACCCGCCGCTCGCTGGAGCGGGGATTTCACTGCAGAGCTGGCCGAGAGTCTAGCGGGTTCAGGGGGTTCGTCCATCGTGCCAATCGAGCTTACCACGCCGTCCGGGAAGGGTTTGACGGGATGGCGAGCCGACGCCGGGAATGATCGAGCGAATCACCGCTCGATATCGGAACCCACCACCCTGCCGTTGGCGGAGGTCCTGCGGGTCGGGTGTGAGCGCTAGGTGCCGGTCACGATGCGCCAGATCTGAGTGACGGTGAAGCAGATGGCGAGCCCCATCGCGACAGGCAGCAACGCCGAGATCGCCGTCCACTTCGCGCTCCGCGTCTCCTTCCAGATCGTGTAGATCGTTGTCGAGCACGGATTGTGGACGAGGCTGAAGAGCATCAGGTTGATCGCCATCAGAAGAGTCCAACCACCCCCTCGCAGCAGTTCGGAGGTCGCCTCTCGGGAGTCGAGCTCGAACATCACCCCGGCGCCTTCGCCGACGCCCGTGACGCCGCTCACCAGCACCGTCAGCATCAGGATGGTCGGGAT
This sequence comes from Thermoanaerobaculia bacterium, assembly GCA_945787575.1. Lineage (GTDB taxonomy): Bacteria > Acidobacteriota > Thermoanaerobaculia > Multivoradales > JAHEKO01 > CALZKB01. The sequence continues at coordinate 5,070 of CALZKB010000113.1, read as the reverse complement.
GACGATCTCGTTCGCCGGGATCGCGATGATGTAGGCGAGCAGGATGAGGCCGGAGAGTCCGAGCAGCCAGCCGAACGGGTTCATCGCGCTGATGGCGATTTGCGCCAGACTGTCTCCGCCGACCCGGATGTTGGACAGCAGCCAGATGAGCGCTCCCGCCGGCAGCGCGAAGATGACGGCGCGCCAGAGAACGATCATCGTGCGGTCGATGATCGAGGTGTAAATTGTCTGCAGCACCCGCGGCGGGCGGTAGGGCGGCAGCTCGAGATTGAAGGTCGACACCTCGCCGCGCAGGACGGTGCGCGACAGGAGCCATGAGGTCGCGAACGTAAGGACGATGCCGAGGACCGCGATGGTGACCACCGAGAGCGCCGAGATCAGCCCGGCGAGGTAAGCGGGAGCGAGCCCGCCGACGAAGATCGACGCGATCAGAATCTGGGTCGGCCAGCGACCGTTGCAGAGCGCGAAGTTGTTGGTGATGATCGCGATCAGTCGCTCCCGCGGGCTGTCGATGATGCGAGTCGAGACGATCGCCGCGGCGTTGCAGCCCCACCCCATGGCCATCGTCAGCGCCTGCTTGCCGTGGGCGCCGACGCGGTTGAACATCCGGTCGAGGTTGAAGGCGACGCGGGGCAGATAGCCGAAATCCTCGAGCAGAGTGAACAGTGGAAAGAAGATCGCCATCGGCGGAAGCATCACGGCGACGACCCAGGCGGTCGCGAGGTACATTCCGTCGATCAACACTCCGTCGAGCCACCAAGGCATCGATATCGCGGCGGCGCCCGACTTGAGCAGCGGGTGGACGGCATCCAGCAGCAAGGTCGCCAGCAGCGCCGATGGAACGTTGGCGCCGGCGATCGTGATCCAGAAGACCGCCGTCAGCAGGGCGAGCATCAGCGGGAAGCCGAAGAGGCGGCTGGTAACGAGCCGGTCGATCGTCCGGTCCCAGTCGAAACGGGGCTTATCGCCGCTGCGGGTGACCGCGCGATCCGCGAGCCGGGCCGCCTCCGTGTAGACGCCCTCGACCAGCTTCTGATGGAAGTCCTTACCCGCCTGCCAGCGGAGCTGGCGAGCGACGGTGAGGATGTTCTCCGCGCCGGGAGGGCTTTCCTCGCTGATCGGCGCCGGCTCCGGGCCGAGGCCGGCGGCGTTCTCTTGGAGCTCACCGAGGGCGCCCGTACTTGCGGCCTCGGCGATCTTGGCGTCGCCGTCGAGCAGCCGGAGAGCGACCCACCCGGCGTTGGGCAGCTCCGGATAGACGGTCGTCACCTCGTCGGCCAGGCGGCGCACCGCGCGGCGGAGGCTGGAGGAATGGCCGCCGACGCGGAGTGGCTTGCAGACCACGGCTCCGGTCGCGACCTCACGGATCGCGCGATTGAGATCCTCGAGCCCCTCGCCGTAGCGCGCCGAGGTCGGGACCACCGGGACGCCGAGGTCTCGGGCGAGCCGGCGATCGTCGATCGTGAGGCCTTTGCGTCGCGCCTCGTCCATCAGGTTGAGACAGACGACGGCGCGATCGGTGATCTCGAGCACCTGGAGAACGAGGTTCAAGTTGCGCTCGAGGCGGGTGGCGTCGACGACGATCACGGTGACGTCGGGTTTGCCGAAGAGGATGAAGTCGCGGGCGATCTCCTCGTCGAGACTCGACGAGAGCAGCGAGTAGGTCCCGGGCAGGTCGACCAGCTTGTAGCGGTCGCCGGCGGTCGAGAATCCGCCCTCGGCGCGGGCGACGGTCTTGCCGGGCCAGTTGCCGGTGTGTTGGCGCAGGCCGGTCAATGCATTGAACACCGTGCTCTTGCCGGTATTGGGGTTGCCGGCGAGCGCCACGGCGTAGTCGTAGCTCTCCATGTCGACGCCGAGCTTGATCAGGTTGCCGACATGGTGCGCCGGGCAGGTGGCGCAGTTCTCCGGGCTCGGTCGGCTCATCGCGGATGACTCGTGTCGACCGGTTCGATCTGGATCTGGTCGGCCTGGCTTCGGCGCAGCGCGATCACGGCGCCGCGCACGAGATAGCCGGTGGGATCGCCGCTCGGGCTCTGAATCTCGGCCGTCACCTCGGTGCCCGGGATCAGCCCGAGGTCGAGCATCCGGCGTCGCTGGGGCCCGCGCAGCATCGGCGCGAAGGCGACGACCCGACCGCTCTCACCGGTGTCGAGACTCGACAGACGAGCGTACGGCCCCGCCATCTCTTCGTGTTGGGGCAGCGGCTGAACGGATAGGTTGGCGGCGAGAATCGGTGCGAGGACGTGCTCCTCGGCATCCGCCTCGAAGGCGATTCGCTTCGGCGTCGCCTCATGGACACGGACCCGCATGCCGGGGTGGAGGCCCTCGGCCACGAGCTGGGCGTAGATCGCCTCGGGCTCGTCCTCGATGTGGACGATCTCGGCGAGCTCTCCGACCTCGAGCGCGGTCAGCGGCCGGCCGAACGGAGGTGCGATCTCGCCACCGGCGGTCGGAATCGGATCGCCGTGAGGATCGAAGCGAGGGTGCCCCATGCTCGCCGACAGCGCTTCGACCTCCTCCGTGGAGAGGGTGTGCTCGAGCTGCTCGGCCCGGTCGTGCCAGGCTTCGGGATCGTGCCCGGTCTCGTCGGAGAGATAGCGCTCCCAGAGTCGGTGCGCGCGCACGATCCGCAAGGCGTACTTGCGGCCCTCCGCCGTCAGCGAGTAGCCGCCGTCACCTTCGGTCAGCAGCTCCCGTTCCTGCAGCTGTGAAAGCAGTTCCGCCGCCCGGTTTCCCGACACGGCGAGAGCCCCGGAGAGGCTCTGCAGGTTGGCGAGCCGGTCGTTGTACTCGCAGTCGAAGAGGTGCTTGAGGGCGTCCTCGATCTGCACCCGTTCGGTGGCCCTGAAGGCTCTCAGCCAGCGCCAGAGCCAGCCGCGGACCGGCCAGAGCAGGAGAATCGCCGCAGTGAGGAGGGCGACGGCGACAACGAGGTAGACGGCGGGATCGGTCATCGGTCTCGGTGCAGGGTAAGGAACGAGTGGGTTTCCAGGCTCAAAACAGATTTTTAGATTACCCAAAATCACGAGAATGTCAAGCCTCACCACGATGTCATCAGTCCCTCTCTTTCCGAAGCAGCATGTTCTCGTCGGTTCTCGAGACCGATCGACGGGAGAGACCCTGATCCGCGTTCGAGTGCCGCGAATCAGGCTCCGGTAGACTCGCGGGGTCTCGGTCAGAAAGGGGAGTCGAGGACATCGGTATGATCCCGCTCCACGCCATGTCGATCACCCTCCATCGGATGAGCTCCGGCGAGCACACCCGGGAAGCGAGGCCGGGCGGTCTACGCCGACGCGGCCTACCGCGCCGTTCGGCGTCGGCGCTCCTCGCCGGTGCTGGCGCCGCGGCCGTCTTCGTCCTCGTCGCATCCTGCAGCCGGCTCGGCGACGGCTCTCAGAAATGGCCGCAAGCGCCCGTCGTCCTCATCTCCATCGACACCCTGCGCTCGGATCGGCTGCCCGCCTACGGCTATGCGGAAGGCAGGACACCGGCGATCGATGCGCTTCGCGGTGACTCGATCCTCTTCGAGCGAGCCTACAGCCACGCTCCCCTGACGTTGCCGTCACACGCGTCGGTATTCACCGGGCTGCTTCCCGAGCGGCATGGGGTCCGGGACAACCTGGGCTACGCCCTGGCGCCCGCCGAGAGCCCGATTCTGCAACGCACGCTGAAGGAGGCCGGCTTCGCCACCGGCGCCGCGGTCTCCGCCTTCGTGCTTCGGCGGGACGCCGGACTCGCGGACGGCTTCGACTTCTACGAAGACGCGGTGTCGTTTCGCGGCGGTCTGGCAAAGGGTGTCGCCTCCCGCCGCGGCGAGCAGACGCTCGAAGCCGCTCGTTCCTGGCTCGCCTCGGTCTCCGAGGAGAGCTTCTTTCTCTTCTTCCATCTCTACGAGCCGCACGCTCCGTACGAGGCCCCGGAGCCGCTCGCCTCGCTCTTCGAATCGCCGTACGACGCCGAGGTGGCCGCCGCCGACGAGATCGTCGGCAAGCTGATGGGGGAGCTCAAACGGTTGGGGGTCTACGACCGGGCGATCGTCGTGTTGATCTCCGACCACGGCGAGGGCCTCGACGAACACGGCGAGCCGGAGCACGGCATCCTGCTCCACCGCGAGATTCTCCAGGTTCCGTTGCTGCTCAAGCTGCCCGCACGGGCACGGGCTGGAGAGTCGGTCGCCGACCCGGTGCAGCTGGTCGATATCTATCCGACGCTGGTCGATATTCTCGACTTGCCGGCGGTGGGAGGTCTTGCGGGCGCCTCACTGCTCGACGGAGGCCGAGATCGGAGCATCGAAGAGATCTACTCCGAGACCTTCTACCCGCGCCTCCATTTCGGCTGGAGCGATCTCGCCTCGGTGATCCGGGGTAAGTACCACTTCATCGACGGGCCGAAGCCCGAGCTCTACGACCTGATCGCCGACCCGGGCGAGCGACGCAATCTCGTGTCCGAGAACCGGAGCGTCGTGTCCGAGCTGAGAAGGGCGATCACGGGCCACGATCGCGAGCTCCGGTCGCCGGAGGAGGTCGCCCCGGAGATTCGTCGCCAGCTAGCTGCTCTCGGCTACCTGGGCTCGACGGTGAGCGCCGAGGCCGGTCCGCTTCCCAACCCGGTCGACCGTCTACCGACTCTCGAGGACCTGTGGGACGCGCAGCAACACCAGTTGGCGGGCCGGTACGAGGAGGCGGTGGCGGCAAGTCGCCGGGCGGTGGCGGCGAATCCCCGCATGCTCGACGCCTGGGAGATCCTCGGCAACGGACTGGAGAACACGGGCCGCTTCGGGGAGGCGCTCGACGCCTATCAGGAGGCGATCGGCATCGCCGGACCGAAGGGCGACCTCGTCCTGTCCGCGGCGAGGATGCACCTCGAGCTGGGCCGCATCGACGAAGGGCTGAAAGGGATCCGATCGGCGGAGAGCCTCGGTGTTCTCAACGCGAAGGAGCTGAGCCGGGTCGGTCTGCAGCTGGCCGAGCTCGGGCTGGTGGAGGAAGCGCTGGCTCTCCTCGACCGGACGGCGACCGACAGCCGTCCCGAGTCGGTCGTCGCTCTCGCCCGGGTGCTATCGGAGGC
>CALZKB010000112.1 GCA_945787575.1 Thermoanaerobaculia bacterium | reverse complement strand
AAGCGAGCCGCCTCGAGCTTCAGGACTTCGATCTCGGCGTCGCTCCGGATCTGCTCTCTCTTGAGAGCGAAGGCGACTTCGTCGGCGGCCGCCCCGGTCTCCGCCGGCAACCGGCCCGCTACTGCCGCCGCTCCTATTCGAGCGTGCAGTGCTTCGAAGATCTGAGACGAAGAGCTTGCCGGAGTAGCTTCCTCCGCCGCACACAGGCTCGCTGCCAGGAGGAGGGGCGACAGCCCCAGCCCGAGCATCAACAATAACCGATTAGAGATGCTTGAGAGCATTGCTTCGTCGTCTCGCGCCTAGTAGGTGGTGTAGAAGCCGATCAGCAAGGTGTCCAACCCGTTTTCACTGGACGACCCGATGTTTGTGTCGGTGCTGACACTCTCGTATCCGATCTTGAAGTTGGCGTTGTGACCGGCCATGAAGTAGCTCACACCGACGCGGAACGCCTCGCCGCTACCCCGGCCGGTAGGGTCGTTGGATCCCCACTCCTCGTACAACAACCAGGGTTGCCACTTCTCGTTGCGGATCAGGTAGCCGCCCTGAACGTAGAAGCCGTCGCCCTCGACCGTCGGGGCCCGGCCGTCGAGGTCGAGGTCGGAGTAGGCCGCCTCGAAGGTCAGCGATCCCTCGCCGACTGGCTTCTCGCCGAAGATGTCGACGCTGTAGTAGGCGTAGTCGCTCTGGAAGGTCGAGTTCCCGACGTCTGACTGGAGGTCGTACGACGCGCCGATCGCCAGAGTGTTCTTCTTTCCAAGATAGGTCGCGACGCTGTAGTAGCTGGGCTCCGGGTCGCCGAAGTTGAACTGGATGCGCCCAGTGGTACGCTCGCTGTCGTTGCCCGGCGCCGAGATGCCGTCGTAGTAGCCGAGATGGTACTTGAGGTGAGTGTTGCCGCCCACCTCGTTGACACCAAACAGGGTGACGCCGGTGTCTCGGACCTGAGCGGTGCCGCGGATCCCGCTGTCGGTGTCGCCACGGGTGGCTGTGGCGAAGGAGTTCAGTGTCCGCGCGCCCCAGGTCAGCGTCTTGTAGATGATGTTGGGCCGATCGGCCGCCAGCAGCGTTCCGGACGAGGTGATGTTCTGGCGGTTCGCCGGCGCCAGGTGCTGGCCGACGAAGGCCTGTAGCTTCGCATCTTTCTTGAGGTGTACGTAGGCGTCGATCATCTGGATGTCGTTGCCCGAAACGTCGGTCTGGAAGAACATGCCGAAGCGCTCGTTCACCGTTCCCTTGAGCCGGAAGCGCGCGCGGCGGACCCGGAAGTCGTCGAACGACTCGAAATCCCCGTCGCCGTCGAGGTCCCGTTCGCTGAAGATGCCGAGGACCTGCAGCCGGAACCCGAGATCGATCTTTTCGTTGCCGTCGGCATCTTTCAGCTTGAAGCCGGCGTGGGCGGCGGTGGCCAAAGAGATCAGGACTAGGCACGCGGTCGTTGTTGTCGACAGGCTGCGCTTCATTTTGGTCTCCTCTTCATCCTCGTTGTGGAACCACTTTCGCTGGATGCGATCCGGGACTCCCCTCGCAACCACTCTTAACGGTTCATTGACCCCCGAAGAGTAGACGGCGACGCGCTTCGAGTCGCCACCTCTGAGGGCAGCCTTTCGGCCCACCCTTAAGGTGTAGGCTCTCATTCTCCGACGCGCCGATCACGCCGTCTGAGCGGTGGGCGGACCTCTGCAGCGGGCCGCTGGTCAATCCGGCGACTGTTCGAAGCCGACCGCTCCGAGCCGGAACAAGACCGACAGGAGCGCTTCACCGCTAGGCCTCTCGCCTCTCACGGTTTTGGCCAACTATACTGACACTCAACGGTCGCTCGAGACCTTGGTTTGCGCCCGCGGTTTTCGTCTGCGCATGGAAGCACCATGCTGAATCAAGAAATCGTCACTCTGCTGGCGAGCATCCATCCGCTCGATCTCCTGGCGGATGACGAGCTCAGCGAGCTCGGCGACGCCGCGCTCGACTACTTCCCTCGCGGGACGACCATCCTCGGCCAAGGAGGCGCGGCGAGCGAGTACCTCTACGTGATCAAGAGGGGAACGGTGCGGATGACGCTGTGCACCGAGGACGGGCACGAGGTGGTCCTCGACTATCGGAGTGAGGGCGAGTACTTCGGTCTCATCTCGGTGGTCAGCGGCGATTCGCCGAGAGCGAACGTCCTCGCGGAAGAGGACGTCATCGGGATCTTGATTCCAAGGAAGAGGCTGCTCGAGGTGCTCGAACGCAACCGCGAGGTATCGGACAAGCTCCTCCGGTCGTATTTCATCGACTTCATCGACAAGGCCTACGACGAGACGCGCCGCAAGTTCCACAGCGTCTCGAACAACCATCGGATTCTGTTCGCTACGCCGGTTGGGGAGCTGATTCGGCGCGGCCCGATCACCGCTCCGGCCGACGCGACGATCCAGGAAGGTTCCCAATTGATGGTCGAGGAGGGAATCAGCTCGGTCGTGGTCGTGGACGGCAACGGAAGCCCTGTCGGGATCGTCACCGACCGCGATATGCGCGAGAAGGTGGTCGCCCGCAACCGGGATCCGAGGGAGCCGATCAAAACGATCATGACCACGCCCTTGATACATGTCGAGTCCCGCGAGCCGTGCTCGGAGGTGCTGCTGAAGATGATGCGGCACAATATCCACCACATCTTGGTGATGGATGGCGACCGCTTCGAGGGGATGGTGACCAACCATGACTTCATGGTTCTCCAAGGAACGTCTCCGACTCTCCTGGTGCGCAAGGTCATCGAGTCGCAGAGTCTCGAGCACCTGGGCGAAAGCAAGAGCCGACTCGAGCGCACGGTGGCGATCCTGTCCGGAGAGGGCGCCCAGGCCCACCACGTCACCAGCGTCATCACCGAGGTGAGCGAGCAGCTTCTCAAACAGGCGCTGTCGTTGATCGACATCAATCTCGGGCCGGCGCCGGTGCGCTATTCGCTCATCACGACAGGGCAGATGGCCCGTCGTGAGCTCAGCCTCCACCGCCGATTGGAACTCGGGGCCGTGCTCGAAGAGAGCGGGGCTCGAGGCGCCTCCGCCGAGGAGACGCGACGCTACTTCACTCGACTGAGTAAGCTGCTCGGCCAGGCACTCGGGGCTTGCGGTATCGTCGCTCCGGATCCCTGTGTTCCCCCGGAGCGGATTCGCACTCCCGCCGAGTGGATCGATCGGCTCGACAACTGGGTCGAGCAGCCGGCCGCCGGTCGGCCGCGACCCGGGATCCTCGAGATGAGGACGGTGTCGGGCGACTCGACCCGCGTGGAGCAGCTGCGCCTGAGCCTGCTGCGCAGGGTGGCCTCGGAGCAGCGCCTCCTCCAGGCGCTCGTGGGGGCGGCTCTAGCCAACCGTCCGCCGCTGGGTTTCCTCGGTCGATTCGTCGTCAACACCGAGGGCGAGCACCGCGATGAGCTCGATCTCTACGAAAGCGGCATCCGACCCTTCGTCGACGTCGTCCGGGTGCTCGCCTGCGAGAGCGGCATCGAGCAGCGCCAGACCCGGGAACGCCTGCTGAAGCTGGGCGAGCGGCACGCCTTCGAACTGGCTGCGGACGTGGAGAGCGCCCTCGACTACCTCCAGACACTCCGCATTCACCAGCAGCTCGCCCATCTTGCCGAAGGGCGAGAAGCCGAGGATTACCTCAATCCGGAGGAGCTCCAGCGCCGCGAGCGTAAGACCCTCAAAGGGGCTTTCCTGCTGACCACCGGCCTGCACGACGAACTGGCCCGCAGGCACCCCGAGTGGGCCGGCACGGCGAGAATCCGGTGATGCCGAGGATCCTCGGGCGTCGCAAGGTCGAGCTCCCCGAGCCGCTGCAGAGGCAGGTCGGGCTCAAGCGTCGGATCGACTACGGGGCCGGGGTCGACGAGGTGAGCTACGTGGCGTTCGATACCGAGCTCACCGGTCTCGATTTCAAGCGTGATTCGATCATCGCCATCGGTGCGGTTCGTCTGCGCGGCAGCCGGATCTTCCCGGCCGAGAGCTTCTATAGCCTGGTTCGACCGGACGCCGAGCTCAAGAGCCCCGGAGTCGTCGTCCACGGCATCACTCACTCCGATCTCGAGCACGCCACCCGGGCCCGCCAAGCACTCACCGAGTTCGTCGAGTTTGCCGGAGACGCGGTGCTCGTCGGGCACTTCGTCCACATCGATACGGGCTTCGTCGGCCGCGCTCTCAAGCGACGCTTCGGCGTCTCGCTCCAGAACCCCGCGGTCGACACCTCGACTCTCCACGATTGGCTGACCGAGCACGACACGGCTCTCGCCAACCACTTCGGCGGGGTAGCAGTCAAGAAGGACCTGTTCTCGACCGCCGAACGCTACGGCATCCCGGTGGACCAGCCGCACGCCGCTTTGGCTGACGCCTACGTGACCGCTCAGCTGTTCCAGCGCTTGCTCCACTTCCTTCCCGCTAGCGGCGTCACCAAGCTGCGTGATCTCCTGAGCGTCGGAAAGCCATGAGGGCAAAGGAGTTGCGAGGATGAAGCTCAGCGCGACGCTCGACACCACCTCGCTGCGCGAGCTCCGGGAGAAGCGAGAAGCGCTGCGCGGCGTCGAGCTCTTCTCCTATAGCGAGGAGCTGCGCTCGGTGATGGTGAGTCCGGTGCTCACCTGCTTGCCCGACGACACGGTCAAGGATGCGGTCGAGAGGATGGCGAGCAAGAAGACCTCCTCGATCGTCGTCGTCGGCGAGGACGACGAACCGCTGGGGATCGTCACCGACCGCGACATCATGCGCCGCGTGGTCGTCGCCGGAAAACTCGAGATCGGCAGAACGCCGGTCTCGGAAGTGATGACCGAGAAGCCGCTGTCCTTGAGCCCGGGCGACACGGTATACCGCGCCCTCTTTCTGCTCTCGTCGCGAGGGATCAAGCACCTTCCCCTGGTGGAGGCAGACGGAGCGGGCAAACCGCGGCTGGTCGGCATCGTGACGCTGCGCCAGCTTCTCAAGCTGAGGTACCCGGAGCCGATGTCGCTCATCGCCGGCATCGCCGGTGCCGCCGACGTCGAGACTCTCGCTCGAATCCGGGCTCGGCTCCCACGGCTGGCCGCGACCAGGCTGAGCCGTGGATCGCGAGCCTACGATGTGGTCGTCATGCTGTCCCTCGTCAATCAGGACATCCACCGGCGTGCCTTCGAGTTTGCGCTCGAGAGAGCGGGCGAGCCGCCCGTCGGATGTTGCCTCTTCGTCACCGGCAGCCACGGCCGTTTGGAGAACCTGCTGTTGACGGACCAGGACTACGGCCTGGTCCTCGCGGACGCTGCCGAGGATCGGTTGCGAGCCGAGGCGGACGAGTTCTACGCCGCGGTGGCCGAGACCTTCACGGCTCAACTCGAGACCCTGGGATTCGAACGCTGCTCGGGCGAGGTCATGGGGACGAACAGCATGTGGCGCAAGGATGTCGCCGGTTGGCGCGCTCAACTGGAGCATTGGATCGTCGACCAGGTCCCTCACCTCGGTCGCCTTCTGACGGTGTTCTTCGATACCGCGCCGATCTGGGGACGCAACGATCTTTTCGCCGCCGTGCAGGATCGCGCCTTCGAGCTCCTGGACTCTCACCAAGGGCTCCTTCGCCTTCTCTACGAGGAGGCGGGATCTCATCGGGTTCCGACCGGGCTGCTGGGCCGGTTCCTCACCGAGCGCCGCGGCGAGCATCGGGGGGAGTTCGATATCAAACGAAGCGGTCTGATCTTCGTCGTCGAGGGGGTGAGGATCCTGGCGCTGCGTCGCGGCATTCGTGAGACCTCGACCCTCAAGAGGATCTCGAAGCTCGTCGATGGCGAGCACCTGAACGCCGACGACGGCGAGTATTTCGAAGGCGCGTTCCGCTTCCTTCTCCATTTCGCCCTCGATTCCCAAGTCGAGGAGGCGATGGAGGACGAGAAGATCGACACCTACGTAAACCCCAGCCTCATGTCGTCGCGTAATCGCGAGATGTTGCGCCACTCTTACAAGGCCGTTTCGAAGCTCCAGGACCTCATCGCTGCCGAGTTTGGAGAGTTGGTCGTATAGGCTCGGTACGGGTGGCGGCTGCACGCAGGTCGCCCGCCAGGAACCACCAGCAGTCAACCTGCGTACGAGTAGGTAGGGAGAGCGTCTGGAGTTCCTCACTAGGCGAATGTCGAATGTTCTGGGAACAGGAAATACCCGCCGACTGCCTCGAGGTGCTTGCGGTCTCGTCCGTTCTCGCGACCAGCGAGTTCGAGCTCTTCCGGCTGGCCTACGCCTCTTGGTACGGACACGAGGGCGACGAGAAGACCATCGAGAAACACTTCGTGCCCTATATGTTCCGTGATCAGGTCCCCTTCTGGGTCCGCGCCTTCACCCGTCGTGTGCTTCGGCTCCAGCGACAAGGTCGGCTCGACCCGAGCGCGCTCGGCGTCGAACCGGATCCCGCCGAGGAAGCCGATCCCTCGAAAGGCCTCCTTTACGCCTTCAGTATCGGCCTCGCCTTGGTGAGCCTGTGGATGTTCGCGGTGGCGGCAGCGCCGCTCCTGGGGGTCGAGGGCTGCTGGTTCCCACCCTGCTATTAGCCCGCCTTCGTTTCGCCCCAGCCGGGGGCACGAGTCCCCCGGCTACGGTCGGCATCCGTCACCGTGGTAGGGCCGGCACCTGTGGCCGGCCTTCGTTTCGCCGCGACCGGAGGCGAGTCAGTTGACCTTGTACATGCGCTGCTTCTCGTCCTCTTCGGGAAGCTGAAGCAGCTGTTCGTCGAGCGGTTTCGCCAGCTCGGCCTCGAGATACTCGGCTCGGTCCTTGATTGTCGGCGGCTTCTCGTCGACATTTCGCAGGAACCGCCAGAGATAGCCGGGTCCCTTGGCGAGCTTGGGATCCAGCTCCAGAGCGCGCCGGTACTCGCCGAGGGCCTCGGCGTGTCTGCCCAGCCGGTCCAGGATGATGCCGCGGTTGGCATGGGCCGCCGCCAGCTCCGGGTCGAGCGTCAAAGTCGCGTCGATCTCCGCGAGCGCGACGTCCAGCTCTCCCGTCTGGATCCGAGTGAGGGCCAGCCCGAGATGGGCGCCGACGTGGCCGGGGTTCTTGTCGATCGCTCCTTCGAACTCTTCGATCGCCTGCTCGTACTGACCGTCTTCCAGCCGGTAGTTGCCCTTACGGACCTGGTAGTCGCCGGGCGTGTCCTCGGAGAAGACTCTCCCGTAGACGTAGACGGCGCCAAAGACGAGAAGAAGTCCGAGGACCACGAGACCGATGAGGTTGTTCGACCGATTGCCTGGTTGTTGGATCATCTGCCTCGCTCGCCGGGACTATGAGAAGAACTTGAAGAACAGGTATCGGTTGTACAAGAAAGCGAAGGTCACGGAAAGACCCGCGGCCCAGACAGTCACCTTGCGTCTCAGGACCTCGCGCTCTTCGTCGGTGACCTCACGCTTCAGCTTTCGTTGAACCCGGTTGATGTTCATCGCCAGCATGACCTTCCGCACCGGAAAGAACAAGACGATCCCGAACACGAGGGACGAGAGCCCGAACCAGGCCAGCTGCAGCATCGCTCTATTCTATTGCCAACCGGTCGCCATAGAGCCGAGCCGGGGCCCAGTCGATACCCAGTGGAAAGAACGACCCGGTGCGGGAAGCCCTGGGGCTCCCCGCATCGGGTCGGTTGCTACACAGCGTTTTGCGGTCTACGGCTTGTCGACGTCCAGACGAGCAGTATCGAGGTCGCCGATGTCCTCGACGAGAGCCACGATCTCCGTCTCCGGCATCGTGGACATCTCCATCTTGTAGGCCAGGAAGAACATCATGGCCACGCCGAGAGCCCACCAGATGATGTGCCACACCCAGATCGATGGCATGCCGAAGACCCAGGTGGCGGCGTCGTTCGGGTTGCCGAAAAGGGTGTTGCCAAGGACGGCACCCGGGCCGATTCCAAAGAAGAACCAGACCAGAGTGAGGATCCATGCCGCCGGACGCATCTTCTTCTTCGCGGCGGAGAGCCCGGCATGCTCGGCCAGGAAGTCGTGGTACTCCTTCTGATGCGTCTTCTCCTTCTCGTTCTGGGTGAAGTACGAGACCAGGATGGCGAGCCCGAAGTTGAAGTAGATGCCCCAGGCGGCGGAGTGCATGGTCAACGGCCAGCGTCCCCACGCGGTGATGCCGAACCACTGGGTCCCGATGGACTCGGTCAAGGTGACGCCGAGGATGCCGGCGATCAGCCCGACCGTGACCCCCTTGCGAGTGAGGAACGGCCACCAGCAGATGCCGATCAGAGCCGGCCACATCTGGAAGCCGTAGGCGACCGCCAGGCCGCCGAGCAGGACGAGTGCGTCGGCGGAGGTCGTGGCGACGACGAGGGCCGCTCCCGTGATGACCACGACACCGATCCGTCCGAAGAGCTTCTGGCCGGAGTGGGCGACGCTGGGGTTCACGAACCGCTTGTAGAGGTCGCGAGTGAGCATCCCCGCCGCGGTCGACATGTAGGCGGCGCCGGTCGACTGCATGGCCGCCAGAGCGCAAACACAGAGCAGGCCGACGAACCACGGAGCGACGCTCTCGAGCAGCATGATCAACACCGGTACGACCTGCCCCTGAGCGCCGGGCATCGCCATGATGTCGCCGCCGATCTGGAAGACGTCCTTGGCGTGGCCCGCTTCGAGCATCGCCGGGTCGGCGCCCAGCATGTGCGCGCCCATACCCTGGATGGCGGTGAAGATGATGAGGATGAAGCCGATCCCGAAGGAGGAGGCCCAGACCTGCTGCGGCGCGAACGGACGCGGGTTCTTGTTGGAGAACGACCACATCGAGAACGCGGGGGCCGACTGAATGCCCATCAGCGCGAACATGTAGGTCAGCACCATCATGCCGGTCCAGGCGCCGCCTTGCGCCTTCGCACCGGCGCTGACGAATTGGATCACACCGGGGATGGCGATGTAGTGGCTAAACCCGTCGGGTGTCCGCTTGGTGTCGACCGAAGCGAGGTTGGCGATGCCTTCCTGCAACGCACCCCAACCGCCGACGTAGTTGAGGGTGATCAAGCCGATGGCTAAGATCCCTCCGGCGAGCAAGACGCACTGCACCGTGTCGACGTAGGCCACGGCGCGAAGTCCTCCGGAGGCCACGTAGATCACGACGACGGCCGAGAGCAGCCACATGCCGGCTTCGACCGGCATCAGACCGTCGGTCACGATGTTGAAGAGGAAGCCGGAAGCGCGAAGCTGAACCCCGAGGTAGGGGATCGAAAAGAACAGGGCCACGATGACGGTCAGGACCCGCATGACGTCGGACATGTAGTAGTCCGAGAACATCTCTCCCGGCGTCACGTAGCCGAAGCGTTTTCCCAGCATCCACTGGCGCTTGAGGAACATCACTCCGGTGAAGGGGATGGTGATGGCGTAGAAGGACGCATACGCGTACTGAAAGCCGTCTCTGTAGACCAGGCCCGGGTGACCCATGAAGGTCCAGCCCGAGAAGCTGGTCGCCGTGGCCGCGAGAACGAAGACCCAGATCGGAATCGTCCTCCCGGCAATGAAGTAGTCAGAAGCCGTCTTCGCGCTGCGAGCCCCCTTGATACCCCAGAAGATGCAGTAGGCCCAGTACGCGATAACGAACAAGAACACCCACATTGTGGTCGTCAACGCCGCCCCTCCTTTCGTCAGTCTCTCGGTTCCGTTGTTGTTGGCTACAGAGCCGGAGCTTGCGCCGAGCTGGGTGTCCGTCTCGCCCTATGCTCCTTGGCACCACTCCGGTCCTCCTGGTTCCTTTGGGTCAAGCCCGAGGTTCACGTACGAGCTTTCATCAAGGCTATTCGGGCCGTCTTGGCCCTGAGTCGAGAAGCTCCTAACTGCCAGATTACGGAAGAGACCCTATTGTAGCGCAGGTCGCTGGACAAACCTCCCTCAAGGTAGGATCTCGCCCCACCCCAACGGAGAGAGGCATAATCCTGGGTTATCGGAGATAATCCCGTTCAGCCAAGATCAGCCTAGCGCCGGGGAGCGGGTCCTTGCCTCGGGGCGGAGTCGGTACGAGAGAGCGGACGGACTTCCGCCGCCCGGCGCGATGGGACAATCGAGAGGCGTTGCACGACGGCCGCAACAGAGCTTCCTAACCACCTTTCTTCACGGAGGCAGGCATGATTCCAGTCAAGCCCCACATCGCCGAGAGAGCCCATATCAACTCGCGGGAGGATTACGAGAGCCTCTATCGAGAGTCGCTGGAACGGCCTGAGGCGTTCTGGCGCAAGCAGGCGGAGCGCATCACTTGGTTCCATCCGCCGGACAGCATCGTGGACGAGAGCCTCGAAGAAGTCGATTTCTCCTGGTTTGCCGGCGGCAAGCTCAACGCCTGCTACAACTGCGTCGACCGCCACCTGGCGGAGCGGGGCGACAAGACCGCCATCATCTGGGCGGCGGACGAAGTCGGCGAGTACGAGCACATCTCGTACCGCCGTCTGAAGTACGAGGTCTGCCGGATGGCCAACGTGCTGACGGCGCACGGGGTCAAGAAAGGCGACCGGGTGGCGGTCTATCTGCCGATGATCCCGGCGCTTGCGTACACCATGTTGGCGTGCGCCCGTATCGGCGCTGTCCACTCGGTGGTTTTCGCCGGGTTCTCGGCCGACTCGCTACGCGATCGGATCATCGATGCCGGCTGCAAGATCCTCATTACGGCCAACGAAGGCCTGCGCGGTGGCAAGACGATTCCGCTCAAGAAGACCTCGGACGATGCCGTCGAGGGTCTCGACATGGTCGAGACGATGCTGGTCGTCAAGCGCACCGACACCGAGGTCGAGATGAAGGCGGGGCGGGATTTCTGGGTCGAGGAAGAGGCCGCCAAACAGCGCTCGACGAGCCCGGTCGAGTGGATGGATGCCGAGTCGCCGCTCTTTGTTCTCTACACCTCGGGCTCGACCGGCAAGCCAAAGGGCGTTCTCCACACCACCGGCGGTTACATGGTCTACACCTCGCTGACCCATCACTACATCTTCGATGTCCACGACGACGACATCTACTGCTGCGCCGCCGACATCGGCTGGGTCACCGGCCACAGCTACATCGTCTACGGCCCCCTGGCCAACGGCGCGACCACGGTGATGTTCGAATCGACGCCCCTCTATCCGGACGCCGGACGCTACTGGCAGATGGTCGACGACCTCGGCATCACGATCTTCTATACCGCCCCGACGGCGATCCGGGCGATCGCCCGCGAAGGTGACGAGTGGGTCAAGAAGCACAGCCGGAAGAGTCTGCGAATCCTCGGCACGGTGGGGGAGCCGATCAACCCCGAAGTCTGGAACTGGTATCACGACCTGGTCGGCAACGGGCAGTGCGCGGTGGTCGACACCTGGTGGCAGACCGAGACGGGCGGCATCCTGATCACGCCGCTTCCGGGCGTCACCCCCTGCAAGCCGGGTTCGGCGACCCTGCCGTTCTTCGGCATCGAGCCGGCGATCGTGGACGAGGACGGCAACCTTCAAGAGGGCAATGATGTTCGAGGGCTGTTGGTGATGCTCAGATCCTGGCCTGGGCTGGCGCGCACGATCTACGGCGATCACGAACGGTTCAAAGACGTCTACTTCTCTCGTTTTCCCGGCAAGTACCTGACCGGCGACGGCTGTCTCCGTGACGAGGACGGGTACTACTGGATCACCGGACGGGTCGACGACGTGCTCAATGTGTCCGGACACCGGCTGGGAACCGCGGAGGTGGAGAGCGCTCTCGTGGCGCACGCAGCCGTGGCCGAGGCCGCGGTCGTCGGCTTCCCACACGAGATCAAGGGCACCGGCATCTTCGCCTACGTCAATCTGACGCCGGACTACGAAGGCAAGGACGGGGATGAGGTGGAGGGACTGCTCAAGGCGCAGGTCCGTGAGGCGATCGGGCCGATCGCGACACCCGACCAGATCCAGGTGGCGGCGGGTCTGCCGAAGACCCGTTCGGGCAAGATCATGCGGCGGATCCTGCGCAAGGTGGCG
>CALZKB010000111.1 GCA_945787575.1 Thermoanaerobaculia bacterium | reverse complement strand
CCGGTGTCGATGGGCACCGAGGAGGTCGCCTTCGGCGAGCGCCGCCGCCAGGTGGCTCTGATCGGAACCACCGCCGACTACGCTCCAGTGCGCCAGGTCGAGCTGGCTCGCGGTGACTTCCTGCCGCCGGGCGACATCGACCGCGGTGCCCCGGTCTGCGTCCTCGGCCACAGCCTGGCCCTCGAGCTGTTCCCGGCCCAGAACCCTGTGGGCCAGGTCGTCCGGGTCGGCGGTTGGCGCATGCGCGTGCTCGGCGTGCTGGCCAAGCAGGGCACCAAGCTCGGGCTCAATCTCGACGAGACGATCTACGTCCCGGTGGCGACCGGCATGCAAATGCTCAACCGCGCGTCGCTGTTTCGCATTCTCATCGAGGCGCACGCCTACGCCGACCTCGACATCACCAAGGACAACGTCCGCCGGCTGATGATCGAGCGTCACGGCGAGGAGGACGTCACCGTCATCACCCAAGACGCCGTCTTGTCCACCTTCGCCGCCATTCTCAACACTCTGACCATCGTGCTGGCGGCGATCGCCGCGATCTCGCTGACCGTCGCCGGCATCGGTATCATGAACGTCATGCTGGTCTCGGTCTCAGAGCGCACGCGCGAGATCGGGCTGTTGCGCGCAGTCGGCGTTCACCGCTATCAGATCATGGCGGTGTTCTTGACCGAAGCGGCGCTGCTCGCGGCGGCCGGAGCCCTACTCGGTCTGCTCTTCGGCTGGCTGCTCGTGCAGCTCCTGGTCGGGCTCTTTCCGGCGCTGCCCGCCGCCCCGCCGCCGTGGGCCGTGGCCGCCGCCTTCGGGGTCGCCGTCTTCGTCGGCGTCGTCTTCGGCCTGATACCCGCGCGGCGAGCGACGCGACTCGATCCGGTCGCCGCCCTGGCCGGGAGGTAACGCCATGTGGGAGCTCATCCGAATGTCACTGCGCTCGGTCTTGGGCCATCGGCTGCGCTCGGCGCTGTCGATGGTCGGCATCGCGATCGGCATCTCCTCGGTCATCCTCATGACCTCGATCGGCGAGGGGACCCGGCGCTACATCCTCGAGCAGTTCTCGCAGTTCGGCACCAACCTGATCGCCATCAACCCGGGCAAGGCGGAGACCGTCGGCGTGCCGGGGGCGCTCGGCGGCTCGACCCGCAAGCTGACGATCGACGACGCCGAAGCTCTCAAGCGGGTCCCCGGAGTCGTCGAGGTGGCGCCGGTGGTCTTCGGCACCGGCCGGGTGGAGGCCGCGGGACGGGGACGCAGCGTCATCATCTACGGCACGACGTCCAACGCTCACGTGGACTGGCAGAGGAAGGTGCTGACCTGCTCGTTCTGGCCCGACGCCGACCCGCGCCGCGCCGCCGCCTTGGTCGACAACGCTTCCATGGACCAGCGCGCGCTGTTCGGTGAAGAGAACGCGCTTGGCGAGTTCATGAAGATCGGCGGTAGCCGCTACCGCATCATCGGAGTCATGGAGCCCAAGGGGCAGTTCCTCGGCCTCGACCTCGACGACGCCGTCTGGGCGCCGCTCGCCTCGGTGATGAAGATCTTCAACGTCGACGAGCTGCACGAGATCGATCTCATCTTCAACCACGCCCGCGAGCTGCCCGCCCTCGAAGAGCGTCTCCGCCGGGCGCTCATGGAACGCCACGGCGACCGCGAGGATTTCACCATCACCTCGCAGGACGAGATGCTCAAGGTGTTCGGCAACATCATGGACATCATCACCAGCGCGGTGGGGGCGATCGCCGGGGTCTCGCTCGTCGTCGGCGCCATCGGCATCCTCACGATGATGTGGATCGCGGTCGGCGAGCGCACCGCCGAGATCGGGCTTCAACGAGCCATCGGGGCGACCCGCCGGCAGGTGCAGTGGATCTTCCTCACCGAATCCGCGGCGCTCGCACTGCTGGGAGGCCTCCTCGGCATCGGCGGCGGGCTCGGCATCTGCGCGATGCTGCGCACGGCGATCCCCGGACTGCCGGTTCACACGCCGATGATCTTCCTCGTCGCCGCGGTGGTGGTCAGCCTGGTGACCGGGGTGCTGTCGGGCGTGCTGCCGGCCCGCCGCGCCGCCGGCCTCGATCCGGTCGAGGCGCTGCGCGACGAGTAGGTCCCCTCCCGGCCGGTGAGAAGGAAAGGCCGGCCACTGGCTCCGGCCCTACCCCGACGATGCGCCCCCGCCGGGAGCCCGAGGGCCCGTGCCCCCGACCGGCGCTGCTGGCTGCGAGCCAAACTCGGTGACATCCACCTCGCGACGGCCAAGCAGGGCGGACGGCGTCGTCTGAACCCACCTCCGCACCTTCTCCGGCGGAAACACCTTGCTCAAACGAGCCGCGGCTTCGTGCAGGTTGGCCGGGCGGGAAACGGCATCGTGGGCGTCCGAGGCGAGCGCGATCGCCAGATTCCCCTCGAGCAACGCCATGGCGGTTCGCCGCGGACCGACGACATGGAGAAGGCTCTCGGCGTTGATCTGGCAGACGCAGCCCTGCCCTGCCAGCTCCGCTGCGCGAGACGGATCCTCGCGCATCGCCTGGTAGCGCTCGAGGTGGGCGAGAACCGGGATCAGACCGTGATCGAGCGCCAAGCGCACGGTGTGCTTCATCTCCTCGAAGCTGAAGTCCATCGGGAATTCGAGCAGGAAGGTCCGGGTGTCGTTGAGCGTGATCACCGACCCGCTCTCGAGCGCCTCGTAGAAGCTGTCGGACGCGTGGTTCTCCGCGCCGAGACAGACGGTCAGCTCCCGGAGGAAGGAGAACTCCGGAGCGAGACCGACATCCGCCAGGTACTCCAAGAGCTCGCGGAATCTCTCGCGCACCGCCTCCGGAGGGTAGTCGAAGAAAGGGGGGCGGAATAGATGGGGAGTCGCGACGATCGTCCGGGTTCCGCCATCGAACGCTCGGCGCAGCAGGGCGACGCTCTCCTCGAAGGTCTCCGGGCCATCGTCGAGCGCCGGCAGAACGTGGGCGTGCAGATCCGTGAGCGGGATCCGACTCGGCTCTAGGTCGGGGTGCTTGTTCACGAAATCGACCGACTCTGCTTCATCCCGTTCCTCCGGAGCTAGCTCGCGAGGGACGTAGACCCTATCAACATCGCGCAGACCAACTCCACGGTCGATCTGCCGGACCGTGGCGGCTTCTCTCCTGGTTCGAGTACCTAGCCGAAGATCACCGCCGGGTAGGGGGCGAAGGCGGAACTCTTTCGACCGCCAGCTCTTCCACCGAGCGAGCCTCGTTCAGCTTGCCGTCCGAACGGACCCCGGGCTGCTCTCCTTGCCCTCGCTCCGGCCGCCGATGATCTCTTCGACCTGATAGTCGCGCAGGCTACGAGCATGGGTGAAGATTATGATCTCGCCGATCAACCCGAGTGAGAGGGTCTGGATGCCCAGCACCATCAGAAGCACGCCGAGAAGCAGGAGCGGCCGATCAGCGATCGACCCCAGGTCCAGGAGGCGGTAGATCCCGAGGTACAAGGTGATCAGCCCGCCGACGGCCGCGACCGCCGTGCCCAACAGGCCGAAGAAGCGCAACGGCCGGCGGGTGAACTTGACCAAGAAGAAGATCGTCAGAATATCGAGGACTCGCTTCAGGTACACCGCGATGCCGTAGTAGCGGGTCGGCTCGTCCTCGCTGCGTTGCGCAAGCTCGAGCTCACGAACCGAGTAGCCCCTGTTCCGGAGCATGACCGGCAGAAACCTGTGGAGTCCGCCGTAGATGTTCAGGTCTCGTGCCAGTGGGCGCCTCATCACCTTGAACCCACAGCTGACGTCGTGGAAATCGCCGGAGGTCAGGAGATTGACTATCCAGTGGAATAGCGTGCTCTGCAGTCGATTGAACAGAGAATCGGTGCGCGGGTACCTGCGTCCGACGACGCAGCTCGTCCCTTCTTCCAATGCGGCGATCGCTCGAGGAAGACCCTTCGGATCGACTTGAAAGTAAGAGGCGAGAGTCACGATGATCTCTCCGCGAGCCCGTTCCAGTCCGACTGTCAGCGCCGCGGACTCACCGAAGTGTCCTCCCAACAGGACGACCTCGATCTCGCATTCGGCGGTCGCGATCAGATCTTCGAGGACTGGAACGACCTCTTTCTGCCGCTGGTCGACCACGAAGATGAACTCGCAGGTTGTGCCCATCTCGCGGACGACCTCGAAGTACTCCGCTTGGAGCGCCGCCAGGTCGCCGTGACGCTCGACCACGGGAACCACAAACGATAGATCCGGAGCGGGTTGGGACAGCGGAATCGTCACAGGACCTCCAGCTTCAACGGTTCTGACTCTCGGTAGTCGCCAACCTTGACTACGAGCTCTGCCACGAACCCGATGACGAGAAGGTGAAAGCTCAGGAACGTCAGGAGAACGGCGATCGAAGGCAGGACGATCGAAACTCCCTGATCGCCGGCGCCCACCCCGTAGAGGACCGCACTGGCAACCACCGCAAGGAGCGCGCCCAAGCCGAACGGAACGCTCATGACCGCGAACCATGCCGCCGGATGAGAAACGAAGCGCAGAATCATCTTGAGCGACAGCAAGTCGAGCGAGACCTTCCAGACTCTCGACAGACCGTACTTGGCCACGCCGTAGATCCGCTCCCGGTGATTGACCTCGATCTCTTTGTACCTGCACCCCGAGAGCAACAAGATCGGCAGGATGAAGCGGTGCATCTCGCTATAGAACCTCGCCTGGTCCAAAAGCTCTTTGCGAAAGGCCTTCAGGGTGCAGCCATGATCGTGAATGTCGACACCGGTCAACATTCCGAGTAGCCGGTTGGCAGCCACCGACGGCAGCCGGCGAGAGAGCATCTTGTCCTGTCGCTTCTTGCGCCATCCGCAGACGACATCGAAGCCTTCGTCGATGAGCTCGAGCAGACGCGGGATATCGGCGGGGTCGTTCTGTAGATCCCCATCCAAGGTCACGACGACGGGCGCCTTCGCGTGATCGAAACCCGCTTGAAGTGCGGCCGTCTGACCCTCGTTGCGGGTGAAGACCACGCCTTTGACTCGCGGATCCCGCCGACAGATCGAGCGAAGCGCCTCGACGGTTCCATCCGTGCTGCCGTCGTCGATGAAGAGGATCTCGCAAGGACCGATCTCGCGCGCCGCCCGAGCCAACTCCTCGTACAGCCGCGGAACGTTCTCCTCCTCGTTGAAAACGGGAATCACGATCGATACATCGACCGGTTTCGTCTCGTTGAGGACTACGTCCGTCACAGCGTCGCTCATGATCTCGTCCTCTGCACGGGAACCTCGTCAAATCCCCAGCACTTCTCGGACCGGAGCGAAGTGAAAGCGCTCGAGGAGACTCGCGAGCTTGTTCTTAGCCGCGCGCAGGTTCCGGTAGTGCCGGATTCGGGTCAGGAGTCTGACGTCCTGGCGCGGCTGCCCCGGATCGATCTCCCACGGGTGGATGTAGACCAACGCCGGCCGTCCCTCGCGCCCGTTTAGCCGTCGCATTCCCCACCGAATCCAGGGCGTCGGAAAATGTCGCAGATACCCTCCCCCTACGAACGGGAGGTTGCGGCCGCCGATGCGCACAGTCGAGATCGGGAACTCGTGAAGACTCCCTCCGCTCTTGCTCTCGATCTGCCAGGGAAACCGTGGCGCGTCAGGCATGCCGTAGTAGTCGTGAACGATTGGGAAGATGCTCGAATCGTAGAGGAAACCCTCTTCGACAAGGATGTCCAGCGCCCAGAGAGTATCTCTCACGATCGAGTAGCTCGGAGCTCGGTAACCGATAACTTCCGCTTCTGCGATCTCCTCGAGGATTCGTTTGGTGCGCCGAACGTCGGATCGGACTTCGCTGGGGGTCTGCGAGGTCACCCGGCGATGATCGTAGCCATGCGCAGCGAGTTCGTGCCTTCTTTCGACGATCGATCTGACCAGGTCGGGGCACCGCTCCGCCACCCAGCCTAGTACAAAGAAAGTCGCCGTAACGCCGTGCACATCGAACAGATCGAGCAGAGCATGTGTGTTGCGCTCGACCCGAAGCTCGAACTCATCCCAATCACCCCGAGCGATTACATTCTCGAACAGCCCAACTTGGAAGTAGTCCTCGACATCGACCGACATCGCGTTGACGATTGGGCCCGCGGTCGAGCTTGCGCAAGGCTGCGCTTCAGGAGCTGCTTTCACGGCACGCTTCGGGTCCCAAGATCAGGAGACGCCGGACCGGGCGGACTCTACCAGGTACCACGGCTTGGCTTCGGGAGCGGCGGCCGCCGCCCCTGCCTCGGCCGGAAGAGGAGCCTCAGCGGCGACTTCAAGACACACGCTCATGCCCACCAGGTGGTAGATCAGATCCAGATAGGCCATATCGAGAAGGCTAGCTCCGACGATGTACGCGACGAAAGAGATCTGCAGCATTCGAGCGTACGTCCGCACCCACTGTTGATCGTAGCGGATCCGCACTAGTTGGAGCCGGTGTAGAGAGACCAGCAGGAGCCCACCCAGCAAGGCCAGACCGGGGTAGCCGGTGTCGTGGAGAAACTGGAGGAAGGAGTTGTGTGTCACCCTTACGCCTGGGTTGTCCGAATAGTCTGAATGGACGGCATAAAGGTTGGCGGGACCCACACCGAATATCGGGTAGTCCTTTGATATCCGTATGGCCGTGCCCCACGCCTCGATCCGACCCATCGCCGACTGGTCCTCCTCGTAGTTCTTGATGCTACCGGCGCGGCCAAAGTACTTCTCTTGGAAGCTCTCGTCGGTGAACAGGAAGAAGCCGCCAACGAGAAGTGCGAGTACGGCCGCCGCTTTTAGGCGTTTTCCCGGAGTCCAGACCAGCATCACCGCCACGGCCCCTAGCGTCAGGAGGCCGCCTCTGGAGAAGGTGAGGATGATTGTGCCTACCGAACCGATCGCCAGCAGCAGAGCCAGAAGCCGAATCGACTTTCTCTCCTCGACAAAAGCGATGCCTGCGAGCAAGGGAAGCGCCATGTTGAGACAGAGAGCGAAGCTGTTGTTGTCCACCATGAATCCGCCTGGTCCGGTGGTGAAGACCACACCGCCGTGGATTGCACCAAAGAGGGCGTACTTCAGGCCGAGCGCTCCCAGCGATAGGCCGATCACCATGGTCATCAGCCGGAAACGTCCTTTCGAGCACACCAGACCGGTCGTGAGAACAGCGATGATGATGAGATTGGTGAAAACGTCGAATCGGCGTTCTGTGAGCGCAGGATTGACGGCGGTCTGACAGCAGATCCACACCCAGACCCACAGCACGATCATCCAGACGGTCTGAGTCTTCAACGTCACCCACTTCTCTCGCTGAAGCAGGCGCGGGAAAAGAACACTGAGCAGCATTCCCAGCAAGAGCGCCTGAGCTACGTATTGCGAGAAGTGGGACGAGCGCAGGACCCAGGACAGATCCTGGGGACGGAAGTAGGCTAGCCAGGAAAAGACCAACAGCCCGATGAAAGGGCGGAAGGGAATCAGCGGGAGCGCTCCAAAGCAGACTATCGCGAGAGCAATATCGCGCAGTCCCACGACTCAGGCGATCCTCGCTTCTCGGCTGGGCGCGAGAGTCCTCCCAACGGGTAGCTCACCCGTCGCGGCCCCAATCAAGAGCCTCTCGAAACTGCGCGTGGTCGCTTCGAGGGAGTAGGCGGCGCGCACCTTCTCGTAGGCATGCCTCGCAAGACGATCGCGCAATTCAGCGGCCTCGAGCAAACAACGAACGCCGAACTCGAACTCTTCACCATTCTTGGCGACGATAAGATCGCGGCCTGACTCGAAGCCGCCGTCGACGAGCCCGGCGCCCACTTCCTCACTACAGACGACCGGCAGCTCAGATGCCATCGCTTCAAGCACTTAGCCCTGAAGACCCTGTGCGATCCGCAGAGGCGCAACAAACGCCGTTGCCCGTGCCAGAAACGGCCTGACGTCGGCCACCTCGCCGGTAACCACTACGCCCGGCAGATCCTCGAGCTCCACCACCCTGGCGGTTGGTGACCGGCCGACGATGACGAACTCGAGGCCATCGAATCGCTCCCGCAGACGAGGGAACACCTCTCTCGCGAAGCGCACGACCCCATCGACGTTGGCGAGGTAGTCCATCTGCCCGGTGAACACCAGCGACGGCGGATTCGTCCGCGGCATCTTCAGTCGCTCGAGAGACTGCATCCGCATGCCGGTCCGCACCACCTCGGCGTCTAGATGAGGAGCGAAGGAACGCAGCTCAGCGACCTCTTTGGAGGTCGTCAAGAGGATGTTGGAGAAATCGCCGAGCGAGGCCTCGAAACGGCGCATCCGCGTCGCCTCGACCGCGTACACCCAGCGCATCGGCCAACCGGCGTAACGGCTGTACTGAGTCCACTTGGCGGAGTCCACGTCGACCATGTCCAGAACCCATGGAGTTCCGTCTTCGACCGCCCTGGCATAAGGAACCATCGCCGTTGTGTAAGTCACGATCACGTCGAAGCCCCCACTCGCGGTGAGCTGGCGGAGCCTCCGGAGCAGGGGGAGCGAGTGGAAGTAGTTGAGCGTCAACGGCCGGCGGGTGAGGAGACCGAACGCGCTGCGCAGCCGGCTGCCGAGTGCCCCGACGGGAAAGACCTCGGCCGAAGCGCAGAGCTCTTCGAGCTCCTCCGGTGCCTGGGTCGACCCGTCCCGACAGAGGGCCAGCAGATGCACCTCGTGATCTTGCGCCAGGTGCCGCAGCTGATAGTAGGCGCGTATCCGCTCGCCCTTGTTCGGAGGGTACGGCAAGCAATGCGCCAAGTAGAGGATCTTCATCGAGACTCCGCTGGCCTAGCGAGCCCCCCGACCGACCAGCACGATGCGTAGGGTGCTGGCGATGATCGAAAGGTCGAGGAACAACGACAAGTTCTTGATGTAGAACAGGTCGAAACTGAGTTTCTCGATCGACTCCTCGAGCGACGCCGCATAGGGAGCCTTGATCTGAGCCCAACCGGTCAGCCCCGGCCTTACGTTGTGACGCTCCTCATAGAGCGGATGCAACAACCGCAGCTGATCAACGAACACGGGGCGCTCCGGGCGTGGCCCCACGAGGCTCATACTTCCACTCAGCACGTTCCAGAGTTGGGGCAGTTCGTCGAGACGTGACTTGCGAAGGAGCTTCCCGACTCGGGTTACTCGCGGATCCGCCTGCACCGCCCACTGAGCGCCGGCCGCCTGCTCGGCATCGGCAGTCATCGAGCGGAACTTCACGAGAAGGAACGGCTTGCCGTCGCGGCTCACTCGCTTCTGCCGATAGAGAATCGGACCTCGCGAGTCGAGCTTGACGGCCGCAGCAACGATCAACATGAGCGGCAAAGCCAGCACCAGCCCTACAGCGGCCGCGACGAGGTCGACCATTCGCTTGCATGCCAAGGTCGACCTCGAAATGACGAATCCCTGCGAGAAGATCAACCAGGACTTGACTCGGGGTCCATCGAGGAGGACCTTCCCGGTCAGCTTCTCGTAGTAATCCGAACCCCTCTCGACCGGAATACCGGACGTTTTGCAGCCCAGCAGGCTGTTCAGGCTCACCTGGCCACGACTGTCTTGCTGGGCCACGACCACCCGCGAGACGTTATGGGCGAGGGCCAACAAATGGGCCTTGCTCGTCATCCCGATCACCTTGGGGTTGACGATGCTGACCCCTTGGAGGTCCGGATCGTCCGACAGAAAGCCCACCACTCGGTATCCGAGGTGTTTCCTGCTGAGAATCTCCCGGGCAAGATCCTTGGCTGCGTCGTCGGAACCGACGATCAGGATCCGTTCGCTCAGCAGGCGACGTCTGAAAGCCCACTGCAGGACGAGTCGCGAGGCAAGGAGACACAGGAGGATCAGGACCATGGCCAGCCCGAAAACCGCTCGGCCGAAGGCCAGCTCCGGAACGAAGAAATAGAGAACCAGCAGAGTTGCCGTCGACAGCGAGAGGGCACGCAGAAGCCGAATCATCAGCTCCCGTTCGCCCCTACGATCGCGGAACTCGTAGAGACCCTCGGCATAGAGGAGGAACAAGACCACTCCCAGGATAGGTACGACCATGCTCCAGAACTCAAACGGGGAGTAGAGCACCCGGACCTCGTCGCTGAGCCCGAAGTAGACCAACGATCGGATGCGGTGAGCCACCCAGAGGGCGCTCACGATCAGCCCGGCCTCGACCAGCAAGGCCGTCAGCGAGGTCAGCGACCAGTAGCGATTGAAGAGACGGAACATCGAGTTGGCTTCTTCTTGATCAGACGTTGAGAGTTAAGACGCTCCCTGAAACTTCACCTTCACGGCATGCCAGGCATCGACGGCAACTCCCTTACTGAAAGCGGGCTTGAAAATGGCTGTTCGCAACGATTCGAGCACCGCTTCGGTAAATTCGGCGTCCGCGTTGCTCGCCTCCGCCAGAATCACTTCGAGAACCGAGCCCGTTGCGTCGACGTGAACGGAAGCCCGCAGAGTTTGGCCCAATCCCTCGCTGGTAGCAGCAATCGAATGGCTCGGTGCCTGCCAGCTCAGGAACTTGGGCGGCACGGCGTCGGGCTGGTCAAGCGTCGGAGACTCCGGCGGCGTCGAGGGTGCAGCCCGATCGCTCGACGACTCCGCGGCTGGGGCTTCGTCGGTAACGCCAGGCTTGAAGACCCAGCCGGAGAGCTCACCCGAGCGCACTCTGAGCCAACCTTCCCGCTCTTCCAGCACTTCGACAGGCGTGCCTTCAGGCAGGGTCGTTAGATACTGACCCAACCTGCCGGGCTCGCGTCGAAGGTTGAGATCGGTGTTGGTTCTGGCTCCAGCGGCCGGCGCTTGGGCGTCTGTCGGGGCCTCGCCGACTGCGGGCTGCGCCTGATTCTCCGGCCGCACCGAGTCGGTGCTGACCGGGACCCCCATTTCGACGCCGTGCTTGTAGACCCAGCCGGCCTGAACGCCGGAATGCACCCGGAACCAGTCCCCGCTCTCCTCCAAGACCTCGAGCGGTGTGCCTTCCGGTAGGGTCGTCAGGTAGTCGCCTCCCCGGTCGGGCTGCCGTCGGAGGTTGAGATTGGTGTTGGTTCTCGCTCCAGCGGACGTTACTTCTGCGCGCGTCGAGGTCGCGTCCGCCGGAGGTCGCGATTCGCGCTCTGGCTGTGTGACGCTCGCGCTGAGCTCGATTCCGAGTTTGGCCACCCAGCCGACATACTGCCCGGCGCGCACCAGATGCCAGTCCTCCCCTCGCTCGAGGACTTCGAAGGCGGTCCCCCGTGGCAGCGTCACGATATACTCACCGTCCAAAGCGGGTTGCTGTCGAATGTTGAGATTGGTGATCGTGACACCGCTATCCCCCGAGATCGCATCGATGCTCGGCTCTTCGATCTGGGCCGGCGCAACGAGGGCGATCTCCGCTGCATTCGGCTCCGCGACCGGCTCTGCCGCATCGGAAAGGGAACTCGGCGTTGCCACCGAGTCTCCTTCCAAGGATGCCTTGGCCCGCTCCACCGCCACTTCGTCCTCGACAGTGACGCTGGCCGCTGTCGATTCAGGCCGTTGCTCGAACGGCGCCCGCTTGCCGAGCGCAAAAGCCCATGAGGCCAACGTGAGCATCAGCAGGATCCCGGCGACGATCCAGGCGGGCTCCAACTCTGCCTCCGCCGGCTTGCCCCGGGCGATCGCAAAGACGCTTGCCGCCACGGCCCCGAGCACAGCGGCGATCGACGAGAGCCCCGCTAGAGGCCTTCTCCAGAACGCCTTGGACCAACCGAGCGGCTTCTCGCCGTAGTCGCCGCCGTAGTAGGCCACATAAGAGGAGTAGTATGCGTAGCTGCGCTTGCGCTTTCGGACATCGTTCAGGACCAGGCCGACGACGCGTTCAGGGTCCAAGCAGTCGAGTGCCTCTCGAACTGCATTCCGATGCGTCTTGCCTGCTCGGACTACGACGACGACGGCATCGGCGAATGCGGTCAAGTATCTGCCGCTAGCCAGGCCGATGGGAGGCGTGTCGAAAACGACGAGATCGAACCGCGACTTCATCTCGGCGACCAACTGGTCCATCCGCCG
>CALZKB010000110.1:14663-36381 GCA_945787575.1 Thermoanaerobaculia bacterium | reverse complement strand
ACTCGAGTCCGTGCCGCTCGAACCGCTGCTCGTCCAGGTGACGACGAAGCCCCCCGCGCCGTGAGGGCTTACCGCGGGATAGAACTGCAAGCTGGTGGTGTAGGTATTCGCTTGGAACTCGCCGCCTGTGGGCGAGCCGTCCGCGGCAAATCGCTGTTGGCTACGAGAGCAGCGGCCGAACGCTATCGCGCCAAGCGGGGCAAGGCCCCCAAGAATGCGCAACATCCTGTCGACGGAGAGCTGTTTCAAGTTGGCTAAGCGTCCTCTCTCACTCATTCGCTTCCTTCGGGGTCTTGACGGCGTGGCACAATCGACTGCGCGCCCCACGTGAAGTCCGACGAAGAGGTTGACCCACTCGGTGAGCGAGTCTAAAGAGGTGACCGACATGCCCTGGAATATGGGATCGACCAAGTCGTGGGTCGACAAGCTGCGCCCCGACCTCGAGCCCAAGATCGTCCGGTCGAAGCGGACCGGTGAGCCGATGCTCGTTCCCACGCCAATGCTCGTCGCCGAGGCGATTCGCGAGGTGAGGAAGGGGCGGCTGACTACGCCGAAGAAGCTGCGCCGGAAGATCGCCGAGCGCCAGGGTGCCCAGTCGACCTGCCCGATGACCACCGGGATCCTGTTGAGCATCGTCGCGGGCGCAGCTGAAGAGCAGCTGGCGAGCGGAGAACGGCCGGTGGCGCCCTACTGGCGACTGGTCGAAGAGGACGGTTCACTCCGCGTCAAGAACCCGGCCGGCCCAGAGGTCCAGGCTCGGCGGTTGCGTGCCGAAGGGCATCAAGTGTCGAAGGAGAGCGGTCGCGATTCGTGGAGAGTCGTGGGGTTTGGCGGCTCGTGACGCGAGGGAGCCGGACGCGGACGGCACTTCTCCAGCTTGTTGAATCTAAATGGAGGCGACGCCCGGAATCGAACCGGGGAATGAGGGTTTTGCAGACCCTTGCCTTACCACTTGGCCACGTCGCCCGACGGAAAACGGGGTCGCGCGGCGACCCCGGAGCGTCCGGATAATGGAGCGGGAAACGGGATTTGAACCCGCGACCCCAACCTTGGCAAGGTTGTGCTCTACCACTGAGCTATTCCCGCCCGCGCGGCGGTAAGGATAGTGAGGGCGCCGCGAGGTGTCAAGGTCGGACCGCGAAAGCCCCGCCGCGGCTCGCTAGGCCGCGTCGAAGGCGTTCTTGACGAGCTCGAAATGCCAGGTCTCACCACGAAGATCGAGCCCAAGGACGTCGAAGCGACAGGGGCCGGCCCACCCATCAGACGCGAGATAGAGCGCCGCGGCGCGTGCCACT
Organism: Thermoanaerobaculia bacterium; assembly: GCA_945787575.1. GTDB lineage: Bacteria > Acidobacteriota > Thermoanaerobaculia > Multivoradales > JAHEKO01 > CALZKB01. The sequence continues at coordinate 35,086 of CALZKB010000110.1, read as the reverse complement.
CGTTGCTGCTGGCGGGAGCCGATGGCGGTGACGGCTGGCCCGTATCGGGTCGTCGCTCGGGCCTTGACCTCGACGAAGCACAGCGTCCCGTCCTCCATCGCCACCAGGTCGATCTCCCCGACCGGCGTCCGGTAGTTGCGCTCGAGGATGCGATAGCCGTGGCTCTCGAGCCAGCCGACGGCGAGCGTCTCGCCCGCTCGCCCCTTGCTGTGGGTACTTGACCCGCGGGTGCTCGGGCCGCGGGCGTGTTGAGGGCGAGGGTCGAGTCGGCTCTTTGCGCCCTCGCTTCGCCCGCGGGGCATGTCGCCGGCATGTCGCCGACGCGTCACTGGCGCTTCCAGCGCGGGCCTTGGGGGGTGTCTTCGATCGCTATGCCGAGCGCGGCGAGCTCGTCGCGGATCTCGTCGGCGCGGACGAAGTCGCGACTCTCGCGAGCCTGCTGACGCTCGGCCACGAGAGCGTCGATGGCTGCGTCGTCGCCGGCCTCCCCGGTCTCGGCCGGTTGCCACGCCGCCGGGTCGAGCACACCCAGAAGCTCGTCGAAACGAGCGAGGAGTCGGTGCACCCGCTCCCGGTCGCCGGGGCCCAGCTCGCCGGCCTCGATCGCGACGTTGACCTTCTTGGAGAAGCCGAACACGGTGCCGAGACAGCCCGCCACGTTGAGGTCGTCGGCCACCGCTTCCGTGAAGCGTTCGAGCGCCTCCCCGGTCGCCGCCACGAGGCTCGGCTCTGCGGCCTCCTCCCGGGCATGGTCGAGGCGAAACCGCATCTCGTCGAGCCGGCGCAAGGCGGCGCTCGCGTCGGCGAGCCCCTCCAAGGTGAAGTTGAGCTTCTTGCGGTAGTGGGTCGAGGACAGCAAGTAGCGCATCGCGCGCGGCTCGACGCCCTGAGCGAGCAGCTCCTTCAAGGTGTAAAAATTGCCCGCCGACTTGGACATCTTCTCGCCGTCGACGATGAGATGCTCGGCGTGCAGCCAGTAGCGGGCGAACGGCTTGCCGGTCGTCGACTCGCTCTGCGCGATCTCGTTTTCGTGGTGCGGGAAGATGTTGTCGACCCCTCCGGTATGGATGTCGAAGGTCTCGCCGAGATAGCGCATGCTCATGGCGGAGCACTCGAGGTGCCAGCCCGGACGCCCCGGACCCCAAGGCGAATCCCACGAGGGCTCTTCGGGCTTGGCCCCCTTCCATAAGACGAAATCCCGGACGTCTTCCTTGTCGTATTCGTCACTGGCCACTCGCTCGCCTTGCCTGACCTCAGCGAGATCGAAGCCCGAGAGCCGGCCGTAGTCGTCGTCCTCGGCGATCCGGAAGAAGACCGAGCCGTCCGCGACATAGGCGTAGCCCTTGGCCACCAAGGACTCGACCATGGCGATCATCTCGGGTATGTGATGGGTGGCGCGGGGATACTCCTCCGCCCGCTCGATGTGCAAGGTGTCCAGGTCCTCGAAGAACGAATCGATGTAGGGAGCCGTGTAGTCGTCGAGCGAAAGACCGGCGGCGGCCGCCTCGCGGATCGTCTTGTCGTCCACGTCGGTGACGTTCATCACCTGGGTCACCTCGTAGCCGAGAAAACGGAGGCCGCGACGAAGGAGGTCCTCGAAGAGAAAGGTCCTCAAGTTGCCGATGTGGGCGTGGTTGTACACGGTCGGCCCGCAGGTGTAGAAGCGGACCTTGCCGAGCTCGAGAGGCTCGAAGGGACCGAGGCGGCGCCCCAGCGTGTTGTAGAAGGTGACGGCGCGCACGCGACTAGCGCTGGACCTGGATCCGGCCGGCGAGCCAGTCGGTATCGAGCTTGGCTCCGTCCCGATCGACCGCCAGCTCGGAGTCGATGAGGAAGTCTCCGCTGCCGCTCGCGGTCGTCGTGAACTCGAGCTCGAGCAGCAGGCCGTTGCCGTTGCGTCCACGAACGTCACCGATACGGGAGTAGCCGACGACGAGGTTGCCGGCCGGCGCTTCTGCGATCTGGAGCTCAGTGTCGAAGGTTGCGTCGGCGGGGAGGAAATTGCCCTCGGCGGTGGCCGCCGGATCGAAGCTGACGACGCTCTCCGGGAAGGTCAGATCGAAGGCCACGCCGTAGAGATCGGTCATCTCCGTCACTCGAACCTGGAGGACGAAGCGATCGACGTTGCTGACGTCTCTCACGTCCAGAAACACGGTGGGGCCGGTGACGCTACCCTCGGAGGTCCAGCTGAGCGAGCGAGTGGGGGGCGGTGGGGGCTCGGTGGGTCCGCCGCCACCCCCTCCGCCGCCGCCTCCACCGCCGCAGCCGAGATCGAGAGCCAAGGCGAGTGCCGCGGCAGAGAGTATGGCGAGAGTCTTCCAGCGTGTCATGCGGTCACCCCCACCGCGTCGCGCTCCAGTCGCCGGAGATGCCGACGAGCCCGGTCTCGCCGCAGCCCTCGGAGGTGGTCGACGAAGAGGATGCCGTTCAAGTGATCGATCTCGTGGCAGATCGCGCGGGCGACGAGTCCTTCGGCTTCGACCTCGAAGTCGTTGCCGTCGAGATCGCTCGCCTGCACGGCGATCGAGGACGGGCGCTCCACCTTCTCGGTGAGGTCCGGAATCGACAGGCACCCCTCGACGTCGATCTCGCTGCCGGAGCTCTCGACCAGCTCCGGGTTGACGAGCACGAGCAGTGCGTCCTCTTCCTCCCCGACGGTGACGTCGACGACGGCGAGCCGGAGATCTCGGCCCACCTGAGGCGCCGCGAGGCCGACGCCGGGAGCTGCGTGCATGGTCTCCACCATCGCCGCGGCAAGCCGCCGCAGCTCGGCGTCGAAGTCGGTCACCGGACGGCACTCCCGTCGTAGGATCTCTTCCGGGTAGAGCCGTATCGGCAGCATCATCGGCGTTCCCCTTGCTGGCGCAGCATCGCGGCAAGACTACTGTCATGGCGCTGGATGCGCAGAGTGTCGAGAAACTCCCGTGGATCGCTCAGTCCGGGAAGAATGGCGGACAGCCCGTCGCGATCGAGACACAAGAGCTTCGTCGGAACGGCCGCGCGATGAGCCGCCGACCACGGCCGACGCTCGAGCAGTGCGTTTTCGCCGAACATGTCGCCTGCCTCGTAGCTACGTAGGATAATCGGCGGACCGTCGGCGCGTTTCTGGATCACCTCGATCTTGCCGTCAACGACGACGAACAGCGCCTCGAGGTCGTCTTTGCGGGCGACGAGCTCGCCGTGTGGAGCAAGTTCTTTGAGCTTGAACTCGGCGAACAGCCGACTCAGACTCTGGGTGTCCAGAGAGCGCACCAGTGGACACTTGGAGAGATTGCGCCAGAGCTGACTCAGCATCAGAGAGTCGAAGTTCCGGCCTTCCGCGCGGCTGTTCTTGCGCATATGGAGATCGACGATGTGGCGCTTGGCTTCGAGGCGCTTGGCCTGCTCGAGCTGCTCGATCCCCAGAATCGCGCCCTCATGGTCGGGCGCGACCTTGAGCACCTTGCGCAGCACCGCGATCGCCTTGTCGTGAAAACCGTCGGTGGCGAGCCCCTTGGCCGCCGCCTCGTAGATCTCCACGGCGTCGATGGTTCGCTGCATCGACAGGAGGACGTCTGCGAGCTTGAGGAGGCTGCGCCGATCGCGGGGGGTATCCCGCAACTTCGCTTCGAGCTCCTTGCGCGCCTCGTCGCCGCGACCGAGAGCCACGAGCTCGTCGACCGTCAGGGACCCCTCCTTCGGGTCGGACGGTCGGTTCTTCTTGCGGAGCCAATTCTTCACACTGGTGTGACCCAACGAGGACGGTAGCCCGAGCTGGATGGCCCCCGTTCGGAACAAATTATAGCCAAAGCCGCGAATTCGGGCCTTCCTGAAACCTGGCAGGAGATTTGCTCTTCCAGAGGGCGACGGCGAATGTGCCGAGGAGGCACCATGAACAGACACGATGGTTCGACGACTGCCCACGCCACCAAGGCCGTTGCAGCTCCGTTGGGCGAGTCTCAGCGGCGGCTCCTGCTGGGCGGGTGGCTACTCCTACTGCTCGCTTGGGCGGCGGTGCCCGCTCTCGCCGACAGTGCTTACTCGTATCTGCGGACAGTCGAGGGCTACGGCGAGCTCCGCTCGGCGGAAGACGGCGAGCTCTTCGAAATCCGCGAGAATCATCCGATTCTGGCCGGGGACTGGATGCGGGTGGGCGGCTCGAGTCGCGTCGAGACGGTGCTCGCTGACGGCAGCGTCGCTCGATTCGCGGGCGGTTCCGAGGTGTGGTTCGAGGCGCTGGCGTGGACCGCGGACAGCGCCGACACTGTGACTCGCGTCCGCCTCGAGCGAGGTCAAGCCCAGCTGGTGGTCGGGAACCTCGTGGCCGGCGACGAAAGCCTCGAGGTCGAGACCGGAAACGCGATGCTCTACCTGCGGCCTCCGGGGCGCTACACGGTGCGTGTCGTCGACTTGGATGTCACTGAGGTCGTCGTGCGCGAGGGTTTCGCAGAGGCGACCACGGCGCACGGGTCGATCATCGTGCGAGATGGGGAGGCCGCGATCATCGAAGGCCTAGAGTGGCCGTCCGTAGAGCTGGTCGAAGCCGGCGGCTATGACCGTCTCGAACGCTGGGGCGAGGAGCTGGAAGCCGAGGCTCGCCTGGCGGCGAGCTCGGAGGTCGAGCCGGAGCTGCGCTACCGGGCCGCCCGGATGGACCGCTACGGCGCCTGGGTCGACGTCGGCGACCGCCGAGGTTGGCGACCGCACGTTGGCAGCGCCTGGCGTCCCTACCATGACGGCTCGTGGGTCTACACCCCGAGTGGCCTGACCTGGGTGTCGGCCGAGCCCTGGGGCTGGGTCCCCTACCACTACGGGACGTGGGATCTCGTGCCGGGCTACGGATGGCTCTGGTTTGCCGGTTCCCACTATGCGCCCGCCTGGGTCTACTGGTACTGGGGACCGACCCATGTCGCCTGGGTTCCGTCCGGTTACTACACCGCCTACTACGCTCCTCACGGCAGGCGCTACAGCGTGGGACCGAGATTCGGCATCCACGGCTGGGCCGGTGGGCACTGGAGCTTCTTTGCGGAGTGGGTCTTCTGCCCGACCCGCTACTTCGGTCGCGGTCACTACCGTGATCACTATCGGGTGGGACGGGACGCGGCGCGGTACTCCTCGTTCCGCGAGGTGCCGCGGGGCGTGATCGCCACCGATACGCGCTCCCTCAAGCGAGAGGTCTGGGGCGACTCCGAGGGTACTCGGCAACGGTTGGAAGCGGCGCACGCGCGTTCCACTCGGAGCCAGATGCGAGACGTTTCGGAGTTCGTGGCAAGGCGCCGCGAGGTTTCCCCGGAGGTCGCCAGCGCGACTCGCCTGGAGGACATGGGAGCCGTCCGTCGCGGTCGTCCGGTGGCGACCGAGCCTTCCCCCACGGCGGGCCGCGCCGTGGGCCGGTCGCGGTGGGAAGCTACTCCCGAGATGAAAGGCCGGGGATCGAGCGACCGTAGCCAGATGGCGACGGACCGAGCGCGCTACGGGCGACCGGAGATCAGCGGCTCGGCGCAGAGAGGCGGCGCGTTCGAAAGGGACAGAAAGCTCGACGAGGCCGAGGAGGTCGGGAGCCGGGGTCGGGCGACATCGGTCGATCGAAGGGATGGCGGACGTGCCACCCTCGACCTGAGGCGTTACGGGCGGCCCGAGAGCCGCACTCCGACGGACCGCTCGAAGATCGGTGACTCGGACATCGGTCGGTCGATCGTCGGGCGCTCCGAGGCCGGGCGATCGAGCGCCGGCGCTCCGTCTCCGAGCGGCAGGTACGAGATCAGCGACAGGTTCGAGGTGCGGGGGCGCAGCGACGCTCCGCGAGCTCGAACGGAGAGCCCGAGGGTGCGTTTGGAGGCACCTCGCGCAACTCGAGGAAGCTCCGTGGGACGCCGAGTGATCGATCAGGTGCGCCGGACGATCCCCTCGCGCCCGCCGACTCGGAGTAGCTCCAGCGCGCGCCCCCAGGCGAGGCCGACTCCGCCCACCAGCTCGCGATCGGTGACTCCGCCCCCGCGGTCGTCGAGTCCGCCTCCGCGCGCGACGAGCGGCTCTTCTTCGCGACGGTCGAGCGCTCGAGGCGAGAGCAGCCCGCCCCCGTCGGGGAGGTCGTCGTCGAAAGGCCGAGCGAGCCGCAGGAAGCCGCCGGGCGACCGCTGATCCCGCTACCGGCTGCTGACGGTGGGCGATCGTCTATGATCGCCCACCGATGCGTTCGCGGTCGATCTTTCAGGTTGTCTTCATCCTCTACTGCGTCGAGGCCGGTGTCTTCCTGGCTCTGGTGCCGTGGTCGACGCTGTGGGAGCGGCATCTGCTCGAGCTCCCGATCTTGGGGCTGCGGACTTTCGGCCTCCACCCGATTCTCCGGGGCGCGGTCACCGGTTTCGGCATCGTGCATCTGATCTGGGGCGTCCATGATCTCGAGCTTCTGCTCGAGCGGTGGTTTCGACGCAGAGAGAGTTGACATGACCGAGCCTCCGGTCCTGAAGGCGATCTCCTCGCACTCCGACTCAAACGAAGAGGCGTGGCTTCGATGGTGGCGGGCGCCTCCAAGCTCGCGCAGGCCGGCCGCGTCCCGATTCCGGTCTACGCTCTTGGAGGGATACAATCGACGGCCTTGCCGAAAATCGACGGGGCGGGCGCGGCCGGTATCTCGATGTTCCGAACAGACTTTCGAGCGAGTTGAGACGCACGGCGGCAAGCGTAATCAGGCGATCATGAGCGGCATCACAGGCATCGGGTTGGACATCGTGGCAGTCGGCCGCTTGGAGACTATTCTCGCGCGCCACGGGCAACGCTTCGTCGACCGCATCTGTCGGCCCGGCGAGGCGAAGGAGCGCGATGGCGTTCGGCTGGCCCAGCACGTCGGCGGTCTGTTCGCGGCCAAGGAAGCAGCGCTCAAAGCGTTGGGCACGGGATGGAATCGCGGACTGGGCTTTCGCCAAGTCGAGGTCTGCCGCGACGCTGCCGGCCGTCCCTCGATTCGGTTGCACGGCCGTGCGGCCCAGACGGCTGCCCGAATGGGGGTGGGACGGATCCACCTGTCGATCACCCACGACGCGGGGGTCGCGGCGGCCGTTGTCGTGCTCGAGGCCACCGTCGCCGGCGAGGAAGGGGTGTCGCGGTGAACCGGAAGACGCGCCTGCTGATCGTCTCGCTCGCCGTGTTCGTCGCGGATGTCGCCACCAAGGCGTGGGTCGTCGCCACCCTCCCCCTCGACGGCCTCGAGAGGGTCATCCCGGGAGTGCTCAACCTGATCCACGTCGAGAACACGGGCGTCGCCTTCGGCCTCATGGACTCACTCGGCTCGCTCGGCCCCCCGATTCTCATCGCCGCCGGCGTCGCGGCGCTGGTCGTGGTGGCGGTGTACTACCGGCAGACTCACCACCGGGAGTCACTACTGCTCTGGTCTCTGGCACTGATCCTCGGCGGTGCGGTAGGCAACCTCGTCGACCGCATCGTCAAGGGAGCGGTCACCGACTTCATCGACTTTTATGTCGGCAGCTATCACTGGCACACCTTCAACGTGGCCGATACCGCGATCACCATCGGCATCGGCCTGATGATCCTCGATCTGATTCTGCAGCGCCGGCGCCGTCCCTCGGCAGCCTGATGGCTCGCTGGCGAGTCACCCACGACGATGAGGGCGTTCGCCTCGACCAGGTCGTCGCCGCGCACCTCGGCGTCGCGCGCAACCAGGTGCAGCTGTGGATCCGCGACGGTCTCGTGGAAGTCGCGGGAAAGGCCCGGCGCGCCTCGTTCCGGGTGTCGGAGGGTGAGGAGATCTCCTGTGAGGCTCGGCCGAAGGAGACTGCCGCCGGTGTTGCTCCCGAGGCCGGCTCGTTGGCGATTCTCCACGAGGATGCCGAGATCGTCGTCCTCGACAAGGCGCCGGGCATGGCCGTTCATCTCGGTGCCGGTCGGCGAAGGGGAACCCTCGTCAACCGCCTCGTCCACGCCTATCCGGAGCTCGGCGGAGTCGGCGGACCGGACCGGCCGGGGATCGTGCATCGGCTCGATCTGGATACCACGGGAGTGCTCGTCGTAGCGCGGACCGAACCCGCCTATCAGGCGTTGTCGAAGGCGTTTGCCGAGCGGCGAGTCGAGAAGACTTATCTCGGCATCGCCTTTGGGATTCCCCGCCAGACGAGCGGATCGATCGAGCTTCCGATCGGGAGACATCCTCAGCGGCGCAAGGCGATGACGGTCCGGCCCGGCGGTCGGCCGTCGCGGACCGACTATCGGTTGATCGCCGAGGCGCGCGGGCGAGTTCACCTGAAGGCTCTCGGCCATCCGCTGATCGGTGACGCCGTCTACGCCGGCAACCGCTGGCGCGGAGCGCCACCGCCGGTACGCGGGGCACTCGCGGCCTTTCCTCGCCCGGCGCTGCATGCGTGGCGGCTCGGGTTCGAGCATCCGGGGGACGGCTCGGCGGTGCGCTTCGAGGCGCCGCTGCCGGACGATCTTCGGGCACTGTGGCGCGAGGTCGCCGGCACGGAGCTGCCGAGCATTCAATAACCGCTAAGCGCCCGCTTTGCGCGGAGAGAGGGCGGCTCCCGTCGCGGTGGGAGCTTTCTTGACCGTCGGCCCTTGGGGATTGGGCCCTTCCGGTTTCGGCTCTTCGCGCTGCTTCCCCGTCATCTCGACGCGACCCTTGAAGAAGGCGCCGTCGCCGATCACCATGCCGGGCGACGAGACGTCGCCTTCGAGACTGCCAGTCGACAGAATCTCGACGCTCTCCTTGCCGTGCACGTTGCCCTGGACCTTGCCGGCCACCCGCACTCGACGTGCCTTGATCTCGCCACGGACGAGTCCCCGCTCCCCGACCGACACGTCCTGGCTGGGATGGATCTTGCCCTCGACCGTACCTTCGATCATGACGTCGGTATCGCCGCTGACCTCTCCGATGAGCGTCGCTCCGGAGGCGATGAGAGTGGTCTTCCTGGTGGTCTGCCGCCCAGTCGGCTGCCGAGCCGGTGCGGGGCTCATCGGAGCTGCGGGGCTTTCGTCGGATTCGCGACCAAACAGTGCCATGGAACTTCCCCCTTTGTGGGTACTCTGTGCGTTTCCCTTGCTGCAGAGGCCGTCCTTCGTCTTTGGAGCGGGCAACGGGACTCGAACCCGCGACATCCAGCTTGGGAAGCTGGCACTCTACCAGCTGAGTTATGCCCGCCCAGCGGCCTTCGAGGAGAGAAAGTACCACAAGAACACCGGACGCAAGAGCCGTCCGTGAGGCGCTATACTCGACGCGATGTCCGACGACGACTCAAGAGTAGATCTTCCCACGGTCTACTTCTTTCCGGAGCGTCCGGTGAGCGACGACGAGATTCGCAGGATGCTGCTCTCCGAGTTACCGGGCGAGCGCGCCGAGGTGATCTCACATCTTCTGCGCTACGCAGATTGGGACGACATCTGGCGTTACGTCTCGGAGGAGGAGGTGCGCGAGGCGTTCCCCGCCCTCGATCTGCCCGCCTCCCTGCGACAGGCCTGGGCTCGAATCCTCAAGATCGAGCCGGTGCTCTCCTAGCACTTCTTCACTGGTCGCGCGGCCCCCGGACGCTTGCCACGTGCGGCCGGGGTCCGCTACTCGAAGACGACTTCGAAGAGCTTCGGCCAATACTTCCCGGTGATGAAGAACGCCTCCCGAGAGGGGTCGTAGGCGATGCCGTTGAGCACGTCGACTCCTTCTCGTTCGGGAGCGGTCAACAGGTCCGAGGCGTCGATTACCGCTCGGACTTCGCCCGACCGCGGGTCGATTCTCACGATTCGCTCGGTACCGTAGACGTTGGCGAAGATCCAGCCCTCGGCGCATTCGAGCTCGTTGAGACGCTCGAGAGGCCGACCGTCGAGGGTGACCCGCAGATCGCCGAGCGTCGCGAAGGTCTTCGGGTCGCGCACGGTCAACCGGTCGCTGCCGTCGCTCATCCAAAGCCCGCCGCCGTCGTAGCACAGTCCCCACCCCTCGCCCTCGTAGGCGAACTCGGTGAGCGGCTCGAAATCAGCGAGGCGATAGACGAACGCCCGGCCCGCCTGGTAGCTGAGCTGCACGAGTCGGTCCTCGACCCGTTCGAGGCCTTCGGCGAAGATCGAGTCGGGTATCCGCCGTTCGCGCAGGACCCGGCCCGAGGCGAGCTCCACCTCCCGCAGGCGCGACTCCCCGTAGCGGCCGGTGCTCTCGTACAGGCTGCCGTCGTGCCACAGCAGGCCCTGAGTGTAGGCGGTGCGGTCGTGAGGATAGGCCGCAAGGGTGCGCACGCGCTGACGGACCGCTCTCGGATCCTCGGCGCGGCAGCGCGCCACCGTTACGATCAGCCCGAGGAAGAGGAAGAGGCCGGCGAGCATCCGCACGGTTCGGGAACAACGCACGGCTTCAATCGTCGGTCGGGTCGGCGCGCTGGATGACCCGCCAGAAGTAGAAAGCGAGAAGCAGGAAGGCGGCGAGGCCGACCCACTGGGCGGCCGCTCCCGCCCATGCGTAGCCGATGCTCGCCGGTGCGCGGCCGAGGGCGACGGCGATGAGGGCGACGACGACACCCAGTAGTCCCTCTCCGCCGACCAGCCCCGAGCCGAAGAGGACGCCGCGTTCGCGCTTGGAGGCCGCCGCGTCCTCATCGCCGGCGCCGCGCTCCGCGAAGTATCGCATGAGGCCGCCCAAGAAGACGGGCACCATCGTCGAGACCGGGAGATAGACGCCGACGGCGAAGGGGAGGCTGGGGATCTTGAACAGCTCGGCGGCGACCGCAATCGCGACACCGATTCCCACGAGGCCCCAAGGCAGCGACTGTTCGAGGACCCCTTCGATGACGATCTTCATCAGAGTAGCCTGCGGCGCCGGGATCTCGCTCGTTCCGAAACCGTAGGATTCGTTGAGAGCGAGAACCGTTAGGCAGACGAAGACGGCGGAGGTCAGGACGCCCGCCAGCTCGCCGATCTGCTGCCGCCGGGGGGTGGCTCCGAGCAGGAAGCCGGTCTTGAGATCTTGGGAGGTGTCGCCGGCGATCGAGGCGGCGATCGCCACGACGCAGCCGATCGTGAGGGCGGCGACCTTGCCCATGTCGCCGGTCCAGCCGATCGCCAAGAAGATCCCCGAGGTGGCGAGCAGCGTTGCGATCGTCATTCCCGACGTCGGATTGGAAGTGACGCCGACGAGCCCGACGATCCGCGACGAGACGGTCACGAAGAAGAAGGCGGCGATCACCACGAGGACCGCCGCGAGCGCCCGGCTGGCGAAGCCGTCGAGAACGGCGAACACCGTGGGGACGAAGGTCATCACCGACGCGAGGACGAGGACGCCGATGCCGACGACCTTGAGCGAGAGGTCGGCTTCGAGGCGGTCACCTCGGTCGCTCAACCCCTGCAGACGCTGCCGGAGGTGGTGGGCGCCGACGCGGAAGCTCTCGATCATCGTCGGCAAGCTGCGGATGAGCGTGATCAAGCCACCCGCCGCCACCGCACCGGCACCGATGTAGCGCACGTAGCGAGTCCAGATCAGCCGTGGGCTCATCTCCGTGATCGTGAGCTCGACCTCGGGGTAGAACGGGGTCGTGACGCCCTCTCCCCACCACGCGATCACCGGGATGATGACGAGCCAAGAGAGGAGCCCGCCACCGACCATGATGCCTCCGATCCGCGGACCGAGGATGTAGCCGACGCCGAACAACGCCGCTGAATTCTCGAGGCCCAGCTGGCCCTTCTTGAGCAACGGGATCCTCACGTGCAGATCGCTCGGGTAGAGCTTGAGCCAGCCGGCGAGAAGCTTGAAAGCGGCTCCCACGGCGAGGCCGCGGAAGACGTTGACCGCGCGCCCGCCGCCCACCTGACTCGCGACGAGGACCTCGGCGCAAGCCGTACCCTCCGGATACGGCAGGCGACCGTGCTCGCGGGCGATGAGAAACCGTCTCAGCGGGATCATGAAGAGCACTCCGAGGAGCCCGCCGCACATCGCCAACAGCGTCATCTGCAGGAGAGTCGGGTCGAGTCCCCAAAGAAACAGCGCCGGCAAGGTGAAGATCACGCCGCTCGCGACCGAGCTCGAGGCCGAGCCGACGGTCTGCGAGAGGTTCGCCTCGAGGATCGAGCTCTCGATTCCACTCTTGGCGAGCAGCCGGAAGCTGGCGACGGTGATGACGGCGACCGGAATCGACGTCGAGATCGTCAGTCCGACCTTGAGACCGAGGTAGGCGTTGGCCGCGCCGAAGATGATTCCGAAGAGAATCCCGGCAAGCACGGCCTTGAAGGTGAACTCCGGCGGGCTCTCCGCGCCGGACACGAAAGGCTCGTAACGGCCGCCCTCCGGGATCGTCTCGTACGCCTGTCTGCTGAGTCCTCTCTGCCTCATTGACCGCTCCTTTTCACGCTTTCGAAGGTGCAGCCCGACTCCGGCAATGGCGACGCGCTCCCGATCGGCGGCCCGGGTGGTGGGTCGGGGGCTGGAATCGTCGGCGTCCGGCTCGGTGCGGGGCGATCGAGCCACTGCTCGATCGTACGGCGCAGCGTCGGCGCGACGGCGGCGATTCCGGCGCCGGCCAGCTGCTCCAGAGTGCGCTCGGTCGCAGCCCGCACGACGAGGGAGGCGGACTCCGACTGGGCGAGCTCGATCAGCGCCGCGACGACGACCTCCTGAACCGCCGCGGTCACCGGGAGAGGGGCGCCGCTGCTCTCGAAGGCGGTGGCGACCACAGCCTCGAGCACTTCCTTCACACTCGGCATCTCTGCGTCGAGCGCATGATAGTGGGCCACTCGATTGAGTCGCGCCGGAACGGTAAGGGCGTCGACCGCCATGTCGGCAGCCGTCGCCGCCGCGCCGACCGCGTCGAACAACGGCGCCGTACGGTCGTCGAAGAGCTCTCGATTCTCCGACGAACCGGAGTCGCGCGGATGCATGACCGAAAGAACGTTCTCCGGAACCGCAAGCGTCGCCGGGTCAAGTCCCCGAAGCACGACCGCGAGCGCGGCCCGCTGACGCTCCGGGGCGACCGGCGCCGGCAACGGTTGACCATCGCCGGCCAGCTTGTAGCGATAGTCGACTCCGCCGATCATCTTGGCGGTCACTTCGAGCTGGTATCGATGGTGGAAGTAGAGCGGTGCCAGCACCTCCTCGAGCAGGGCAAGCGGCCGGCCCGCAGCCAGATTCCCTTCTCCGAAACGCTCGAGGGCGATCCGGCGCACCTCGAGCGTCTCGGCGAGTGCCGCGACCGAGTCCGAGCCGTTGTCCCAGAGCCCGGCGGCGGGGTGCGCGGCACCGGGAGGCCGAGCGTCGGCGTCGGTCTGGTAAAGCAGGCCCGCCTCGACTCCCCGCTCGACGATTGCGGCCAGCGCCGCCCTCTCGTCCGTCCTGTCGGAAAAGTCCCGATACGCGTAGTCGGTCGCGTGCCTGTCCCAAGCGCCGACGCCGACGGCATAGGCCTCGGAGAGGTCGAGGTCGCCGTCATCGGTCACCCGGATCCACGGTGCCGGATAGTCCATGACCGACGCCCGGCCGTAGGTGCTGGCGGCGAAGTTGTGGTTGAAGCCGAGAGTGTGCCCCACCTCGTGGGCCGACAGTTGACGGATGCGAGCGAGCGCCGCCTCGATCGGGTCGCCCGCTCCCCCCCTGCCCGTCGCCTCCGCCCCGACCAGTCCCTCGAACAGCAGGATGTCCTGGCGAACTCGTAACGAACCGAGCGAGACGTGCCCCTTGATCATCTCCCCGGTGCGCGGGTCGACGACGCCGCCGCCGTAGGACCATCCGCGGGTCGAGCGGTGAACCCACTGGATCACGTTGTAGCGCACGTCCAGGGGATGCGCGTTCTCGGGGAGGATCTCGACGCGAAAGGCGTCCTCGAAGCCCGCCGCTTCGAACGCCTCGTTCCACCACGAGGCGCCCTCGACGAGGGCCGAGCGGATCGGCTCGGGAGCGCCGGAGTCGACGTAGTAGACGATCGGCTCTTCGGCCGGCGACGAGGCGGCCGCGGGATCGGTGCGCTCGAGCCGGTGGCGGACGATCCACTGCTGCTCGATCGGAGCGCCGAGCGGCGCCGCATAGTCCATGAACGAGACGGCGAACGACCCCATCCTCGGATCGAACGGCCGTGACCGGTAACCGTCGTCCGGAAGCCGGACCAGCGAATGGTGCTGGATCAGGGTCACGGAGTCGGCGGTCGGCGTGGTCTCCCGGACGAAGGCGCCCTCGGGCTCGCCGCCGTAGGTGAGGATCGCCTCGAACTCCAGGTTGTCGGGAAATGCCAGACAGGCGGCTGGATCGACCATGCTCCGGTCCTCGTCGAGCCGGTAGCTGCCCTGCCCGGCCGTGGCGAGGCTCCGGCTCACGCCGTGAGCGTCGCGCACTAGAAACGAGGTGATGTCGACGAGGGCGCGCCCGTCGTCGCCGACCGCGGCCGCCTCTGCCGCCCACAACACCGAGGTCGCGAAGGCCTGTTCGGTGGCTCGTGCTTCCGCCGGGTTGTCGGTGAGAGCTCGGTAGCGGAGATTGGGCTCCTCGATGAGGACTTTGTTTCCGATCCGTCGGATGTCGACGATTCGGCTCTTTCCGAGCTGTCCGCGGTCGAGACCGATCGGATTCGACCCCAGCCCGGAGGTGAGTCCTTCGAGGTAGAGGTACCTCTCCACCCGACCCTCGGCGTCGGGAGCGGGCAGCTCCAAGACGACCTTGCCGTCCTCGGTGTCGACGTGCACGTCGAGCAGTCCCGAACGAGCGTCGAGCCCGTCGAGCGTCTTGTCCCAGTCGGAGTCCTCGGGGGCGGAGACGGTCGCTGCTCCCGGACCGGAGGCGCCGGGCACCGATGCGCAGGCGGCGACGGACAGGGCGCACAGCAAAAGGACGGTTCGACAGTTCGTGGCGGTCATCGCGACGCGTCTCTCCTGGTTATCTAGATGGGCTTGCCGGGGCCTCGCCCCGCGTCGGCCGGGTCGGAATCGCACGATCCTACAGCAGCGGCTCACCGGCGATCAGGCGATCGGGAGGGTCACGCGTACGGCGAGGCCTCCGCGATCACGATTCCTGGCGTGAATCTCTCCCCCGTGCTCTTCGATGATGCGCCTCGCGATCGGCAGACCGAGTCCGGTACCGGTGTCGTGAGTCGAGAAGTAGGGATCGAAGACTCGCGCCAGTTCCTCGGGGTCGACGCCGGGCCCGTCGTCGGCGATGATCACCTCGGCTTGCTCCCGCCGCCGCACGGTCGCCGTCACCGTTCCGCCGCCGGCCACCGCGCGGATGGCATTCTCGAAGAGGTTGCGCAAAGCGCGCGTCAGCATCCGGCGATCGAACTCGACCTCGAGCGCGTCGACTTCGTGCGCGAAGAGGATGTCGACGCCGGCCGGCGGCGACGTCTGATATCCGGCGGTCAACTCCTCCACCACCGCCACCAGGTCGCCGTTCTGGCGCTCGATCTTGGGAATACGGCTATAGGTCGAGAATTCGCTGGCGATCACGCGGAGCTCCTCTACGTGATGGAGGATGTTGCTGGTGCACTGGTCGAAGATCCGATCGAAATCGGCCGCGCCTCGCTGCCGGACCTCTCGCAAGTGCTCTGCTGAGAGGCGGATCGGGGTGAGCGGGTTCTTGATCTCGTGGGCGATCATGCGTGCCATCTCCGCCCAGGCGTAGAGCCGCTCCCCTCTGACGACCTCGGTCACGTCCTCGACCACGACCAGCGCCTCGGGATCCCCCTCTCCGGGTAGAGGCACCCAGATCACCGACCACTCCCGCGGCTCCTCGTCGTCGATGGCAGGGAGGGTGACGGTCTGGGGACCTTTCTGCCGTCGAGATCGCTCGAGCACGTCGAGCAGCTCGCTCAGCTCCCCGCGGCGCGACAGCGCCGTCTCGATCGGCTCGCCGACCTCGGTACCGAGCAGCTCGACGGCGACGTGGTTCTGCATCAGCACCCTGCGGTTCGAGTCGACCGACACCACCGCCGCCGTAATGTTCTCCACCATCCTCTCGACGACTTGTTTCTCGGCGACCAGCTTGCGGCGCCCCTCGGCAATACGCTCGGCCATACGATCGATCGCCTCGGCCAAGGTCGCGAGCTCGACTTCCTTGGGCCGGAGTCCGAGACTCGCGGCGCCGGCCGCGATGCGCTGGGTTCCGGCGATGATCTCCTCGAGCGGTGCCGTGAAGCTCGCGGCCAACCGGCTCCCGAGCGCCACCAGCAGCAATACCAGCAAGGTCGTGGCGAGCACGACTTTGG
This sequence comes from Thermoanaerobaculia bacterium, assembly GCA_945787575.1. GTDB lineage: Bacteria > Acidobacteriota > Thermoanaerobaculia > Multivoradales > JAHEKO01 > CALZKB01. The sequence continues at coordinate 18,938 of CALZKB010000110.1, read as the reverse complement.
CCCTCAGTCCGGCGATCTCCCTCTCGACCCGCGCCTCCTGCGCCATGAGCGGGATCGACAGGAAGAAGGCGGCGTCCTCGAGCTCCTGTCCAGGCAGCGCCAGCGGCGCGTAGAGCTCGGTATAGGCGACCCCGGCGGTCTGCTGCCGACGGGCCGCCGAGCGCTGCCCGCGCAGCTTGAGAGTCGAGTAGATCTCACCCGGGATCCGTTTGGGGAGCAGGCCGGTGTCGAAGAGCTCGGGGCGGCTCGAGGCCCAAACCTGATTGCTGCTTGCCCAGTACAGATTGACCTCGTGGTCGAGGACGCTCGCCAGCCAGCTCATCAACGTGTCGTCGAAGAGCGTGTCGAGAGAGATGCCGGGCTCCTGGTTGGCGGCGTACTCGCCGAGCACCCGCTGGGCGGAGGTCAAGGCGCCGCGCGCCGCGTCGAGCTTCTGCCGCTCGAGACGGTCGCCCAGCGCCCGCAGGGCCAGCACGTCGACGACCACTGCCGGAGCCAGCAGGAGTAGTGAGAACAGCAGGACCAGCCGGCGAGAGTAGGAGTTCCACACGGCCGCGAGCTGGCGGCGGAACTGCCGTCGGGGCAACCGCAGGAGGAAGATCACAACGGCGAGCACGGCGATGGGCGAGAGCGCTGCCACGGCATGGGTTCCGGCTCGCGAGAGTCCCTCGACCGGACCGAGCCGAGGTAGGAAGACGACGCGGTAGCCGTCCGGCTCGCCCGCGGCCCACGCCCACCACCACCGATCGCCGTGCTCGATCCGTCCGTGACCGCGCTCGAGGAGTTCCGTGGTAAGCGGCGGAGGGTCCGGCCAGGGAGCGATTCGCGCCCGGTCGGGCAGTCGGTAAAGGGCGTAGCGGGCGGGGTCGAGGATCGATTGCACCGCTCCCCTGCCGCTCGGTCCGCCCTGCAACAGGTCGACCGAAACGTCGGACAGTTCGGGGTCGACGAGGCGATGACCGGGGCGAACGAGGAGCCAGTACTCGACCTCTCCCCAGGGAGCCATGTCGTGCTCGATCGTGGCGAATTCGTTGATCAGGGCGTGGTCCCAGACGGGCGTGTCGAACACCCGCTCCCGCGACCGCACCACCGGTCTGCCGTCGTCGTCGAGGGGGATGCCGAAGGTGAACAGGCTCGATTCTCCCGAGTAGGCGCGCAGTGCCACTGCCGACACCGCTCGTCGACGAGCCAGCGGAGAGCTCCTCCAGACCTCGAAGGCGAGATCGCTGTGATCCATGACGTCGAGGTCGCCGGCTGACAGATCGCCGAGGTCGAAGCGCTCGAAGTGGCGCCGGAGCTCGGCCTTCATGGCCGCGGTCTCGGCGCTCGAGGGTGGTGCCAGCGCCTCGAGAGTCTCGGTGCCGAGGTCGCCCCGCAGCCGCCAGCGATGAACGACCTCATAGGTAGTCGCGGCGGAGAAGGCGGCAAGTCCGGCAATCGCCACGAGAAGCAACGGTTTGCCGCGCGGCATCCGCCCGGCGAGCCCTTGACAGCTGAGGGCGCCGCCGATGGCGGCGAGCGAAGCGGCGAGCGGCGGCAGGTCGAGGACCATGGCGGCGCCCACCAGGAAGGCGGCCCCCGCCCACGAACGACCTGCGGTGGCCGTGGAGACCTCGTCGCCCCGCCGGCCGCCGACGAGCGCTCCCAGCCAGGTCAGCGCGGTCATGAGCAGCACGAGGCGGGCGAGCCAGATCCCGCTGGGAGCGGCGAAGCTCTCGGCGAGGTCGATCGCGCCGGGCCGCTGCAGGACGAACGAGACGCCGAAAAGAGCAGCGATTCCCGCCACCCCCCACAACGCCGGTTTTCGGGCGGCGAACGGGCCGGCTGCGCCCGACGCCGCTGCGATCGCCACCAGGACAGTGGCGCCAAGGAGAACGCTGGGCCCGAGCGCTACCCCGCCGGCGAGTGCCCAAGCGACGGGCGCGGACGCCGCGAGCAGGGCGCCCCCCCAGCCGAGCCGCCGGCGCAGTATCGTCGCGACGACCAGAAGCCACGCCCCCAGCCAGATGAGCGGCGCGCGCCATGAGGTTGCGAGGGAGCCGTCAGGCGGCCTGGTGGCGAGCTCGAAGCTGTCGATCAGCAAGGCCGGTGTCTCGGGCAGGAGCACGGCCGCGCGCCCGGGGGGGGCGGTCATGCCGATCGGTCCAACGCTCCACCGAGTGCCTCGGTGGGCGCGGCCGGGAAGCTCGAATGGCAGCTCGGCGGTCGGCAGACTGATCCCGGCGACGACCGCTCCGCCGGTGGCGAGCGGTTCTATCGAGAGCAGACTGACGGCGCTCAGACTGGCGCGCGACGTCCGCCCGCGAGTCGGCAGCGTTTCGGTCGTCAACGGATGGAGCAAGCCGGCTCCACCCCAGGCCTCGACCTCTCCGCCCGGTGAGATGAGATAGAGCGACCATCCCTCGGCTCTTCGAGGCCGGGCTACATCCTCGAGTTGGGAGAAGCGCTCGCGGCGATCGACGGCGGGAGCGCCCACCGCTGCCACCGCTTTCTGCGCCACCTCGTCGACGCTCGTCCAGAGCCTCTCGTAGCCGGCCCGAGCCGCGGACACGAGATCGCGATGGCTCTCGGGCTTTCGCTCGGCGGCGAGCTCCAGCGCGGCGCTCACCGGGACGGCAACCGTCAGCAAGGCAAGCAGCGCCCACTCGATCGGGCTCGGAGAGCGGGGTTTCGTCGAGGATTCAGCCATCGAGGTCCCCAACGTCTAGCTTCGATCGAAACTTCCGGAGGATTCGCTACTCCCCTGGCACCTGTGGGGCCGGCGGTAGAGCCATTGGAAGATCGACCCCGTGGTGTCGACCGAACTCGATCGCACGGGAGTATCCGGCGTCGGCGTGCCGTGCGATGCCCATGCCCGGATCTCCGGTCAGGACCCGATCGAGCCGTTCGCCGCACTCTTGGGTGCCGTCGGCAACGACGACCAGGCCCGCGTGAAGCGAGTAGCCGATTCCTACTCCGCCTCCGTGGTGGACCGACACCCAGGTGGCGCCGTTCACGGCGTTCAGCAGGGCGTTGAGGATCGGCCAGTCGGCGATCGCGTCGGAACCGTCCTTCATCGCTTCGGTCTCGCGGTTCGGCGAGGCGACGCTCCCACAATCGAGATGGTCGCGGCCGATGACGATCGGAGCGCTCACCCTGCCGCTCGCCACCAGCTCGTTGAACACGCGACCCGCTTTGGCGCGCTCGCCGTAGCCGAGCCAGCAGATCCTCGCCGGCAGCCCCTGGAAGGCGATCCGCTCCTGGGCCATCGGGATCCAGCGGTGGAGCGCCTCGTCGTTCGGGAACGCTTCGAGGATCGCCTCGTCCGTCGCCCTGAGGTCGGCCTCGTCGCCGGAGAGGACGGCCCACCGGAACGGGCCCTTGCCGTCGCAAAACAGCGGGCGAATGAAGAGTGGAACGAAGCCAGCGAAGTCGAAGGCGTCGGCCACCCCCGCCGCCAGCGCCTGCCCCCGGAGGTTGTTGCCGTAGTCGAAGGTCAAGGCGCCGCGCTCCTGCAGGGTCAGCATCCGACGGACATGGGCGGCCATCGAATCGACCGTGGCCGCGACGTACGCCTCGGGGTCACTCTCGCGCAGCGCCAGTGCCGCCTCGTAGCTCATCGCATGCGGAACGTAGCCGGTCAGGTTGTCGTGGGCCGAGGTCTGGTCGGTGAGGACGTCCGGGGTCATCCCCCGCTCGACGAGGTAGTCGAGAAGATCGACGGCATTGGCTTCGACGGCGATCGAGGTCGCTTCCCCCGCCGCCTTGGCGTCGAGCGCTTGGCGGACGCCGCTCGCGAGGTCGTCGGCCACCCGATCGAGATAGCGGGTCTCGAGCCGTCGCTCGATCCGGCCACGGTCGACTTCGGCGATCAGGCACACTCCGTCGTTCATGGTGACCGCGAGCGGCTGGGCGCCGCCCATCCCCCCGAGCCCGGCGGTCACCGTCAGGCTGCCGCGCAGCGAGCCGTCGAACCTCTGCCGGGCGCACTCCGCCAAGGTCTCGAAGGTGCCCTGCAGGATCCCCTGGCTGCCGATGTAGATCCACGAGCCGGCCGTCATCTGCCCGTACATGGTGAGCCCGAGGGCGTCGAGGCGGCGAAACTCGTCGTCGGTCGCCCAGTGGGGAACGAGAAGCGCATTGGCGAGCAGCACTCGAGGTGCCCCGGCGTGAGTCCGGAAGACCGCCACCGGTTTACCCGACTGGACGAGCAGCGTCTCCTCGTCGCCGAGTCGTTTGAGGGTGGCGACGATCGCGTCATAGCACTCCCAGTTGCGCGCCGCCTTTCCGGAGCCG
>CALZKB010000110.1:0-14652 GCA_945787575.1 Thermoanaerobaculia bacterium | reverse complement strand
CTCGGGTTTCTCGGCGACCTCGGGGTCGAGGTTGTTCATCAGCATGCGTAGCGCCGCCTCCTGCTGCCAACCGCGGCAGGAGAGCTCGGTGCCGCGCGGGGCGCGGATCACTCGTCGGCCGATCGGAGTCTCGGGTTCGATCATGTCGGTCCTCGTGGCTGCAACGTCGTTCGGTCCGGAGTCGTTCGACGCCGGTTCATTCGAGCTGCTCGAGGTGGGTGGAGAGGTCGCTCTCGAACAGCGCCTCGATCGTCTCGAGGTCGGGTGCCGCCCACCGATCCTCGCTCCAGTGAGGGACTCTCTTCCGGATCTCGGTGTGCCACGCCTCGAGCGGCACGCTGGTTTTGAGCGGCCTGTGAAAATCGACGCCTTGGGCCGCGGCCAGCGCCTCGATGGCAAGAATGCGCCGACAGTTGACGGCCACCCGCTCGAGCTTGAGCGCCGCCCCCATGCCCATCGACACGTGGTCCTCCTTGTCAGCCGAGGTGGGGATCGAATCGACCGAGGCGGGATGAGCGAGCGTCTTGCTCTCGGCGGCGAGTGCGGCGGCGGTGACTTGCGCCATCATGAACCCGGAGTTGAGCCCCGCGTCTTCGACGAGGAATGCGGGCAGACCCGACTGACTGGGGTTGGTGAGCTTCTCGATCCGGCGTTCCGAGATGCTGCCGAGCTCGGCGAGCGCGATGGTCAGAAAGTCGGCCGCCATCGCGATCGGCTCGCCGTGGAAGTTGCCGCCGGAGAGGACCTCGCCGTCTTCCGCGAAGACCAGTGGATTGTCGGTCACCGAGTTGATCTCGATCTCGAGTCTGCGCTCGACGTCGGCCAGGACATCGCGCACGGCGCCGTGAACCTGTGGCATGCAGCGTAGCGAATACGGATCCTGCACTCGAGTATCGTCCTCCCGGTGCGATTCGCGGACCTGGGAGCCGCTAATCAGCCGGCACAGATTTCGGGCACTCGTCTGCTGCCCCGGATGCGCCCGCAAGGCGTGAAGTCGCGGATCGAACGCCGCGTCGGTGCCGCGGAGCGCTTCGAGGCTGAGTGCGCCGACGAGATCCGCCAGCCGTACGAGCTTGCGCGCCTCGATCGCGGCCAGTGCGGTCAAGCTCGTCATCGCCTGGGTACCGTTGATGAGCGCCAGACCTTCTTTGGCCGCGAGCGTGAGCGGCGGCAGGCCAGCCGCGCGCAGCGCCTCGCCGGCGCTCCGGCGCTCACCTCCGACCGACAGCTCCCCCTCTCCGATCAACGGCAAGGCGAGGTGCGCGAGTGGCGCCAGATCCCCGCTGGCGCCGACCGATCCCCGACGTGGAACGACCGGCAGGAGGCCTCGTTCGAGGAGCGCGAGAAGGCGCTCGACCACCTCGACACGGATTCCAGAATACCCCCGAGCCAGGGTGTTGACGCGCAGTGCGAGCATCGCGCGAACGGCGCTCGGGCGCAGCGGCCGACCCAATCCGGCGGCGTGGGAGAGGAGCAGTCGGCGCTGCAGCTCGGCCGTCTTCTCGGGAGCGATCGGGACGGTCGCCAGCTCGCCGAAGCCGGTGTTGATCCCGTAGGTCGGAATCCCTTCGACGACGACGCTGTCGATCACCGCCCGCGCCGCCGCCATCCGGCTCCGAGCCTCGGCCGAAAGGGCACAATCTTCCGAGCCGGCCGCGACCTTGGCGAGACTCTCGAGGTCGAGCGCGGTGCCGTCGAGCTGAATCATCGACTTCTAGTATAGGCAGCTTTGCGGTCCTCGAGCGCGGGATCGCCGGGCTCGCCCCGTGGCATAGAGGCTCGCGCAAGATCCGCGGGGATCGCTCCGTCTTGTTCCATGATGTTGGCTCGTGCGACGGCGGCGACCCCCTGGGGCATCGATGCTCGACCGGTGCAGGTCGAGGTCGACGTTCGGCCGGGCTTGCCGCAGATGCAGATCGTCGGCCTGCCGGATACCGCGGTGCGGGAGAGCAAGGAGCGAGTCAGAACCGCGATCCGCAACTGCGGGATCCGTCTTGAGCCGCGAGCGATCACCGTCAACTTGGCGCCCGCCGACGTCCGCAAGGCGGGCAACCACCTCGACCTCGCGATCGCTTTGGCGATGCTCGCCGCTTACGAGGAGATTCCTCAGGAGGTCCTTCAGGGCCGTCTGTTCTGCGGTGAGCTCGGCCTCGACGGGAGCACGCGCCCGATCCGGGGAGCCCTGGCGATCGCTCACTTGGCGCAGCGGGTGGCTTCGCGGGAGGTGATGCTGCCGACCGCTTCCGCCGCCGAGGGCGCGGCGCTGGGCGGACTACCGGTCATCGGCGTCGACGGTTTGGCTCAGGCGCTGGAGCATCTTCTCGGCGTCGCGCCGCAGGCGCCGACGGAGGATCACCCCGAGATGGTCGATCCGGCTGCGGTCAGCGACCTCGATCTCGCCGACGTGCGGGGCCAAGACTCCGCCAAGCGGGCGCTCGAGATCGCCGCCGCCGGCGGCCATAACCTGCTCTTCATCGGGCCGCCCGGTAGCGGCAAGACGATGCTCGCTCGCCGACTACCCGCTCTTTTGCCGCCGCTCGACCGGGACGAGGCTCTCGAAGTAACCAAGATCCAATCGGTCGTGCTCGATCGACCAACCGCCGGCCTCGTCTCCCAAAGACCGTTTCGCGCCCCTCACCACAGCATCAGCTCGGCGGGCATGATCGGCGGCGGGGCCGGCGTCCCGCGACCCGGCGAGATCAGCCTCGCCCACTACGGCGTGCTCTTCCTCGACGAACTGCCCGAGTTCCAGAGAGCGACCCTCGAGGCCCTGAGGCAACCCCTCGAAGAGGGCACGTTGATGATCGTCCGCGCCTACGCGCGCTTTCGCTTCCCCGCACGGTTCCAGCTGCTGGCGGCAATGAATCCCTGTCCCTGCGGCCATCTAGGTGACACTCGCCAGGAGTGCGAGTGCTCGGCGAGGATGGTGCAACGCTATCGAGCGCGGATCTCCGGGCCGCTGCTCGACCGGATCGACATGCACGTCGAGGTTCCGGCAGTGCCGATCCGCCGACTCCAGGAGGCGCCCGGCAGCGAGGACACCGCCCAAGCGCTAAAGCGCGTGCTGGCGGCGCGCCGCAGTCAGCGAGAGCGTCAGGGCGGCAGCGTCAACGCCGATCTGGGCTCGAGCGGGATCGAGAGCCATTGCCGGCTCGATCCCGACGGCCAGAGGCTCCTCGAGGCTGCTTTCGACCGCTTGGGTCTGTCGGCGCGAGCCCTGCACCGCGTTCAACGGGTGGCCAGAACCATCGCCGATCTTCAAGGCGACGAGAACCTCGAGACCGAGCATCTGGCGGAAGCGATCCAGTACCGAGCGCTCGACCGGCGCGTGAGCGAATGCTAGATCCCTACTCTCGCTCTCCCACGAGCTGCCAGGGTCTTATCGTTCACGAGTCCAGCTGGTCGAGTGCGTCGCGATAGAGCTTCCGCAGAGCCAGCTTCTGAAGCCTCTCGTGCTCTCCTGCCGACAGCCGATGGGCAACCTCCTCAGATGGCGCTCGACGCTGCGGCCCCGCTGTCTCGGGCGCTGGGTGAATCGGCGGTGCGCAACCGACGAACTCCCGAAGCTGAGCCCTGGCTTCCGGTCTGAGGTTCAGAAACTGGAGGCCCCACTCGACTTCGCTGCCGCGCTCGCCATTGCGCACCACCACCGCGTCCGCATCGGTAGCTCCAAGTTGCCCGGGAAGCTCGAAGCTGATCCGAACCCAAGTCCCCAGCGACCGCTGGGAGCCGCTGGCCAAGGCGATACCGGTGGTGCTGACGTTCAGCAGCCGGCACGGCAATCGCTCGCTGCCCACGCACACGCTCGCGGGGACTTCCAACGCCACACGTGACGCGCGGGTTCCTTCTCGCGTCATGAAACAACTCCTATAGGCTCCAAAGTTTCTCCTCTCACACCCCGTTTCGTCAAGCCGCGGTTGAATCACCCCTAAGTGAACGTGCAGATTGAATAGCACTCACTGAGCTGAAGTTCCAGGTGAATGGTGCGGAACGGTGCGAGATCTCGTGTCGGAATACCGTCTAGTAAGGATGATGCCTCGCAACCTCCGCTATCTTCCCGAAGGGTCTCTCGTCGAAGTCACTGTGCGCACAGTCCACGGTCGCTTTCTGCTTCGCCCTTCGCCCAAGCTCAACGATCGGATCGTCGGAGTGCTCGCCAAGGCGCAGGCAGCAACAGGCATGAAGATTTGCGCATTCATCTACCTCTCGAACCACGCCCATCTGCTTCTGAGACCCGAAGACGCCGAGCAGCTTGCGCGCTTCATGGCCTACGCCAACTCCAACATCGCCCGTGAGGCCGGACGGCTGCACGGATGGAAAGAGCGCTTCTGGGGCCGCCGCTACTCTCACAGTGTCATCAGCGATGAGCCGGAAGTCCAGCAAAGCCGCCTCCGCTACTTACTGTCGCAGGGGGTCAAGGAGAGACTCGTCGCATCTCCCCACCACTGGCCCGGTGCTTCGAGCACCCAGACCTTAAGTCGCGGTGAACCACTCGAGGGCGAGTGGATCGACCGCACGGAGCAGTACCGTGCCGGCAGGAGGGGCGAACCCAACCCCTCTCTTCGCTTCGCCTCTCGCCACGCCCTCGAGCTCGCCCCTCTTCCCTGCTGGGACGAGCTCGACCCGAACGCACGGCGCACGCGCGTGCGCCGACTGATCCGGGAGATCGAAGAAGAGCACGAAGCGCGCGGAACGGTCTTCTTCGGTCGCGAAGCGATCCTCGAGCAGAATCCGCTCGACCGACCGGCGGTCTTTCATCGCTCTCCGGCGCCGCGGTTTCACGCGGCACGACCGCGGGTACGACGAGCGCTCGAGTGGGCGTACTGCCTCTTTCGGATCGAGTACAGTCAGGCTTCACGAGACTACCGGGCCGGGCGGCGCGCCGAGTTCCCGGCGAGGAGCTTCCGGCCTGTGGCCTTTCTGGCCGCGGGCGGACGCTTAGGGCCAGGCTAGGCAAGTCAACACTTGGATTCGGCCAAGTCAATCGTGGCAAGACCTTGCAGGCGGGTGGTCTGTCGGGAGCTTGCCTTCGGGCGGGATTGAGTTTCTCCTCGTTTGGGAGCTATTCGGAGCTCACAACACGGCCCTTTGCCCGACTCTCAGTCTCATGAAGACCGATCCGATGCCCTAGAGTGGCATGTGCCCCGAAGACTCTCTCTAGTTACCTGGAACCTCACGAGCGGGAACCTCACGAGGAACCTCACGAGCGGGCGTCGATCAACCGCCCAGAAAGAGGCGACCCACGTCGGGGTGCCGTAACAGTCGGTCGCCGGTATCCGCCATGGCGACCGATCCCGACACCAGCACGTATCCCACGTCGGCGAACTCGAGGCCCTTCTTGGCGTTCTGCTCCACCATCAGGATGGCCTTGCCCTCGCTTTGCTGGAGATCGGCGAGTATCTCGAACACCATGTCGATGTAGCGGGGTTCGAGGCCGATCGACGGCTCGTCGATCAGCAGGACCCGGGGGTCCATGACGAGGGCGCGCGAGATCTCCAACAGGCGGCGCTCGCCGCCGGACAGAATGCGCGCCGGCTGCTGCCGTCTGCGCGCCAGGCGCTCGTACTTCTCAAAGACCCTCTCAGCGGCTTCCTTGGCCTGTTCGGGGCTGTCCAGCAAATAGCCCCCCATCCACAGATTCTCTTCGACCGTCATGTCCGGAAAGACCGAGTTGTCCTGCAAGACGTAGGCGATGCCAGCCTTGCTCAGCTTCTCGTCGGCCGAGAGGCGGGTGACATCCTCTCCGTCCAGCAGAATGCTACCGGCCCAGATCCGCGTGAATCCGTAGATCGAATGCAGCACGGTCGACTTACCGGCCCCGTTGGGCCCGATCAGGCACAACGACTGTCCCGCAGCCACCTGCAGGTCAACTCGATGCAGAATCTCCATCTTGCCGTAGCCGGCGACCAGGCCGTCGATCCTGAGCAGCGGGCTTCCGCCCGCCAGCTCCCCGATGAGGTCGAGCCCGGGTCCTTGCTGCGCCAGGCCGGCGGCCTGTTGCTCTACGGCGTCGACCGACAGTACGTCCTCTCCCGACGACGCCCGCAGTCTGGCGTGGGCCGGTCTCTCGAGTTCCCTTCCGTCTCCAGCGGCCATCAGTGGGCCCCCAGGTAGGCGTCGATGACCCTTTGGTCGGCCTGGATCTCGTCCGGCCGTCCTTGGGCGAGCAGCTCACCATGCGCGAGGCAGTAGATGTACTCGGCGAGGCTCATGATGACGCTCATGTTGTGCTCGATGACGAACAGGGTGATTGCCAACTCCTCGTTGACCCGACGCAGCCGGTGCATCAGCCCGTTGATCAGCGTCGGATTGATGCCGGCGGTGGGCTCGTCGAGCAGTAGCATCCTCGGCTCGTTCATCAGGGCCATGCCGAACTCCAGCAGCTTCTGCTGACCGAACGAGAGCTCCCCGGCCAGCAGTCTCCGCTTGGCATACAGCCCGACGAACTCGAGCAGGTCCTCCGCCTTCGACTCGTCCGCCGCCGGCGGCTTACGGAGAATCGAAAGCCAGGTCTGGTCTCGCTGCGGGACGCTGATCAGCATGTTCTCCAGGCAGGTCATCTTGCCGTAGATCCGCGTCTGCTGGAAGGTCCGCAGTAGTCCGCGACGGGCGATCCGCGGCACCCTGAGCTCGGAGATCTCCCGTCCGTCGAAGCGCACCGACCCGCCATCGATCACGTGGTAGCCGACGATGGAATTGAACAGGGTTGTCTTGCCCGAGCCGTTCGGCCCGATCAATCCGACGATCTTGCCCTCCGGCACCTCGAGTGTGATGTCGTTGTTGGCCACTACCCCACCGAAGGTCTTGCGCACTCGCTCGACTTCAAGAATCGGTTTCATGAGGCGCCTTCACCCGTTGCGGGCCGCTCCTCCACCGCATGTCCGAAGCGCTCCGGCCAGCGCTCGCGGGCCCAGCCCAGGATGCCGAGCGGAAAAAACAGAACGATGGCGAGGATCACCAGCCCGAGCGCAACCCGCTGCCAGCCGAGGAGATAGGTCCAGAAGAGCTCCTGTGTGATGTGAAAGACGGTTGCGCCGAGAACCGGACCCCACAGCGTCCCCTTGCCCCCCAAGATCGCCATCAGCACCATCCACACTCCGAAGGTCGGTCCGGCGAAGGCCACGTCGCGAGGGTCGATGAAGCCGATAAGGTTGCCGACGGCGGCGCCGGTCACGCCGAGGAAGAAGGCCGAGACGCACCATGCGGTGGTCTTGTAGAGCGTCGTGCGAATGCCCATCGCCTCGGCCTTGTCCTCGTCGTCCCGAATGGCGTTGATCGCCAGGCCGAAGCGCCCGGAATACAGCCGGCGAAGCACAAAAAAGGTCACTACCGTCAATGCGAGTAGCAGAAAGTAGAAGAACGATTCGCGGTCGCCGACCTCGCCCGGGTAGAGCGGCGTCACCATGCCCGAGCCGGCGCCGATGAAGTCCCAGCCGCTGGCGAACTCGCCGGCGGCGAAGCCCAGGCCGAGGGTGGCGATGGCGAAGTAGTGTCCGCGCAAGCCGAGCAGTCCGGAGCCCAGCACGGCAGCCAGAGTAACGGCCAAGGCCGCGCCGGCTGTCATACCGAGACACAGGGCAGGGTAATAATCGAGGCCGGTGTCGCGCTGGATCACCGCGCAGCCGTACATGCCGACTCCGAAGAAGACGACATTGCCGAAAGAGTTGTAGCCCATCTGGCCGCCCAGAATGTCCCAGGTGAGGGCAAAGATGATCATGACCCAGAGAAAGGAGATCTGGGTGCGATAGGCGGGCGCAAGCCAGGGAGCAGCGAGCGCCAGCACTACGAGGCCGATGAGCAGCAGACGGCTGGCCGTCGGTGGCATCACTTCAGATACCCTCGCGTGCGGTCCAGCCAGAAGCGACGCCAGAGAAGAATCGCGACGAGGAGCGCAAAGACGAAGGCCGATTGGTATTCGGCGCCGAGAATGAACCCGGCGAAGTTCTCGGCCGCGCCAAGGCCGAGGCCGGCGGCGAGCACCGCCGCCACGTTGCCGAGGCCGGCCAGAATCACGATCATGAAAGAGCGCACCGTGTAGGGCAGGCCGAGATAGGGATGGATCAGCCAGGTCATCGCCACCAGGGCGCCGGCGGCGCCGCAGATCGCCGCGTTGAGGGCGTAGGTGGTTGCATAGACGCGGCCGGTGTCGATCCCCATGATCCGGGCGGCGCGGGCGTTCTGCGCCGTGGCGCGAATCGCTTGCCCCAGCCTGGACTTCTTGAGGAACAGCATCAGGATGGCGCCGACTAAGAGGGCGGCGCCGAAGGCTACGATCTTGACTACCGAAACGGTGACCATGTTGTCGAAGAAGAACAGGGTGCGAAAGCCGGCATCGGCGGTGCGTACGTCGGCACCGAAGAGCTGGTTGGCGAGCTGCTGCAGCAAGATGCTCAGACCGAAGGTCGCCAGAATCGAGATGAAGAGGTCCTTGTCGACCACGCGGAAGATTACGGCGCGATACAGAAGCCAACCGAAGACGAAGAGAAGCACGGCCGCGACCGGAATTCCGACCAGTGGATGAACGCCGGCCTTGAACAGGAAGTAGGCGGTGTAGCCGCCGAGCATGACGAACTCGCCCTGGCAGATATTCACCACGTTCATGACCCCCCAGACGAGGGCCATGCCGTAGGCCGCCAGAGCGAACACCGCTCCGATCAACAGATTACTCATGGAGCCTTTGGTCTCCCGGTCCGGCTGCTGTCGAGGACCGGGAGACGGTGCAGCAGCAGGCGTCTACTCGGGCAGCCGCCGTGGATGGATCAACTTCGCCGATGCCCAGTCGGTCGGCGCCACCACCTTGTACTGTCCGTCTTGGACTTGGTAGAGCACCATCGGCTTGGCGATGTTCTTGCCGGTCTCGTCGAACTTGATGTTCCCGTAGAAGGTCTGCATGTCGGTTGCCGCGATCGCGTCGCGGACCTCCTCGGTGTCGAACGACCCGGCGCGTTGCAAAGCGTCCACGAACACTAGAACCGCGGCGGTGGATTCAGCCGCCTGGTAGGGCGGCGAGTAGTCGTACGTTGCCTCGAACAGCTGGGCGTACTCCTCGGCCGAGCCGAACCAGTCATCCCTGTAGCTCAGGCTCCGATCCCACTGCGAGGCGCACAAGAAGTACTCCGCCGCGCTACCCAAGGTCTCGGCGACCTGGGCTGAGTCGCAGTGGGTGATGGCGATCATCGGCACCTCGACGCGCATCTCCGCGGTCTGGCGCACCGCTAGCGTTGCCCCCTTGGTGTGGCCCGAGACCAGCAGGAGGTCCGGCTTGACCGCCTTGATCTTGGTCAGGGTCGCCGCCATGTCGTTGAGCTCCGGCGGCAGCTTGTCGTCGACGACGACCTTCATTCCCCAGCGCTCGGCGTCTTCCGTGACCCCGGCGCGGATGTCCTGGCTGAAGGGGTCGTTCTCGAAGGCCATGGCCACTTTGAGCTCGGCGGGGTCCCTGCCGGCGGCTTGGGCGGTCATCGCTGCGAGGTTGACCGCTTCTTTGAGATAGAACTCGGTGGTCGAAAGGGTCGCGAACAGGTATCGATAACCCTCCTTGAACAGGGAAAGCGACGCACCGTTGCCCTCCACCATCGGGATCTTGTACTTCTCGGTGACCGGCGCGATCGCCTTGGTCAAGCCGGAGCTGTAGGGTCCGAGCAGGAACTTGACGCCATCCTGATTGATGAGACGCTCGGCCAGCTGGGCCGCCCGAGCCGGCGTCGATTCGTCGTCGTAGTAGACCACCTTGAGCTTGTAGGTTTTGTCGCCGACCTGGACGCCCCCCTTCTCGTTGACCCGCGCGACGGCGAGCTCGTAGCCGTCCTGGGTGTTCTTGCCGTTGGTCGAGTACTTGCCGGTCAGCGACACGGCGGCACCCAGCACTATGGTGTCACCCTCGACCTTGGCGCTCGCCGGAACGCCGGCCGCGACCAGGATCGCCAGTGCGCCGAGCGCCAAGGTACTTCTGATTTGCGGCTTCCCCATGATCCGTCCTCCTTGGAGTGTCGAAACGACGGGGCAGCATGGTTGCCCCGCCGCGGATTGACCTCGAATCGGCTAGCGCGCCTAGGCCCCTAGTCTAATCGAGAACGTGACGTACGCGGAACTCGGCCGCGCGCGGCCGACACAGGGACTCAGAGACGCCGGATCGCCATCAGGCTCAGGTCGTCGGCCGGCTGACCCCCGTCGAGGAAGGCGTCCAGCTCTTCGCGGGTGGACGCGAGGATCGCCGCCGCCGACTTGCCTTGATTGCGGCCCGCGATCGAGGCGGCCCGTCGACGGCCGAACTCGGAGCCGTTCTCGTCCGGCGCCTCGGAGAGCCCGTCGGTGAAAAGCAGCAGGGAGTCGCCCGGCTCGAGCCGGATGCGGTGGGTGCGGAAGCTCACCGACGGCAGCAGCCCGACAGGCATTCCGGTGACCGGGAGCGGCTCGACCCCATCGGACCGCACGGCGATCGGCGGCTCGTGCCCGCCGTTGGCGACCTCGGCCGTGCCGTCGGGGAAAAGCCTGATCACCACCAGCGTGGCGTAGGAGCTGGCGGTCGTCGCCGCGAGCAGCATCGCGTTGGCGCGATCGAGCAATTCGGGCAGCGGCAAGTCGAGCTGGATGAGCGAGCGCAGCAGCGCGTGAAGGTGGGACATCACCATCGCGGCCGCGACCCCCTTGCCGGCAACGTCGCCGAGGGTGACGAGTGGGTGACCCGAGCCGTTGACCGACTTGATGACGTCGATGTAGTCGCCGCTCACCGCACCGAGAGGCTCGTAGACCGATGCGATCTCCCAAGCGGGCGTCTCGACCAGCCTCGCGGGGAGCAGCGCCGACTGGATCTGAGACGCGGTGGCGAGGTCGTGCTCCAAGGCGCTGCGCTGCTCGATGGTGAGACAGTCGAGGCAGACCGAGACCAACGGGTCGGTGAGCAGACGATCGCTCTCGACCGGACCGTGGCAGATCGTGCACAAGCCCCAGTCGCCGTGGTCGAGACGCTCGAGGGCCGAGTCGACCTCGAGAAGAAGGTCAATCATGCGGGGGTGCTCGGGGAGATCGGTGACCCCGGCAAGCTGTTGCCGCCGACTCACCAGGTGGTCGTGGATGAGGATCTCGTTGGGGGACATCACGGTTCTCCTTTCGCCGCCTTGGTCAGAAGCGCGATCTGTCCAGCGTGGTAGATGTCGTGCTGGATGACACAGCGATTCGACCTGACCAGCGGCGCACTCTGCCTGGACTTCGTCAACACGTTCGAGGATCGCGGTCGAGCGCAGACCGAGTCCCTTCACGACTTCGCCGACCTGCTGGTCTTCGCCCAGGAGGCGGAGCTCGTCGGGGACCGAGGCGTCGCGGCGCTGAACCGGACCTCGCAAGATCGGCCCGAAGAGGCCGCCCGAGTCTTGCGCCGAGCGATCCGGCTGCGTGACGCCCTGTATCGCCTGTTCACCGCCTGCACCAGCGACGGGAAGGCACCTCAGGCCGACCTCGATCTCGTCAATCAGGAGCTGGCGGGGGCGATGGGCGAGCTGCGACTCGAGCCTCAGTCCGGCTGCTGCCGCTGGTCGTGGGCTCACTCCGACGACCCCGTCCGCCTGCTCCGGCCGATTCTCTACTCCGCCGGCGAGCTGTTGACTTCCGGCGATCTGCGCCGGGTGCGGGAGTGCGACTCTCCGACCTGCACTTGGTTGTTTATCGACCGCAGCCGCAATCGCTCTCGACGCTGGTGTGACATGCAGACTTGCGGCAATCGGGCCAAGGCGCGCCGCCACTATCGCCGCAGGAAGGCGCCGCGGTAGCGGCCGGCCGCACCCGCCTGAGGGGTTGGAGCCGCACCCGCCCACAGGGGTATTGGAGCGAGTCGCTGGCGCTGTAACGCTGGTCACCGACCCACCCTGGCAGGCTCCCGCCGCCATCACCCGGAGGTACGCCGATGACCCTTGACAAGGAAGCCGATCTAAGTGGACCTGGAATCGGCAGCTACGACGAACTGGCAGGCGTTCTGCCCGACGACTACCACTCGATCCTGAACCCGCGCGAGACCCAGGAAGCGCTCTTCGCCGCCAAGAGTTTCATCGAGGACGGTCTGTGCCGCGAGCTCAACCTGATGATGGTGCAGGTGCCGCTGATCGTCGATGCCGAAAGCGGCGTCAACGACATGCTCGACCGCGACGGCTCACGGACGCCGGTCGAGTTCCACATCGCCAACGATCACGGCAAGAATCCGATCGACGCCCAGGTGGTCCAGGCGGCGACCAAGTGGAAGCGGGTCGCCCTCGCGCAGTTCGGCCTCGGGGTTGGCGAGGGCATCTGCACGGACATGAAAGCCGTGCGCAAGGACTACTTCCTCGACCACGACCACAGCGCTTACGTCGACCAGTGGGACTGGGAGAGGGTCCTCACCGAGGAGGATCGTAATCTCGACGTCCTGACCGAGGTCGTGAAGAAGATCTGGACGGTCATCAAGGGCGCCGAGAACCACGTCCAGGAGCTCTTTCCGCAGCTCGAGACCGAGAGGTACCCCGATCTCCCGGACGAGCTGACCTTCCTTCACGCGGAGGACATTCTCGAGCGCTTCCCCGACCTGCCTCGCAAGCAGCGCGAATCTACGGCATAGGCTGGCCCCTGGCCGACGGCTACCCGCACGAGATGCGGGCCGCCGACTACGACGACTGGATCACCGAGACCACCTCGGCCGACGGCCGCCCCATGCATGGGCTCAACGGTGACATCCTGGTCTGGAACCCGGTCACCCGCCGCCGCCACGAGTTGACGTCGATGGGCGTGCGAGTCAACGCCGAGACGCTGCGCGCCCAGCTCGAGATGAGCGGCCAGCTCGACTTCCTCGACTTCCCCTACCATCAAGCCATCATCAACGGCGAGATCCCGCTCTCGATCGGCGGCGGAATCGGCCAGTCACGCACCTACATGGCGCTGCTCAAGAAGGCCCACCTCGGCGAGGTGAGCGTGACCGTGTGGCCGAAGATCCTCAAGGACATGTGTCGCGAGCGCGACATCCACGTGCTCGACTAAGAAAGGCGGCGAGCCGCAGGCCGCCGCGCTCGGGGCCCCTCGACAGTGCCCTCAGTTCCGCAGCGGCTTCCCCGTCTTCAGCATGTGAGCCATCCGATCTCGCGACTTCTCCTCTCCGGACAGCGAAACGAACGCCTCCCGCTCTAGATCCAGGAAGTACTGCTCCTCTACCGGCTGCATCCCGTCACCGCGGTCGCCGCCCGTCAGCACCCACGCCAACTTCTTCGCCACCAGTGCGTCGTGCTCGGAGATGGTGCCGGCTTTGAGGAAATTCTCGATCGCGATCTCGATCGCCAGCCGACCGCCCTCGCCCGGTGGAACCAGCTCGGGCGGCTCGGGCGGGCTGTAGTCGTCCGCCAGCTCCAGCGCCTCCTGCTTGGCCCGAGCGATGAGGTGTTCGCGCGAAAGCACGATCGGGCTGTCCGGGCGTAGGTAGCCGAGCTCGACGGCCTCGTGGGCGGAGGTCGAGACCTTGGCGAAACCGATGGTCTCGAAGGCCTTTTGCACCGCCGGCAACGGACCGAGCTTGCGCGGAGGCATGCGCTCGCAGAGGTGGGTCAACAACCGCAGATTGCCGCCGGCGCCGGGGATCAGACCGACGCCGACCTCGACGGCCCCGCAGTAGAGCTCGGCCAAGGCCACCACCCGGTCGCAGCAGGCGATGGTCTCGAAGCCGCCGCCGAGGGTGACGCTGAAGGGAGCCGCGACCACCGGGAAGGGGGCGTACTTGACGGCCTGAGTGATCGACTGGAAGGTGCGGGAGACCTCCTCGATGACTCCGAACTGCTTGCTCCTGGAGAGCTCGAGGATCAGCGCCAGGTTGGCGCCGGCGCAGAAGTTGACGCCCTCGTGAGAGATGACGAGACCCTTCATGCCGCGCCCCGCCGCCGCCTCGAGCGAGCCGGCGAGGATGTCCAGGATGCCGCCGTCGATCGGATTGAACTCCGGCTGCAGGGCCGAGTGGAACTCCACGCAGCCGACGCTGTCACCGAGGTCGACCAGCGAGGCGCTCCAGTTGCGCAGGATCTCGCCGCCGGCGGCCTTGCGGTCGTCGAGAAGGATCGCGCCGGCTGCGGCCGGCACCGGCTGCATCTCCCGAGTGGCGAAGTCGAAGACCTCGCGGGTCGGCCGTCCGTTGCGGTGGTAGAAGGTGTCGCGACCGCTGTCGAGCAGAGCGCGCACCACCTCAGGCACCGCCTTTCCCTCGCGCTCCATGCGAGCGACCGACTTGCCGACACCGATCGCATCCCAGGTCTCGAACGGACCCTTCTGCCACCCGAAGCCCCAACGCGTGGCGCGGTCGATGTCGACGATCGAGTCGGAGACCTCTCCGAGCCGGCGCGCGGCGTAGGAGAGGGTACCGATCACCAGCTCCCAGGCGAGCTCGCCGGCGCGGTCCGGGTTGTAGACCAAGGCCGAGAGCCGCTTGGCGAGATCGGTGTGGCGACGTGCCACTCCGATGCCGTCCATCCGCGGCTTGGTTCGCGGCCGGTAATCCATGCTGTCGAAGTCGAGGGCGAGAATCTCCTTGCCCTCCTTCTTGAAGAAGCCGGCGCCGCTCTTGCTGCCCAGCCGCTCGCTTTCCAAGAGACCCGCCAGAACCGGCGGGACCTGGAACATCTCCCGATCCTCGTCGGTGACGCACTTCTCGTA
>CALZKB010000109.1 GCA_945787575.1 Thermoanaerobaculia bacterium | reverse complement strand
TGCCGGCGCTCGCCGAGAGACCGCCTGCCGGGGCATCCGGGCGGGCGAGGCAAGGTGAGCACGTAGCGCTCGTCCGGGGCGGCGGGCGGCCACCCGCATCGGCGCGCTCAGTCGTCGTCGCTCGCGCCCGCGAGCGCCACCGGCTCGAAGACGCGATCCTCGCCTTCTCCCGAGATCACGAAGAGCTCGAGCCACGGGCGGCCTCCCTCGTCGAAGAGAGCCGGATCGAGAAGCGCCGTGAAGTCGAGGCTCGCGGCGGGCATGGGGCCGTACGTCTCGGTCACCGCCCGGACCACTCCGTCCAGCACGACGGCAATCCGTACCTGGGTGCTCACGGTTTCTTCCAGCTTCAGCGTGCCCATCACGTGCGACGGCACGAACCGGTCGGCGAGGCGCGCATCGCCGAGAGCGATGTCGTGGAGCTCTTCCGACCCTCGCAGGTCGGCTCGCGCCCGTGCCATGGAGGTGCTGCGGGGGGCTGCGGGCCTCCCCAACAGCGCGCGGTCGCGCGGTTCGGGACCGACGACGAAGAGGTCGCTTTCCGGAAAGCGCCCCGCGGCCGTCTCGACGGCCTCCCTCCACTCCTCGACCCTCGCCGAAGAGAAGGCCAGGACTTCGCCCGCGCCGACCTTCTTGGTCCCTCGGTAGACCCGCTTCTCGGGGGAACGGGGCGCGCTGCTGAGCAAGGAAACGCCGTCCACCCGCCACGGAATCGCGAAATCCAGAACGTCGGCGATCGTCGGAAGGATATCGATCGTCTGGACGTTGCGATCGTCGGTCCGCGCCCGCCGCTGCCCGGGCAGCTTCACCAGCAGCGGGACGTGACTGACGTCGATCACGTTGGTCGGGGTCGCCGCGCGCCTCGGCTCGCCGCGGCGAAAGGCGGCACCGTGATCGGCGGTGACGATGATCAGGCTCTCGTCGAACCGCCGCAGCCGGTCGAGCTCGTCGAGCAGCCGTCCCAGCAAGGTGTCCGCGTATTGGGTCTGCAGAAGGTGGCGCTGTTGCGCCTGCACCACCTCCCATTCCGTGCCGCTCCACCACTGTCCGTTGCGCAGTCCGTGCGGAAAGCGGCCCTCGGTCGCGTAGACGCTGCCGCTGGGGACGAACTGCCACGGTACGTGAGGGAGCTTGAGGTGCAGGTAGTGCAGGGTCCTATCCGGGAACGTGGCCAGGCGTCTCTCGAATCGCGCGTAGCGCCGCGGTGGATCGTGGGACTCCAAGTGATCTCTCCGCGCATCGGCGGGGAGCAGCAACGACCGGCGCCAGAACCCGGACCACCCGTCACCCAAGGTCGGGCCCGCATCGGCGAGAACGAGCGCCGAGTAGATCGCGCCGATGTCGGTAAGAGCGGGGAGCCACCGCTCCCGGCGGGTGCGAACGGCTCTCGAATCGTCGCACGACTCGCCGCACAGGTCGGTGATGTATTCGAGGACGTTGAGGTTGAGCGAGCCCTCGAGCACGGCGAAGAGGTTCTCCGGATGGCCGCGCCGGTTGGGGGGTCTCGGGCCGCCCTCCGGGTAGCGACCGGTAAGCATCGCCGGCAGCGCGTGAGCGGTGTTGTGCGCCACGGTGGTGGCTCTGCGAAACCAGCCGCAGACCGCTCGAAGCCGGGCGAAGTTCGGAAAGCGCTCGCCGTCGATCGAGCCCTCGTGGTTGAGGAGTGACGTCATCGGCAGCTCGTCGAAAACGAGCATCACGATCGAGACGGGGCGCTCGATCTCCACCGCCGAGACCGGATCGGCCCTGCGTCCCAGGCCGCGCACTCCCGGCTTCGTCACGAAGAGGATCGGAAAGACCAGTGCGCCCGCCGACAGGAGGGCCAGCGAGCGTCGCAGTCGATCCCACCGGAGGTAGGCGGCGGCGAGGGCGATCGCCAGCAGCACCAGAAGGAGCAGCCGGGGCGTCACGCCGTCAGGCCAGCGGCGCAGGGCCTGAAGCGGCATCGACGCGAGGGCCAGGCCGACCCAACCGCCGAGCAGCCACCGAGCCGCCACCGGGCTCAGCCAGCCCGCGGCGGCCACCGCCGCCCACAGGGTCGCCGGCAACCCGATACTGAGCAGCAGCGAGAGCAGGAGCGCGTCGAGCCAGCCGAGGTGGTGCGCGACAAAGAACGCCGGACGTGGCCCCAGCAGGTCGTAAAGCGGCTGTGCCACGCCGAACCCGCATGCCGCCGCCAGATGGAGAAGGGCGACCAGCGATGCCGGTACGAGCGGCTCTTCTGTGGCCAGCCGCGTGCCTCGACGCCCCTCCATGTCTCGATCGAGCCTAGCAGCCCGAGGAAGAAGTCCTGCGGGTCACGGAGCGATCTCGCCACGCCGATCCGGCTTCCCCTCACGGCGCCGGCCGGCTAGCCTTGACGCAATGGCCGACTTCGCTCCCTTCGACCGCCGCAACTACCCGACCGTCGGGGTGCGGGAGGGTTATCGCCTCTGGCAGCCGGTCTACGAAACGGCGGTCTTCGACAGGATGGACCTGGCGCTTCTGGAGCGCCTCGAGACGCCTCGCTGGACCGAGATCTCGGCGGCTGCCGATCTCGGCTGCGGCACCGGACGCATCGGGACCTGGCTGAGCGGCCGCGGGATCGCCGCGATCGACGGGGTCGACGTCACCCCGGAGATGTTGGCGGTCGCTCGCGGAAAGAATGCCTATAGGAAACTGATCGAGGGCGATCTTCGGGCGAGCGGCCTCGACGCGAAGGCCTATGCTCTCGTCGCCTGCTCACTCGTCGACGAGCACCTGCCCTCGCTCGAGCCGCTCTATTGCGAGGCCGCTCGTCTCCTCGAAACCCGCGGCCGCTTCCTCCTCGTCAGCTACCACCCGTTCTTCCTGATGGCGGTGGGGATGCCCACTCACTTCCGACACCCCGACGGAAGGCAGATCTCGATCGAGACCCATCTCCATCTGTTGAGCGACCACGTCGCCGCCGCCCGCGCCGCCGGCCTGATCCTCGAGGAGATGCACGAGGCGCGCGTCGACGAGGCGTGGGTCGCCCGCAAGCCCAAGTGGCAGGACTATCGCGGCTGGCCGATCAGCTGCTGCTCGCTTTGGAGAAGCGCCGGCTCGCCCGCATAGCTCGCACTGGCGGCGCCACCCTCGTCGGGGATGAGCTCGACGGCGATCAACCCCCTCTTGCCTTGCACGAAGAGAATCCCATGGGCGAGCACCGGGGCATTCCAAGCCGGAGCTACGAGAAGGCGCCGGCCGTCTTCCTCGAAGGTGAGCTCGCCGACGAGCTCGTACTTCTCCGGACTGCGGCGAAGCAGCCGCAGGACGCCGTTCTCGCCGAGCAGCACGAAATGCCCGTCGACCGAGAGAAGCGAGGATCGCTGAAGCCGCGGCGCCGTCCACAGGACGTCGCCGGTCTCCAGATCGACCGCTCGCAATTCGGCATCGCCGGAGTTGCGGCCACTCGAGCCGTAGACCACGCCATCGTGGTGGATCGGCGTGTTCCAGTGGGTGGCGAGAACTCGGTCGCGTCGCGACGCGTCCTTCCAGATCAGCTCGTAGCCGCCCGGCTCGACGCGGAGCAGCGACGCTCCCGGTCCGTAGGTCTCCGAGATCAGCACGCGATCGCCGACGACGACAGGCGTCGACGCGTTGACACTCTCTAGAATCCTCGCCCGCCACGGATAGTGGAAGTCGATCTTCCCCGAGGCCGGCTCGAAGGCGAGGAGCCCGCCGCGGGCGAAGACGAAGCCCCACCTGCGGCCTCCGATCGTCGCCAGCTGAACCGCCGCGTAGCTCGCCAGCTCGTCACCGATCCGATACCGCTCTTCTCCGGTCCGTTTGTCGAAGGCCACCACCCCGGTGCCGTTCGGCCGGACCTCGCCGGAGTGGATCTTGGGCGAGCCGGGCGGTGAGCCGCCGATCTGGACGAGGAGCAGATCCCCTTCGGCGATCGGCGTCGAGCCGACGCCGAAGAAGTTCTGGACGACGCCGAACCGTTCGGCGGTGTCGACCTCCCAGAGGAGCTCGCCGTCGGTGACCTGGTGGCAGCGGAGGCGGCCCTCGACTCCGAACACGTACACTCGGTCTCCGTCGACGAGCGGCGAAGCCCGCGGTCCGTTGGAATAGCCGTAGTAGTCCTCATAGGCTGTCGCGTACTCCTGGCGCCACAGCTCCTCGCCGGTCTCGGCGCGAAAGGCCGTCAACCGCGCTCGATCGCCGTGCCGATCGAACAGGAAGAGCCTGCCGGCCGCTACCGCCGGCGCGCTGTAGCCCTCCCCGGCCTCGAGCCGCCAGAGGATCGGTAGTCCCGCGCTCCAGTCGGTGCGGATTCCTCGCTCGCTCGACTTGCCGTCGCGGTTCGGGCCTAGAAGGGACGGCCAGTCGTGACCCCCGGTGCGGGTCCACAAGCTCGGCGCCGGCCGCACGGCAGCGTCCGGAAGCTCGGCGGCCGGCAAAGGAGCCAGGCCCGCCAGCGCCGAGGCGAGCAGGAGAGAGCGCATCCTCATCGGAGGATCCTATGCCACGAGCGATTCGCCGGAGCCGGCGGGCGGGAATCGGACGAGGCCTCCGCGGGGTTGGAACCTAGGGTGACCGGCTCCCAACGGCAGAGGAGGTAGTCCACGAATGTCGAAGCTTACGACGTTGCTGCTGCTTACCGGCGTCCTGGTCGCCGGCTCGGCGACCGCGCTCGCCGCCGAAGAACCCGGGTGGTACCTGGAAGGCCAGTTCGGCGAAGCGACCCTCGACACCCAGCTCGGAGTTCGGCGCGCGAAGTTCTTCGACGATGAGGATTCGACCGCGATTCTCGAGGTCGGATATTCCGTCAACCGCTACTTCGCGGTCCAAGCCGGCTTCCTCGACCTCGGGGAGTTCACCGGTAACGGCGCCCTCTGCCCGGAAGACGCCGATGTCTGCATCGAGTCACTCCTCGACAGGTTGGTCGCCGCCTTTCCCGGACTCGACCCGCAAGTGCTCTCCCTCTGTGTCGAAGGTGGAGTCTGCGACCTGGTCGCGGTGCCTCTCACGGCAGAGGTCTCGGCCTGGTCGCTGTCGGCGATCCCCAGGCTGCCGCTCGGCGACCGCCTGACGATCCGCGGCCGGGTAGGTGTCGTCGCCTGGGAGACCGACATCTCGGCCGGCTTCGGTCTCGGCCGCTTCGACGGCTTCTCCGACGAGGATCTGATGGCCGGCGTCGGCGTCGAGGTGAAGATGGTCGAGCGCCTCTCGGCAGTGGTCGAGTACCGCACCACCGACTTCGACATCGACCTCGTTTCCGTCGGCGTGAGCTGGCGAGTCGACTGACGTCGGGCGGTCGTTGGCGGGAGGCGGGCCCAGGCGCGCCGCCGCGTGCTGTTAGACTACGCCCAAGTTAGCGACAATCCGCCCTCGAATCACCCCGGTCGACGCTCTGCGTCGCGATGGAGGACCTCGGAATGATCCCGATTCCCTCGCTCTGGCTGCCGATTCTCGTCTCGGCCGCGCTCGTCTTCGTCGTGAGCTCGGTGCTCCACATGGTCTTCAAGTACCACCACAAGGAGTACCGCCGCCTTCCAGACGAGGACGCGATGCTCAATTCCTTTCACGAGGCCGGACTGACGCCCGGGCTCTACCACTTCCCTCACTGCGCGACACCCAAGGAGATGAACGAGCCGGAGGTCGCCAAGAAGTTCGAGCGCGGTCCGGTCGGGTTCGTCACGGTCATGCCGAGCGGGCTCCCCAACATGACCAAGTTCCTCATCCAGTGGTTCCTCTACACCGTGCTGGTGGGGATCTTCATCGCCTACATCGCCGGCCGAACACACGCAGCAGGCACCAGCTACCTGTCGATCTTCCGCTTCGTCGGCACCATCGCCTTCATGACCTACGGTTTGAGCGAGATCGTCTCCTCGGTGTGGAAGGGCGCCCCCTGGTCGGCGACCGGCAAGATGATGTTCGACGGGCTGGCCTACGCGCTGGTGACGGCCGGGGCGTTCGGCTGGCTCTGGCCCTGAAGCGGCACCGCCATCACTTACCCTTCTCGTCGCAGAGACCGATCTCGCCGACGGTCGAGTAGCGAGCCCCGGACGAAGTCAGTTCACTCCGGATCAAGTCGACAGTCGCCACCGTCTCGGACGCGGTCCAGGAGGCGAGGCTGTGGCGCACCAGCTCCTCTTCGACCCGACGACCGTCCCGTCGGCGGGCGCTCCGGCGAAAGCGCATCAGAGTGACGTGTGGGGGCTTGAGTCGGTAGTCGTCGAGGTCCGGAAACAGCGGCGTGAGGAGTGATCGAACCTCCTCGGCGAGCGCCGATACCTCCTCGCCGCCCCACGCCACGTCAAGGCTGACGAGCCGCGGCCGGCCCCGCCCTGCGAACACCCGGGCGCCGCCTAGGCGCATCGCGAAGCGCCGCCGCTCACCCAGCGGAGCGAGCGCGGCGACGACCTCCTCGACCGGCCGCTCCCGATCTCCGAGGAAGACCAGGGTCAGGTGCTCACTGCCACTCGGGACCGCCCGTAGCAGCCCGGCCGAGGCCGCGACGACGGCGGCCACGGCAGACTCCAGTCGCCGTCGCGCTCCGGAGCTCAGGCGGACGGCCAAGAACAGTCGCACGATGCTCGAGTTGCCCTTAGGGTCCGCCAGAGCCCGGCACCCTCAGCCGGGGCGCTGCCCGCGAGGAGCAGCACCGGCGGAGGAAGCGTTCTCGGAGCTAGCCGTCGCCGCCGGCCGACCACGGCGGCACGACCTCATTCGAACGGGCGTACGCGATCAGCTGTCCGAAGTGCTCGTGGACGTGGCCGATCGCGATCAGCATCATGTCCTCGACCGTTCCCGGCCTGCCGAAGATTTCCATCTCCGCGCCGGCGTCGGCCACCGCGTCGAA
Source organism: Thermoanaerobaculia bacterium (assembly GCA_945787575.1). Lineage (GTDB taxonomy): Bacteria > Acidobacteriota > Thermoanaerobaculia > Multivoradales > JAHEKO01 > CALZKB01. Next base: position 5,499 of record CALZKB010000109.1, on the reverse strand, counting down.
CGCCTTGGACAGGTGCGCGTTCGACGCCTCGAGGATCTTCACGCACTCGGCCTTGTCGGTGATCGCCTCCATGTCACTGGTGTCGACGTCTTCCGGCGCCGGTGTTCCCAGCTGGCCGGCGAAGAAGTAGTTGGCGCTCGCCATGTGCATGATCGCTTCGCTCACCGAGCGAACTCCCTCCATCGGCTTCCACCCGTAGGACTCGGCGGAGATCGCTTCGGCCAGCTGCACCGCGCGGTCGCCTACGAAGGCGAGATTTCGGGCGTAGGCGCCCGGCTCGGCCTGTTCTTTGGTCTCGGCCAACGTCGGCACGGCGGCCAGCGTCAGCAAGAGGACGCTCGATATCAGAATTCTCGTGGTTCGCATCTACAGGTCTCCTCTCTTCAGAGTTTGAGGCCCTCAGTCTAGCTTCCGTATCGATCCGAAGGCGAGCATCGGGCCGATCATCGACTTCGTGGCTGCTCGACAGTACGTGCCGGCCGGCTCGGCTGGACGTGTCAAGTCTCTCTCGTGCGCGATGTGCAAGCTCCTCTCGTGTTGATAGCATTGCCGCTCACCGAACGAAGCTCGTGCAATGCGAAGGAGAATCGCCATGAGACAGCTGATCGTTCTAGTCGTTGTCCTCCTCCTGACCTTGGGGGTCACCACCTCGCAGGCTCAGAACACCAAGGTCTACGACGGGAGACCGAACAATACGGGCGGAGTAGCGGGGATTCCGGAGGGGGTGGGCACCGTTACCTATGATCCGGGCGCCCCGGCCGACGTCATCGTCGCTCTCCCCGGCTCGGTCAACCTCTACGGTAACCTGTTCGACACGCGCAACGGTGCGCCGTTGAGCCCCGGCACCTTGACCCGGGTCTCGTGGTACACCGGCTCCATCGGTGGTTTCGCACCCGTCTGGTTCGCCTCTCCCGGGGCCAGCGCCACCTACCTGGGCTGCTGCAGCGCGACGGCCCCGAGCGCCTTCAACTCGGCTCCGATCTCGGTGTCCGCGCCAGGCCCCTTCTTTCTCGGCCTCGACGTCGGTGGAACCGGCTCTTTCGGCAGCCTGGGGCTGCGCTCCGCCTCGACCAACGGCCAGGGATTCCACGGCCGGCAACGGCCGAGCTACGCCGGCGCTTCGAACACGCTTCCCGGACAGAACGCAATGGTCCGTGCCTCCGGAAGCATCATCGTGCCTGTCGAGCTGATGGAGTTCGACATCGAATAGAGGTGGCAGCACTCTCGTGCCTCGAGAGCGGTCGACATCCAGGATTGACAGCCAGTCCTTCTAGTCGCCAATGGCGGAGCCCCGGCCGTCGCCTCCGGCGCGGCGTGGAGAGGTGCGGCCACCTCCGAGCTCTCGTGAGTGGGTGCTCGGTCAGCGGCCAGGCTCGGACGGATCCTCGTCGTCAGCTGCGCGAGCAGACGCCCGGAGCCTGGAGAACTTTTCCAGACGGAGTACCAGCTCCCTCTCGAATCCCTCACCTCGAGGCTCGTAGAACCGCGTTCCTCCAAGCGCCTCTGGCAGGCAGTCGAGCCCCCCCACTCCCTCATCAGTATCGTGGGCGTAAACGTAGCCGCGGCCGTAACCTTCGTCCTTCATCAAGCGGGTGGGCCTGTTCCGGATCACCTTCGGCACCGGGTCCGCCGGGCGCTTCTCGATGGTGGTCCGCGCCGCCTTGTAAGCCCGGTAGACGGCGTTGCTCTTGGGCGCGAGGGCGAGATCGAGCGCGAGCTGGGCGAGTGCCAGCTCGCCTTCCGGGGAGCCGAGTCGGCGATAGGCGTCCCAGGCCGCGAGCGCACGGCCGAGGGCGGCGGGATCGGCGAGGCCGACATCCTCGCTCGCGAAGCGGACCATGCGTCGGGCGAGGTAGAGCGGATCTTCGCCGGCCGCGAGCATGCGAGCGAGCCAGTAGAGGGCGGCGTCGGGGTCGCTCTCTCGCAACGACTTGTGAAGCGCCGAGATGAGGTGGAAGTGCTCCTCTCCCGCCTTGTCGTAGAGGAGCACCTTGCGTTGGGACAGCCGCTCGACGGCGGCGGCGTCGATCGTCGCGGTGCCGGCGGATGCCGCCTCGGCGGCCGCCAGCTCGAGAAGCCCGAGCGCGCGGCGAGCATCGCCCGAAGCGAGCTGGGCTATCGCTCCCCGGGCCTCGGCCTCCAGCGTCACGCCGAGGTCCCTCAACCCTCGCTCTCGATCCGCCAACGCTCGATCGATCAGGCCGGCCAGGAGATCGGGAGCGAGCGGCTCGAGCACGACGACCTTGCACCGCGACAGCAGCGCCGCATTGAGCTCGAACGACGGGTTCTCGGTGGTCGCTCCGACCAGGATGATGTCCCCACTCTCGACGTACGGCAGAAAGGCGTCCTGCTGAGCTCGATTGAATCTGTGGATCTCGTCGATGAAGAGCAGCGTCCGGCGCTCCTGCGCTCGCCGCAGTCTCGAGGCGTCGGCCATCACCTGCTTGACCTCCTTGATCCCCGACGTCACCGCGCTGAACGGCACGAACCGGCTCGAGGTCTCCTCCGCCGCGATCCGTGCCAACGTCGTCTTGCCGGTGCCGGGCGGCCCCCAGAGAACCAGCGAGGGCAGCCGATTCTCGATCAGCGCCCGGCGGAGGAACCCATCCGGCCCGACCAGAGAGTCCTGCCCCACCACCTCGTCGAGCGTGCGCGGACGCATCCGGTCGGCAAGCGGTGCTCGGGCACCGCCCGGCGAAGGCGCCTCGAGATCGTCGAAGAGTCCGCGAGTCATCGCTCGAGAATAGCGCTCCTTTCAACTCCGAGCGACCGCGACGGGGTGTGCTCCTCCGAAGGATCGGGCTGTCTTCCGCATCTCGACAGGTGTGACGGAAACGGCACGACGAACCCCACCGAGCCGCGGACTCGGCTCTCCAACGACTACAACTACGGGGACGACCCAAAGCTCGACCAGTTCGTGCCCCAGGCGCTGGCCGAGGCGATGTGCTTCTCCGACTGCGTCGTCACCCTCGACTTCAACCCGAACGAGCCGGGAGTCGAGGAGCGCAAGTACTACGACCCGGGAGTCGGCCTCTTCCTCGAGGTCAAGCCGGAGGATGGCGAGATCGCGCAGCTCGTCGAGTGCAACCTCGGCGGCCGCTGCGACGACATCTCCTGAGGCACGGCGCAAGCAGCGACGCCGCCGATCGATCGACCCCAACTCTCCCGGCACGGGATCGCCCGAGCCGGGAGAGCACTCGTCGAGCCGCGGTTACACTTCCGCCCGCGATGGCGAGTACGGAGCCGGCAGGCAATCTGGGCGTCCACAGCTCGGCGGCGGGCGGCGTCTGGCGGGCACTCGAGCGGGCACTGGCGCTCGGCTGCGATGCGGTGCAGCTCTTCACCCGCAATCAGAACCAGTGGCGCGCCAAGCCCCTGAGCACCAGTGCGATCGAGCGCTTCCGCGAGCTCGCCGGCAGCTACCGGCCAGGAATGCTGATCTCCCATGGGAGCTACCTCGTCAACCCCGCCTCGCCGGCGCCGACGACTCGCGAGAGATCGGTCGCGGCGCTGGTCGACGAGTTGGTGCGAGCCGAGCATCTGGGCCTCGCCGGCGTCGTGCTCCATCCCGGCAGCCACGTGGGCGCCGGCGTCGACCGGGGCCTCGCCCGAGTTTGCCGAGTCCTCGACCGGGTGTTCAACCGTACTTCCGGCTTCAGGACGCTTCTGCTTCTCGAGACGACCGCCGGCCAAGGGAGCAACCTCGGCTCCCGCTTCGAGCAGCTCGCTCGGATTCTCGAGACCGTCTCCCGGCCGGAAAGGACCGGCGTCTGCCTCGACACCTGTCACCTGTTTGCGGCCGGCTACCCGATCCATCGAGCCTCGGGCTATCGCGCGACGCTCGACGAGCTCGACGGCACGATCGGCCTCGACCAGGTGAAAGCGATCCACTTGAACGACTCCAAGATGGCGTTCGGCTCGAGGCGCGACCGCCACGAGCACATCGGCCAGGGCGCGATCGGCCTTGGCGCCTTTCGGCGATTCGTCAACGAGCCCGCCTTCGCGGATGTGCCGATGGTGCTCGAGACCCCGAAGAACGGGCCCGGCGACCCGGGAAACCTGGAGCTCCTCAGAACCCTCAAGGGATGACCGGCCGCGAGTGGCCTACGGCACCGTGGTCGACCACGCCGTGGTGTCGCCGCTCTCGAAGCCGTCGGCGAAGATGCCGCCGTTGTGAAAAAGCTGGATGACGTTGGCGATCTCGTCGAAGAGGGCGAGATCCAAGTCGCCGTCGTTGTCGGCGTCGAAGAACGCCGCGCACGCCGGGTTGGAGGTCGCGTCGAACGTGCGAACGAGGCTGAAGTTCCCGGCCCCGTCGTTCTCGTAGAGCGTCCACTCGCCGGCTCCGAAAGAAGAGAGAATCCAGTCGAGATCGCCGTCGCCGTCGATGTCGCCAAGATCGGTCGCCGTGGTGAAGCCGCCGACGCCGGTGACGCTCGGCGGCTCGAGGGTGCCGTCGCCGTTGCCGAGAAATATCGAGCCGCTGCTGTCTTGGCCGTTGGCGGAGGAGATGTCGAGGTCGCCGTCGCCGTCGACGTCACCGGCCACGATCATCCACAGGATCGTGGAGGCCGGTTGACTCTCGACTTCGGTGAATGTTCCGTCTGCCTGGCCGGCGAGCACATGCATCGTCTGACTGTCGCGAGCACCGACGATCAGGTCGAAGATGCCGTCGTTGTTCATGTCGCCGGCGGTCAAGGCGTACTCGCCGTTGCCGGCGTCGAGCACCGAGTCGACGGTGAAGCTTCCGGAGCCGTCGTTGACGAGGAGCGAGAGGTTGCTCGAGCCGCTGTTGGCGCTCACGACATCGGTGTCTCCGTCGGCGTCGACATCGAGCACCGCGATCCCCTTGGGGGTGTTGCCGACGCGGTAGACGTCCTCAGGTTCGAAGGTGCCGTCGCCATCCCCGAGAACGACCGAGACCGCTCCTTCGAAGGCGTTGCCGGTGACGATGTCGGGCCAGCCGTCGTGATCGAAATCGGCCGGCTCGTTGGGACTCGCGCCGACTCCGACGTCGGTCGGCGGCACGATGAAAGGATCGAACAGACCGCTGCCGTCGCCCCGAGCGGGAAAGACCCGAATATCGGCGCTGTCCTCGTTGATCACGGCGAGGTCCACCCAGCCGTCGAGGTCGAGGTCGATCGCCTGGCCGCCGTAGATCCTCGGCGTCTCTCCGCCGTCGAGAACGGTGAGGGTGTCGACGAGATCGAATCGGGCGTCGAGCCCACGGGTCTCGATGCTGAAGGCCCACGCGTACCCCGACGTCAGCGGTGCGCCGCCGGTCGCCGCGACAACGTCGTGCGAGAGGTTCACGAGCACCATCTCCCCCGCCATGAACGGACGAGTGGGCGTCAAGGTCACCTGCTTGTTCCCGCCTCCGAAGGTCAGGGTGCCTGAGACCGGACCGCTCGAGCGGCCGAACGCGCGGAAGGAGTCCGCGGTAACCGTGGCTGGGTCGACCGCCTCGTTGAAGATCACGCCTACGGTCGCCGAGGGGTC
>CALZKB010000108.1 GCA_945787575.1 Thermoanaerobaculia bacterium | reverse complement strand
TCGCCGGGGTGTTCCTCGTAGGTCAGCTGTTCGTCGTCGCTCGAATCGCACTCAAGCTGCTTCGCGCGGCGTCCCAACTGACGTTCTATCGTGCACGAGCGGCGCGCTGAGGCTGCCGCCGACCCGCACGGGACGCTACTAGAGCCGTTCGGCGAGCTTGGCGAGCGCCAAAGGCAGGTCGGGCCGCTTCTCGAGTAGACCCGCCCACGGGTCGCTACGCTGGCGGGCGAGCCGCGCCGGCACCGTCCGCAGGGTGAACTTCTCGGGGTCGAGCTTGCCGGTGACCTCGCGCCAGCGCAGGGGCGTCGAGACCGGTGCCCCGGGCCGCGGTCGCACACTGAACGGCGACACGAGGAGCTTGCCGTGGCCATTCTGAATCGCGTCGATGTAGACCCGACCCTCGCGGCGGCTCGGCGAACGGGCCACGGAGGCGACCTCCGGGAGGCTCTGGCTGACCAGCTGAGCGAGGAGGAAGGCGAGCTGTTTCGACTGGTCGTGGGTGCATTGGCCGCCGAGCGGAATGAGGACGTGCATTCCCGTTGCGCCGCTGGTCTTGGGGTAGGCCGGTAATCCGATGTCGATGCACAGGCGGTGGATCGCTCTGGCGGTGGCGACCACCTTGGCGAAGTCGGCGTCCTTGGCGTCGAGATCGAGGATGCTCCAGTCGGGAGCCTGCAGGGAGCCGAGGCGGCTCGACCAGATGTGGAGGGGGATCGCTCCGGAGTTGACGAGGTAGGTGAGGGTGTCGACGTCGTCGCACACGAAATACCGGGTCTCGTTGCCCTCGTCGTCCGACCAGACCGGTTCGGTCCGTACCCAGGCGGGTGCGAACGACGGGGCGTTCTTCTGGAAGAACGACTTGCCCTGGTAGCCGTCCGGATAGCGATCGAGCACCAGCGGCCGACCCCTGAGATAGGGCAAGAGCGCCGGCGCCACCGCCCGGTAGTAGCCGATAAGGTCACCCTTGGTGATCCCCTCTTCCTTCCAGAACAGCTTCTCCGGCCTCGAGACGTCGACCTTCTTCGGAGCCACCCTCTTGTCGGTCCGCTCGGCTTTGGGCGGCGGCGGCAGGTCGTCGCGCTCGCAGTCCGAGGTCCGCTTGTCGTCGCGCACTCGGACGAAGGTCGGATGGCGTAGATGGCCGTCGCGGGTGTACTCGGTGTAGCGCACCTCGACCACCATCCGAGGCTCCACCCAGACGTGCTCGGCGCCCTTCGGAGTGGCGCCTTCGCAGGGTGGCCGCGGACGGCGGAACGGCTCGAGCTCGCTTCGGATGGCCGCCAGCCGGCGTTGGTCGAAACCGGTTCCGACGCGGCCGGCGTAGATCATGCCTCCATCGGTTCCGCGAACCGCCACATGAAGGGCGCCGAAGCCGGCTCGGCTCCCCTTGGGACGGGTGAAGCCGACGACCGCAACGTCGCCGGTTCGCGTGGCACGGACCTTGATCCAAGCCTGCGAGCGCCCGCCCCTGTAGGGGGCGTTGGCGCGTTTCGCGACCATACCCTCGAGGCCCATCCGGCGGATCTCGCGATAGAAGTCGACGCCGCGCTCCTCGACGTAATCGACGTAGCGGACCGGCCCGTGCCGAGGGAGCACCTCGCGAAGCAGCCTCTTTCGCTCGATCAGCGGGAGCGGTCGCAGGTCGTGTCCCACGAAGGCGAGGAGGTCGAAGACGAAGAGGGTCGCGGGTGATCGGACGGCCGCACGCTGAACATCGATCGGTCGAGAGAGGCGGGCGCGCTGTTGAAGCAGCTGGAAGTTCGGCTTTCCGGTGCCGTCGAGCACGACGATCTCGCCGTCGACCAGCAGCCGATCGCAGGGGAGGGAACGGATCCCCAACTCGATGTCGGGGAACAGGCTGGTGGCGTCGAGACCGCTGCGGTAGCGAAGCGTGACCTTCGGCGCAGTCGCCGCCCGAGGGCTGCCGCTGCGCTCCGCCGTGAGGCGGTAGCCGTCGTACTTGATCTCGAAGAGCCAGCCACGTCGGTCGAAGGCGTCGGGCTCGAGCTTGGCGAGCATCGGGCTGAGCTTGGCGCCGTCTACCTTGCGGACGGGAGCGCCCAGCGCTTCGGCCCGCTCCGCGAGCTCTTCGGCCCGGCGGCTGCCGCAGCGCATCTCCTCGACCGAGAGACCGGACAACACCGATCGCGCGTCGAGGTCGCTGGCGTCCTCGCCGGTCGCTTCCGCGTCGGGCTTTTTGATCAACAGCCACTCCTTCTCGCCCCGCGAGGTCTTGACCAGCGTCCAGAGTCCTCGCAGCTTGTAGCCCCTGAGTTCGAAGAGGAGCTTGCCTTCACGGGTTCCCGCCACCGGGTCGAGGTGGTGGATCGTCGGCCCGCGATCCCACAGGATGACCGCCCCAGCGCCGTAGTTGTCCTCGGGAATGAGCCCTTCGAAGTCTCCGTACTCGAGCGGATGGTCCTCGGTCAGGACGGCGAGTCGTTTCTCTTTGGGGTCGAGCGAGGGCCCCTTGGGCACGGCCCACGAGCGCAGCACTCCCTCCATCTCGAGGCGCAGGTCGTAGTGGAGCCGCCTCGCGGAGTGTTTCTGGACGACGAAGAGCCCCGGCCGGGCCACGTTCGACGAGCCGAACGGCTCAGGCGTCGCGCCCGCCGCGCGTTTCCGACGGTACGCGTCCAGGTGATCCTTGGTCGGCTTGGGGCTCATGGGGAAGTCGTTTGTTTATCGGGCTTTATGTTACGCTTCGCGGCATTATGCCAGCACGACCATTAGGCTCCGGGATGATCTCCTTCGGGCTCGTCGCGATCCCGGTGAAGCTCTACGGCACCGGCGAAGGGTCCAAGATTCGCTTCAACATGGTTCACGGCGAGTGCGGTACTCGAGTCAATTATCGCTACTACTGCCCGACCGACGACCGCTTCGTCGAGCGTGAAGAGCTCTCGAAAGGCTACGAGTTCGCCAAGGGACAGTATGTCCTGTTCACCGAAGAAGAGCTCAAAGTGCTCCAGCCCGAGGCGACCAACGCGATCGAGATCACGGAGTTCGTCCCCCTCGAACAAGTCGATCCGATCTACTTCGAGAAGTCCTACTACCTCGGCCCGGGGCAGGGCGGCGACAAGCCGTACCAACTGCTGGCCCGGGTCATGAAGGAGACTTCGAGGGCGGCGCTGGCCCGCTACGCGGCGCGCGGCAAGAACTACCTCGTGCTGCTGCGACCGTTCGAGACCGGACTCATCATGCAGCAGCTACGCTACGCGGACGAGCTGCGCTCGTTCGACGAGGTGCCGATCGGGGAGTCCGAGGTGAACGAGGCGGAGTTGGAGCTGGCCCGCCAACTGGTGGAGCAGAGTGCGGCAGAGGCCTTCGACCCGACGCCGTACCGCGACGTCGTGCGCGACCAGATCTTCGAGCTGATCGATCGCAAGGTCCAGGGCGAAGAGATCGTGGCGCAGCCCGAGGAGTCGCCCAAGGCCCAGGTCATCGATCTCATGGAGGCGCTCAAGGCGAGTCTCGGGGAGGAGGCGAAGGCGGGGACCGCAAAAGGAGCCCAGGCGCAGAAACGGCCCAAGCGAGCGGGCGGGGGCGCGAAGAAGAAGGCGAGATCCAGCGGGGGCTAGACGCCGGTGGAAGCGATGAGCTCGACCGCCGGATTCCCTACCCGCCAGATTCTCCGCCTCCTGAACCTCAGCGAGGGCCGCCTCCGATACTGGGTCCGCTCGGGCTTCGTCAACCCGGCCCGGGGTCCGGGAAATCGCTATCGATTCCGCTTTCACGACCTCTTGATCCTGCGCACCGCTCAGGCGTTGATCGGTGCCGGGCTTCCCGCTCGCCGGGTCCGCCGAGCTCTCGAGCAGCTGCGACGGGCCCTCCCTTCCGGCCGCAGTCTCACGGAGGTGCGGATCCTGGCGAGTCGAGGCGAGGTCGTCGTCCAGGAAGGGGGGAGAGCCTGGGAGCCGGAGACCGGTCAGTGGCTGCTCGATCTCGAGGCCTGGGAGCTCGCCGAGGCCGCTGCGCCTCTTACCCGGGCGGCGGCGGAGCAGGCCGAGCGCGAAGCGGACTCGATGTCGGCCGAGGAGTGGTACGAGCTCGGGCTCGACCTCGAAGCGACGCTACCGGAGGAGTCGATCCGAGCCTACGAGCGTGCGATCGAGTCCGCCCCCGATCTTCCGGCTCCCTACCTCAACCTGGGCCGCCTCCATCACGAGCGGGGCGACCTCGCGGCGGCGGAGGAGCTGTATCGGAAAGCTCTCGCCAACGGAGCAGAAGATCCGATCGCGGCGTTCAACCTCGGCGTCGTGCTCCAGGACGGAGGCCGGTGGCAGGAGGCCGCCGCGGCCTACCGGACGACCATCGAGCGCGATCCCGGCTATGCCGACGCCTATTACAATCTGGCGGCGGTCTACGAGCAGCTGGGCGACGGCGCAGTCGCGCTCCAAAACCTCCAGGCGTATCGAAGGTTGACCAAGGCAGGTCGCTGACCACCTGCCGATCCGGACTCCGAGCGGGGCTACTAAAGGTCGCGTAGGTACTTGCCCGGCTTGAAGCGGACGGTCTTTCCGGGGGCGATCTCGACCTCCACACCCGTCTTCGGGTTCCGTCCGACGCCCCGCTTGCGATCCCTCACCTGGAAGACGCCGAAGCCGCGAAGCTCGATCCTCTTTCCGGCTGAAAGAGCGCCCTTGAGCGTCGCAAAGATCGTCTCGACGGCCTGCGCGGCGACCGCGCGAGGTACGTCCATTACCTCGGTAATGCGATTGACGAGGTCGACTTTGATCATGAAGGCACCGGCGGCGAGCGGTCAGTGTAGCAACGCCCCTGGAGGCTGTCAATCGATGCCGGGACGGCGTAAACCCCTTTGAACCAATGAGTTGGCATGTGAAGAGTCACCGTTCAGAAAGGCCCTTCGCTCCCGTCTTGTGGCCCAGGATCCAACGCTCGAGAGCCATCCCCGTGAGCAGCGCCGCGTGGCGCTGGACCGCCATCCGACGCGAATCGACGGAGGCGCCGGTGCCGAGTGCGATGCATACCAACCGGTCGCGCACACGCACGGCCGCCAGCGCGGCGGACGCCCCGTCGCCGGCGCCGAGGATCTTTGATACGCCGCTCGCGGCGGCCGAGGCTCCGAGCGTCGACTCCGACCAGTCGGTATCGGTGATCGCCTCGCGCCACTCGCGCGCCAGGCCCGGTCCGGTCATGATCTCGCGCAACGGCGTCTCCTCGATCGACGCGCCACGCGCGAGCCATCCGCGAAAGAGGTCACCTTCCGGGCGCAGGACGAGCGAGGACGGAAAGTCGCTCGCGAAGTGGTCTAGGAAGGCCTCGCAGACTGCGGTCGGTGATTCGCTCTCGCGGAGTCGAGAGTCGAGCTCCACGAGGTTCTCGGGAACCCGCTCCGCCGACTCGGGAGGGTGGGCCCTCGTAGCCGGCGGCGCCACCCCGCCGAAGATAGCCGTCCGCTCTTCGTCGGAGAGCTCGATCTTGCGAGGAGGGTCGGGCTCGGCGGGGGGGCGAACGGCGCGCCGGAAGGACTGGGTATCTCGGCTCTTGCGAATCGAGTCGCCGGCGGCAGGGGACGACGCCGTGCCGACAGGCTCTGTGACCCGGCTCGCAGCGCCGGGCTCGGCCGGTTTCGGCCTCCGATCGAGCCGGTCCACTAGGTTGATCAGGTGAGCCGGCAGTGACCTGCCGTAGTACCTGGCGAGCGCCTGCGCCAACCGCGGCTCGGTCGCGATGAAGATTCGCACCCGCTGGCTCAGGACGAAAGCGAGCTCGTCGAGTCTAGTCGGGTCGAGGGTGGCGCCGACGGCGATGTCCACTCGGCCGCGACCGGTCGCGAAGGGTACGGCTCGATAACGAGCGGCCTGCTCGGCCGTCAGCAGACCGTAGGCCGCTTCCGCAATGTCGGCGAGATCGACGGCCCGTGCCGCCGGCATGCGGTGGTAATCCGCCAGCGCCAGCTCCAGCTGCCCTTCGGAGACATCGCCGGCGTCGAGCAGTGAAGTCTCGAGCCGGACGCCCATCTGAGCCGCTCGCCTCTCGGCCGCGCCGAGCGTTTCGTCGCTGAGCGAAATCTGCTTTAGAAGAGAATCGACGATCGATGTCATGACGCTTAAACAGCTGTGCTGAAAGGAGTTAACCGGCGGCCGCGAATTATAGACATCCGCCACTGGGAAGTAAAGGCCGAACGCTTCGACCTCTGCTATTCTCGTTGCGTGGGAACGCGCTTTCTTTCCGCTCTGGCGGTCGCTGGCGTCGTTGTAGCCGGCCCGGCGACGGCGGGCATGGACGAGGCGGCCTACCAATTCACTCTCGGCAAGATACTCGTCGAGGAGGGTTCGTATCAGGAAGCGGGAGAGAGCTTCCGCCCTCGTCGCGAAGTCCTACGGTCAGCTCCAACTGCAGGCGGCTCGGGAGAGCGAAGGATCGTTCGCCGCCGCTCGGGCCGCGTTCGAACAGCTGCGTTCGCAGACGCCCGGCGACCTCGAGGCGATGTCGACGCTCGGCCGTATCTATCTCAGCGAACAGCGGTTCGCCGAAGCCGCCGAGGTGTTCCGCGAGGCGCTGAGCTATTGGCCTCGCAGTCGGGCGCTGTACGGCTCCCTGATCGACGCACTCTTGAGAGCCGGGGAACCGGCGGAGACCGAGGCCGCGATCGATGAGTTCCTGGCGATCGACGCGAACTCCATCCGAGCGCGATTGACTCTGGCGGATCTGCGCCGCGAGCGAGGAGACACGGCCGCGGCGGTGGCGGTGCTCGTCGAGACGCCGCGCGGCGCCTCGGGAGATCGCCAGCTCTATCGCCGCCTCGCGATCGCGCTCTATGAGGCCCTCGAGTTCGAAGCGGCCCTGTTCTGGCTGGACCGAAGTCTCGAGGTCGATGGCTCCGGGACAGCGGACCTTCAGGGTCGGTTCCTGCGCGCGCTTCTCCTCACCGCCGGCGACCGCGACGGGGAGGCCCGGATCGAGCTCGAGGCGATTCTCGACGAAGATCCGCAGCGGCGCGACGCACTGGGCCTGTTGGTCCGGCATGACCTGCAGGTCGAGAACTGGGAGGCCGCACGGGAGCGCCTCGCTGGGCATCTCGAGGGTGACCTCGACGACGAGGACGGCGAGCTGGCGATGCTCTATGCCGAAGCGCTCGACGGCGCCGGACGTAAGGCCGAGGCCCTCGATTTTCTGGCACGCGCGGCGTCGATCGGCGGGATCGAGACGCAGGCGCTCGCCCGCCAGGCGGAGATTCTGTTGGAGATGGACCGTGCGGCGGAGGCCGACGCGCTGCTGGCCGAGCTCACCGCCGACCCGACGACCGACAACCTGCTCGTCGCGGCCGAGGTCTGCCAGCGGCTGGAGGACTACGCACGATCGATCCCGTTTCTGGAGCGTGTCGTCGCCGACGGCCCGCAGGAGCTCCAAGCGTTGTTCTGGTTGGGTGCGGCGTACGAGAGGACCGGTCGCGTCGAGGAGGCCGAAATCCAGTTCTTGAGGTTCCTCGAGCTCCAGCCGGATTCGGCACCCGCCCTCAACTACCTCGGCTACATGTGGGCGGACAACGGACTCAATCTCTCGGAGGCGCTCGCCTACGTGCAGAAGGCGGTCGAGCTCGATCCGGACAATGGGGCTTACATCGACTCTCTCGGCTGGGCCCACTTCCGGTTGGGCGACTACCAGGAAGCGCGCAGCCATCTGGAACGCGCCGCCGTCCTCGTCGGCGAAGACCCGGTGGTGCTCGAGCATCTCGGAGATGTTTATGCCGCTCTCGGCGAGGTCGAAGACGCCCTTCGCCTCTACAAGCAGGCTCTGGACCTGGATGCCGAGAATGCGGCGGCGCTGCGAGACAAGCTCCGGCGCCTCAGTCCTCGCTGATCGGCCCGAACGCGATGGGGAGACTTCGATTGGCGGTGCTCGCCGCCGGAGTGCTGGGCTGTAGCGGTGCCGGCATCCATCCCCCGGTCATCGAACCGGTATCGCGTTCCGGACCGCAGCTCGCGGAGGAGGTGATCGCCTCGAGGCAGTCCCTCTATCGCCTTTCCTATGATGGTGGAGAAGGGCGAGTCGGCTTGCGGGTGGTGCTGCGAGAGGCGCTCGGAGAGCGTTTCCAGCTGACCGCGTCGGATCTTGCCGGCCGCACCGTCTGGGGCCTCGATCATCGCCGGGACCGAGTAGTCCTCGTCGATCACCGGGAGCGCCGCTACTGCGTCACCGACCCCGGCTTTGCGCTCGACGACCTGCACCCCAAGGAGCTGCCTTTGATGGCGCTTCCGAGAGTTCTCGCGGGCCAGCTGCCGGTTCCCGCGCCGGCCGACGCGCAGGAGGAGTGGACCGACGCCGCGGGCGGTCGCTGGCGGGCGACCTACGACGACGACGAGATCAGCGGCTGGCTCCTCTCCGACGACAAGGGGCCGGCCGTGTGGTGGACCCGTCAGCGAAACGGCGGCATCCTCTCGCGGCGTGGCGGCGAGCAGTATCGGTGGACCTTGATCGTCAGCGAGGAGATTCGTCAGGCGTTGCGCGATCCGGTTCCGGCGGGCTTCGAGGAGGGTGTCTGTGACGGTTGAACGCACCTTCCGGAGCTTCGCCAAGATCAACCTGCACCTGGCGGTCGAGGGGCGTCGCCCCGACGGATACCACGAGCTGAAGACGGTCTTCCAGACGGTCGAGCTTCACGATCGGATCCGTCTGCGGACGACGCCGACCCCCGGTGTCTCCCTGGCCGTACCCGACGGAGGAGCCCCGGCTGATTCGACCAACCTCGCCCACCGCGCGGCGCGGGCGATCTTCGAGCGCTGGGCTCCGGAGGGTGGCGTCGAGATCGAGCTGCACAAGCGGATCCCTGCCGGCGGAGGCTTGGGGGGTGGGAGCAGCAATGCGGCGACGGTTCTCGCGGGGCTCAACGAGCTCCTCGACATGGGTATCCCGACCCAGCGACTGGCCGAGATCGGCGCCGAGATCGGAGCGGACGTTCCGTACTTCCTCACGGGAGGCACGGCGCTCGGCACCGGCCGCGGCGATCGGATCGAACCGCTCTCCGAGATGCCGGAGGAGACGGTGTGGCTTGTCGACCCGGGAGTCTCGATCTCGACCGCGGAGATCTTCGCTGCGCTCGTGCCGCCGGCGACCCGGCCGCCGGCGGCAGGCCTTGAACGGCTCCTTGCCGGCGAGCCGGCGGAGACGATCGCCGAGCTCGGAGGCTGGAACGATCTCGAGGAGACGGTCCTCGCGAGATCCCCCGAGGTGCGCAACGTATATAATGCGCTGCGCCGAGCGGGAGCCTCGTGCGTCCGATTGTCAGGCAGTGGAGGGACGGTCTTCGCCTGCTTCGCATCGAGCGGGCACAGCGAGCATGCAAACTCCGCTCTTCCGGCTGCAGCGAGAGTGGTCGTCACCCGGACGTTATCGAGGTCTACGATGGCTCGGTGGAGAATCGTCGAAGCGGGAGACAGGAGCGAGAGATGAAAGTAACCGAGGTCAAGATCTTCCCCGTCGATGACGACAAGCTCAAGGCGTTCGTCTCGGTGGTGTTGGACGAGTGCTTCATGGTCAACGACATCAAGGTGATCCAGGGGCGAGACGGGCGCTTCATCAGCATGCCGAGCCGCCGCAAGCGCAACGGGCGGTTCAAGGATATCGCCCACCCCCTCAACAGCGATACGCGTCAGATGCTCGAAGAGGAGATCCTCGATGAGTACGATCACGTGATCGAGGGCCGGCAGCGTCGCTCCGAACGAATCGCCGAAGCGGCTGCCGACAACGGGGACGGCGACGAGCGCACGGCGGAGAGTCCGAGGCGATCCGAGCCGGAGCCCGCCCGAGAGAGACCGACCGACGACAGCCCGGAGGCCGGCACTCTCGAAGAAGTGACGGAGAAGCACCTCAGCGATACTTTCTGGACCAGCTGAAGACGACGACGCGGAAAGACCTCTTGGGGCGTCGCCAAGTGGTAAGGCACCGGCCTTTGGAGCCGGCATTCGTAGGTTCGAATCCTACCGCCCCAGCCAACCATGACCAGAAGACGAGACCGATGACCTCCGCTTACGGCGAGCTGAAGATCTTCAGCGGAAGAGCGCATCCGCGCCTGGCCGAGGAGATTTGCGACGGCCTCGGGATCGAGGTCGGGAGGCTCCACGCCCAGAACTTCCTCGATGGGGAGATCTTCTGCAAGATCGAGGAGAACGTCCGCGGCCGAGACGTGTTCCTGGTACAGCCGATCACTCATCCGGTCAACGAGAATCTCGTAGAGCTCCTCATTCTCCTCGACGCATTCCGCCGTTCTTCGGCAGCCCGGACCACCGCCGTGATCCCCTACTACGGCTATTCGCGGCAAGACAAGAAGGACCAGCCGAGAGTCGCCATCACCGCCAAGCTCGTGGCCAACCTGCTCTCGGAAGCGGGCGCCGACCGCATCCTCACGATGGACCTGCACGCCGGCCAGATCCAGGGTTACTTCGACATCCCGGTGGATCACCTCTTTGCCGCCCCGGTCCTGCTGGACGCCATCCACGAGCTCGACATCCCCGATCTCGTCATCGTTTCGCCCGACGCCGGGGGCGTCGCCAGGGCACGGGCCATCGCCAAGCGCCTGGGGGTCGGGATCGCGATCGTAGACAAACGACGCACAGCTCCGAACGAAGCCGAGGTCATGAACGTCGTCGGCGACGCCGAAGGCAAGAATCTCCTCATCATTGATGACATCATCGACACTGCGGGGACGCTCGTCCATACGGTCGAAGCCCTGCGCGCCAAAGGCGGCGAGCGAGTCCTCGCGGCCGGCATCCACGCCATCCTGTCCGGAACGGCGCTCGAGAGGCTCGACGAATCGAGCGTCGAGGCGGTTCTGGTCACCAACACCACTCCATTGGAGGAAAAGCTCACCAGATGCTCGAAGCTCGTTCCGCTGTCGGTGGCGCCGCTGCTCGGCGACGCGATCCAGCGCATCCACGAGGACAGCTCGGTGAGCTCACTGTTCGTTTAGAGGAGTCGTCATGAGCGATATCACAGTAGTCGTCGAACCGCGCGAGGAGACTGGTAAGAATTCCAACCGCAGGCTTCGAGCGTCGGGCTCGATTCCGGCCGTGGTTTACGGAGCCGGCCGGGAGGCGGTGCCGATCACGGTTCACGAGAAGACCATGCGTGAGTTCCTCAAGGAGGTCGGCGGCGAGAACGCGGTCTTCCTGCTCAAGCTAGGAGACAGCGCCAAGAGCCGTCACGCGATGATCCGTGACCTCCAGATCAACCCGGTCTTGCGGACGATCGAGCACATCGATTTCCAGCGCGTGTTGATGGACGAGAAGGTCAAGGTCATGGTCGGCGTCCACCTCGAAGGAACGCCCGACGGCGTCAAGAACGAGGGCGGGATGCTCGATTTCGTGACTCGTGAGGTCGAGATCGAGTGCCTGCCGGGCGACATACCGACGGAGTTCGTGGTCGACATCACGGCCTTGAAGATCGGCGATCACATCGAGGCCAAGGACGTCGAGCTCCCCAAGGGCGTGGAGATGTTGACCGACGAGAGCCGAGTGCTCGCGGCGGTTGCGCACAGCCGGGTGGCGGAGGAGCTCGAGGAAGCGGACGCAGCGGCCGAGGAAGGCGAAGGCCTCATCGAGGAGCTGCCCACCGAGCCCGAGCTCATCGGTGGTCGCGACAAGGAAGAGGACGAGGAAGACGGCTGAGGAAACTCCTACGCGCCTCCTCGTCGGTCTCGGTAATCCGGGCCATCGCTACGAAGGGACTCGCCACAATGTCGGGTTTCGGGTCATCGACGAGGTGGCGCGACGTCGCGGGAGCGCGCCCGACCGGGTGGAATGCAACTCGTTGATCGCCCTCGGCGATCCGATCCTGGCGAAGCCGCAGACCTACATGAACCGGAGCGGCTTCGCGGTGCGTTGCTTGAGCGAACGCTACGGAGTGGCGGCTGAGAACTGCTTGGTGATCTATGACGATGTGCATCTGCCCCTGGGGCGTCTCCGGTTGCGAACTGCGGGCAGTCCTGGAGGTCATCGCGGCATGGAATCGGTGATCAACAACGTGCGCACGGAAGGGATTCCGCGCCTGCGCCTCGGCGTCGGTAGGCTGGACGGAGCTCCCGAGGGAGAGGATCTCGTCGACTACGTCCTGGAGCCGTTCGAAGTCGAGGAGCGGCACGACGCAGAGAGTCTGATACTACGGGCGGCCGACGCTTGCGAGGCCTGGCTGGAGGAAGAGCCCCAGCAAGTGATGAACCGCTTCAACGGCTAGCCGTTTAGAACCTGGAGGGATCGAGAGTGGAGACACAGACATTGTTGTACCTGGTGCCGATATGTGGTGTTCTGGCGCTCGTTTTCGGCTGGCTGCGAAGCCGATGGATCAGCGGGCAGGACGCCGGAAACGAGCAGATGCAGACGATCGCCGCGCACATCCGCGAGGGCGCCATGGCGTTCCTCGGGCGCGAGTACCGAGTACTCGCGATCTTCGTTCTCGTGGTAGCGGGCCTCCTGGCCTGGGCCAACGCGGGCAAAGAGGGGAGCTCCGCGCTCGTCGGTCTTTCGGTGATCGCCGGAGCAGCTTGCTCCGGCTTGGCCGGCTTCTTTGGCATGCGAATCGCCACGGCCGCCAACGTTCGCACCGCTGCCGCGGCGCGCTCGAGCCTCAACAATGCGCTGCGGGTCGCTTTCTCGGGCGGCGCCGTGATGGGCTTCAGCGTCGTCGGGCTCGGCGTACTGGGGCTATCGCTGCTCTTCCTGCTCTACTCGAGCATGTTCCAGAGCGGGGACTCCCAGTTCGACATGCTCAGGGTCGTCACCGTGCTCACCGGCTTCTCCTTCGGTGCCAGCTCGATCGCGCTCTTCGCCCGCGTCGGCGGCGGCATATACACCAAAGCCGCCGACGTCGGCGCCGACCTCGTCGGCAAGGTCGAGGCTGGCATCCCCGAAGATGACCCGCGCAACCCCGCGGTCATCGCCGACAACGTGGGTGACAACGTCGGCGATGTCGCGGGTATGGGCGCCGACCTGTTCGAGTCCTACGTCGGCTCGATCGTCGGAGCGTTGGTGCTCGGCGTCAACGCGACCCACGCCAACGGTGACAGCTTTACGCCGATGCTCGTCGTCCTGCCGCTGATGATTGCCGGAGTCGGGATCCTCGTGTCGCTGGGCGGGACCTTTCTCGTTCGCACGAAGGAGGGCGGAAACCCCGCCCACGCGCTCGACCGCGGTACCTTCGGGGCGGCGATCGTCATGCTCGGGATGATCTGGCTGCTGTCACGCGGCCTGCTCGAGGGGACGTACCGGCTCGGCGACACCGAGTTCGGCGCCACCGGCGTCTTCCTGGCGACCGTCGCCGGCCTCGCCGGCGGTGTCTTGATCGGCAAGATCACCGAGTACTACACGTCGGAGGCCAAGAGCCCCGCTCAGGGCATCGCCAAGGACAGCTTGACCGGCGCGGCGACCAACATCATCGCCGGCCTCGCGGTCGGCATGAGGTCGACGGCGCTGCCGACCCTCGTGCTGGTCGCGGCGATTCTCGTCGCCTACCAACAGGCCGGCCTCTACGGCATCGCCATTGCGGCGCTCGGCATGCTGTCGACGACCGGAATCCAGCTGGCGGTCGACGCCTACGGGCCGGTCGCGGACAACGCGGGTGGCATCGCCGAGATGGCGGCGCTCGGTTCGGAAGTTCGCGCCCGCACCGACAAGCTCGATGCCGTCGGTAACACCACGGCGGCGATCGGCAAGGGCTTCGCCATCGGCTCGGCCGCGCTGACCGCGCTCGCGCTGTTTGCGGCGTTCCGAACGACGGTCGGACTCGAGGCGATCGACGTCGCCAATCCCAAAGTCATGGGCGGCCTCTTTGTCGGTGCCATGTTGCCGTTCCTGTTCTCGTCGATGGCGATGAGGGCGGTCGGCCGCGCCGCCTTCGAGATGATCGAAGAGGTCCGGCGCCAGTTCAATTCGATCCCCGGTCTCATGGAAGGCGAGGCGACGGCCGACTTCGCCAAGTGCGTCGACATCTCGACCAAGGCGGCGATCAGGGAGATGGTGATGCCCGGTCTGCTGGCGGTGGTCGTGCCGGTCGCCGTCGGTTTCTACGACACGGCGGCGCTCGGCGGGGTGCTCGCCGGGGTGACCGCATCGGGAGTCATGATGGCGATCTTCATGGCCAACGCCGGCGGCGCCTGGGACAACGCCAAGAAATACATCGAGGGTGGCGCACACGGCGGCAAGGGCTCCGATGCCCACAAGGCTGCGGTCGTCGGTGACACGGTCGGTGATCCTTTCAAGGACACCGCCGGTCCGAGCATCAACATCCTCATCAAGTTGATGACCGTCGTGGCGCTCGTCATCGCGCCGCTGTTGACGGTTGTCGACTAAGCGGCTGCCGAACGAGGATGCCGGCCGGAGAACAACAGTCCAGACTCCAGAGCTCACAGGAGGGCGCACGAATGAGATCCACCAGGAATCCACTGATCATGGTCTCGACCCTTGGGCTGCTGGCTATCGGTGCCTCGGCACAGTCGGTCGAACTCTCGAAGGGGAGAGACTCCCGCGTCGACTACCG
Source organism: Thermoanaerobaculia bacterium (assembly GCA_945787575.1). Taxonomy (GTDB): domain Bacteria; phylum Acidobacteriota; class Thermoanaerobaculia; order Multivoradales; family JAHEKO01; genus CALZKB01. Next base: position 4,162 of record CALZKB010000108.1, on the reverse strand, counting down.
TTCGCTCGTACAGTTCGGTCCTTGGGATGATCGGAACTACGATCTGAGTCTCGAAGACCTGTCGGTACTCGGTAGCGCGGCCGACGAGTTCGCTCAGTCGGAGGCGATTCCCGCCTTCTACCGCGTCGAGCTGCGCAAGCAGTTCGACTTCCCCACGAGTGGGCCGGTCATGTACCCGCGATCGGGGCTCCCAGGCTTCTTAAACGCATATACCGGCTACCTGGTGGAGGGCCGCTACTACCGTACCGCTCGACGCGAGGCGGGGCGCTGGACCGTTGATCTCGACGCTCCCAGTTGGGATGACGAGAGCTTCGCCGAGTTCTTGGAGGGTGAGAGCCGCGTCACTTCGCCGAATGGTGCCGCCGAGAGCGCCATCGCGATCAACCCGGTCGACGCCAACCTCGTGATCGCCGGCACCAACGGTCCGGGCGGCGGTCAGCGGATGCACTTCTCGAGTGACGGCGGCGAGACCTGGACGCAGGCGCCGGCGCTGTCGGGGAGCTGCTGCGACCCGACCGTGGGCTGGTCGTCGGATGGCAGCATCGCCTACACTTCGACCCTCCAGCTCCCCGAGCTCTTCTTTTACCGGAGCACGAACAACGGACAGTCGTGGATCGGACCGATTCAGGTCGACGACGGTGGCGGTTTCGTCGACAAGCAGTACCTGCACGTCGATCTGCATCCCGGCTCGCCGCATCTCGACAACCTCTACCACACCTGGCACGAGAACAACGTCCTGCACTTCTCACGCTCAACCGACCTGGGCCTCAGCTGGAGCACGCCGATCACCCTCTCGGTCGGAGGGCAGAACGGCATCGGCAGCGACATCACGACCGACGCGGGCGGCAACGTCTACTACTTCTGGCCCGCCTTCTCCGCCAAGAAGATCTTCATGCGTAAGTCGACTGACGGGGGTGCCAGCTTCGCCGCGAGCGTCGAGGTGGCCGACACCATGGACGGTTTTGATTTCGCAATCCCGGTCATGGAGAGTCGCCGCGTGTTCATCTATGTGTCGGCGGATGCCGACCGTACCGGCGGCCCGTTCGACGGCAGAATCTACGCCGCATGGACGGACGCCACGGCGCCGGAGTCGGGCAACCCGAACAACAACCACGCCCGCATCCAGTTCGCCTATTCGACGAACGGTGGCACCAGTTGGACCGTCACGACGCCGCACGAGACTGCGGACGAGGACACGGTCGACCGCTTCCATCAGTGGTTGAGCGTCGCTGCGGACGGCTCGGTCCACTTGATCTTCTACGACACCCGCCGCGATCTTCCCGACCGCAACCAGGTGGACATCTACCGCACCGTGTCGACCGATGGAGGCGCGACGTGGGGTCCCCCGGAGCGGGTGACCGCCGAGCAGTCGCCGAACATCAACGACGGCTTCGAGTGGGGTGACTACAACGGCCTCGACGCGGTCGGCAGCAACCTGATCTCTGTCTATACGGACAACCGCGACGAGATCGGCGGTGACCCCAACTCGGTCGATGTCTACGCGGCGGGCTTCGAGGCGACAGGTTTCACCATCTTCGGGGACGGCTTCGAGTCGGGCGACACTTCGGCTTGGAGCTCGACGGTTCCCTGAGGCCCACGCATTGAGCTCGGTGGTCGGGGGGCGTGACCTGCTACCCCGTAGGATGCATGGACCGACAGCTCATGCGGCCTCGCGATGGGAGGAGCTCAGGAACCCGCCGCGATGCTCACGGTTCGTTGCCCGTCAGAGTTCGCGAGCACTGCGTCCGCCGCTCTCTTTGATCACCGAGGTTGGCGTGGCATCGGGAAGGCTGGATCCACGAGGCAGCCGGCCCGGCCAGTCCCGGCAGGCTCGCGCCGACGCGCTAGCGGCGAGCGCTCCTGACTGTGTGAAGCCGCCCCAGACGATCATCTCGGTGCCGGTCCAGACGCCCTGTGTCGTGCGCGCGGTCGGCGCCCCGGCCATGGTCGTCGGCGTCCAGGAGTCGGTCTCCGGGTCGTAGCCCGCTCCGGGGCGATCCGACTTCGTCGTCACATGGGGAGCGACGGCTCGAGCGGCAGCGACTCGAGTCTCCAGAGCATCCAGGGCCAGCGCTACGCTGCGATCGCGATCTTCGCCGACGGCTTCGATTCGGGGGACACCTCGGCCTGGTCCGTCACGGTGCCGTAGGCCCGGACCGGAGCCTGGCGACACCCTCCCTCCTCGATCGGCCGGCCGGGCCCGGCTGCACTGCCTAGAGTGGCGTCGCCAACGTGCACATCATGCCGAGGATCCGACCGAGTGTCGACGTCAAACCTGACTTTGCGCTATTGAAGACAGGGCCAGAGCGTCGTGGGGCACGTTCGTATCGAAGCACCCGGTTGGGCGGCTTGAGACGTGCCGCCGGTTGGCGCTCCAGTCGTCCTGTTCATGTCACGAGGGCCAGTGCCGACGTGAGATCGGCCACGCGGCGGCCGTCATCGGTGAGGTGGTAGTCAGCCCTGGGAGGCGAATCATCGACCAGCTGTCGCTCGATCAGACCCGCTTCCTGTAGGTCCCTGAGAGCCTGCGCCAAGGCGCGTGGCGTCACGGTGCCGAGCTCGGTGCGGAGCCGATTGAAGCGTCCGCCGCTTCTCGCGACGGCGCGGGCGACCGGCAACGACCACTTCCTGAGCGCGAGGTCGACCACTCCGAGCTGCTCGAGCTGCGCGACCAGCACGGCGCAGAGCGAGGCGGCGGTGCGGCCGGAAAGCGTCAATAGATACTCGGGTCTCAGCGGATGACCGTACCCCGTGTTACGCGACACCAAGCCCGCTTCGACGAGGGCACCGAGGGTTCGCTGGAGCGAGCCTCGATTCACATCGAGCCGCCGTTGCAGAGTCACGAACTTCGCGTGGCCGCCAAGAGCGTCGAATGCCGCAAGGGCGGGGACACACCACCGGTAGTGGAAGAACCGGGACAGACGAGAGGTGGCTGGTTTCGGTCTCGCCATGGCCTTGACCTGAAAGTATAGTAAGTATAGTTTCAGTCGTCCAGTCACTCTTGACGCAGAGACAAGGAGGAAGACGATGAGGAACGATCTTGGTTTCGACGGAGGCCTGACCTGTGCCATGGAATGCAAAGACCTCGACAAGGCGGCCACCTGGTACGAGGAGACCCTTGGTTTCTCGCTTGTTTATCGAGTAGATGAACTCGGTTGGTGCGAGCTCGAATCTCCGATCGCGCGAGTGAACGTCGGGCTGTCACAGGTCGAGAGTCCGGCGGTGAAGGGCGGTGCAACTCTCACCTTCGGTGTCGCGGACATCGAAGGCGCGCGCATTGCGCTCGAGTCCCGCGGCGTGTCCTTCGACGGCGAGACCGTCGTCTATCCGGGGATGGTGAGCTTGGCCACGTTCTACGATCTCGATGGCAACAAGCTGATGCTCTACCGCGATCTGTCGGAGCAAGGCTGATGTGGACCCCGCCTCCGGCGCCTGTGCAGCGCCGACTGGCGGGAGTGCTTGCTCTGGCGCTGGCAGGCTTTTCGGCCGGCCTCGCTCCGGCGCTGGCGCAGGGTCGGAACACGGCGAACACCCTCGAGCTCGACGACGCTGCAGCGCGCCCGCGCGCCACGATCGAGGCTCTCGACTACGTCTCCTTTCCCCTGGTCGAGCTGCGCGACCGCGAGGTCTATTTCAGCGGCGCGACTTATCGCCGCACGAGCGACACCGAGCTCAGAGCTTATGTAGCAGTCCAACAGTCGGGCGGCGAGTTGGAGGAGATCGAGTTCATCTTCAGCCGCGCGAGCTTCTAGTTCGGCGCGAACGCCCTACCTGATCAAGATCTGACAGGTTTACCGGGACGATGGCTGCACCGTGGGGAACGGAGACTCGAAGTCAAGGCCGATGACCGCTTCTTCCTCAGGGTCATGCCGTCGATTAGCATTCTGTTGATGGCTCGGGTCCTGAAGAAAGTGCCGCCGCTCGTTGTCGTGACGGGCAAGGGCGGCGTCGGCAAGACCCTGGTAAGTTGCGCTCTCGCCAGAGCGCGAGCGCGGGCCGGTGAGCGGGTCTTGCTGCTCGAGCTCGACGCGAGAGAGAGCTTGTATCGGTTCTTGGAGTGCGACCCCTCGGGTGGACGAATCGTCGTGGTGGACGACAACCTCGAGGCCCAGAGCCTCCGTCCTCGGGAGGTCGTCGATCGGCTGATCGAGGACCGCGTGCG
>CALZKB010000107.1 GCA_945787575.1 Thermoanaerobaculia bacterium | reverse complement strand
GGTGAGCTGCACCGGGACCTACACCCTGGTCCAGGCGGACATCGACGCCGGTGAGAAGGACAACACGGCGACGGCGACGGGTGAGGATCCGAACGGCGAACCGGTAGCCGACGACGACATGGAGACGGTGCCGCTCCCCGTCGTCGTGTCGATGTCGCACACCAAGTCGTTGCAGGGTAACGCCGACGAGGACGGCTCGGGGACGGTGAGTCTGGGCGATACGCTGACTTACGGGTTCGTAGCCACCAACGACGGCGATGTGACGTTGACCAACGTGACCATCGTCGATCCGCTTCCGGGGCTGAGCGGCCTCGACTGCACCCCGGCGCAGCCGGCGACGTTGGCCCTGGGCGAGTCCCTCACCTGCACGGCGACCTACGTGGTGACCCCAGCCGACGTGCTGCTGGGCAACATCCACAACGAGTCGACGGCCGACAGCAACGAGACCGACCCGGTGACCGCGACGAACGATGTGCCGGTGGAGGGGGGCGACAGGGATTTCTGTCCGCGATCGCCCGGGTACTGGAAGAACCATCTCGAGAACTGGCCGGTCTCCGAGCTTTCGATCGGCGGCGTGATCTACGGCGAGTCGGAGCTGCTCGGCTTCTTGGAGTATGGGGGCCCCGACATGTCGACGAAGCTGGCGCGCCAACTGGTCGCGACCAAGCTCAATCTCGCCTCCGGCTCCGACCCGTGGATCCTCCCGACCGTCGCCGCCAGCGACGCCTTCTTGGTGCTACACCCACCCGGGAGCAACCCCAAGGGAGACGCCAAACGCGAAGCAGAAGCACTGAAGGACGCACTGGACGCCTACAACAACACGTCGTGCTGCGACAGTGGGTCGGATAGCGATAGCGACTCTGATTCCGATTGCGACGGCGATTCCGATTCAGACAGCGATAGCGACTCTGACTCAGACAGCGACGGCGACTCTGACTCAGATAGCGACGGCGATTCTGATTCGGACAGCGACGGCGATTCTGATTCGGACAGCGACGGCGATTCTGACTCGGATAGCGACGGCGATTCTGATTCGGACAGCGACGGCGATTCTGATTCGGACAGCGACGGCGATTCTGACTCGGACAGCGACGGCGATTCTGATTCGGACAGCGACGGCGATTCTGATTCAGACAGCGACGGCGATTCTGATTCAGACAGCGATCCCTGATCTCGAGGTGCCGCACACCCTAGCGCGCTCGGTGCAATAGGCATAGCTCCCTTGGGCCGCGGTGTTGGCGCCGGCCGAGGTCGAGGCGTACCCGTCAGTCCTCGGGGTGAGCGTCCCGTTTAGCGGTTCTGCAGCGGCTGGCTCGGGCAAGGGCGCTGGCCGTTTTCATGCTGCATCATCACGCGCTGCTAACGAAGCAGGCGAACGGTGACGAAGGCCTCGGCTGCTTCGACTCCTACCTGCGCGCCGCGCCACCGGGCCAGCGCGACGAGAGCCTCGGCGGAGCGGGCGTCGGGAAACGGTCTCATCTGGCTTTCGTAGCAGGCGGCGGCCTCGAGCTTGCGATCGAGCGTGCCACTGATATCCACCCAGTGATTGGGCAAAAAGCCGGGTTCGACGCCGGGGATGTTCCAATGGGTCTCCGATTGGACCTCGTAGCAGTGGACTTCGCGGATCGCTCGACCGACGACGCTCGACGGCCGCCAGGTGACCGAGAACGAATGAAATAGCTCTCGATGGTCCTTGTGCAGGTCGAATGGAAACGGAACGTAGAGCGCCTCGGGCTCGCACTCGCCGACGACTCTGCTGGTGACGTCGTTGAGCTTCCACACCGGCTGGTCGGCGACCCTGGCTGCTGGAATCTCCTCGAACAGCAACCGCTCCACGCCGAGAACACCGATTGCCTTGCGCGCCTCGGAGCGGACCTCCTCCCAGAGACTCCGAGGCCACAGCGGATGTGGCTCATCCTCGCCGTGTCCGGTCAGAATCGCCACGGTCACGTCGTGACCCTCGTCGACGAGCCGCGCAATGGTTCCTCCCATGCCGAGCGTCTCGTCGTCGGCGTGCGGCGCCACGATCAGCACTCTCATCAACGGATCACCTCTTCAGGTCGTGTCGCCTGCGGAGCTTGCGGCTTCTCGATCAGGAAGGAGCCGATCGCGAGGGCATCCAGACCTGTGCTCCAAAACGTCCGCAGTGCGTCGCGCGGCGAGCAGACGATCGCTTCACCCTTGATGTTGAAGGACGTATTGAGCAGCACTGGAACCCCGGCTCGCGCTTCGAACGCCTTGAGCAGCCGGTGGAAACGTGGGTTCGAGAACGGATCGACCGTTTGCACCCGCATCGTATGATCGATGTGAACGACGCCGGGAACCGTCGTCTTCGATTCTGTGGTCGCCTCGAACGCCAGGATCATATAGGGGCTCGGCTGCGGTTTCTCGAGAAAGCGCGCCGCGTCCTCCTCGGTGAGGCTCGGACAGAAAGGTCGCCAGTACTCGCGAAACTTGATCGCGGAGTTGACTCGGTCGCGGCTGTCGACCGAGCGCGGATCCGCCAGGATCGACCGACCTCCCAACGCCCTCGGCCCGCCTTCCATGGCGCCCTGGAACCAGCCGACGACCTTGCCGTCAGCGAGCAGTTCGGCGGTCTCGCCGGCGATGTCCGCGCACTTGCGATACGAGAGCCCGCAGGAACCCAACTGGATCTCGATCTCGTCGTCGGTGTACGACGGTCCCCAATAGACGTGACCAAGCGGTCGCGGCCGTCGCCCGGTCTCTTTGACGTGAAGGCCGACGGCGGCGCCGATGCCGAGGCCGGAGTCGCTCGGAATCGGGAACGCTTCCACCCCTTTGAACAGGTCCGCGCGGTGGAAGCGGCTGTTCATCTTGACGTTCAGCCCGACGCCGCCGCCGATGACGAGGTGATCGATTCCGGTCTCGCGGCGGTAGTGGGCCAGCAGGCGCAGTGTCGTCTCTTCGAGCAGCCGCTGAGTTTCGAACGCGACGTCCTCGTGAATCGCCTCCAGAGGCCGCTCTCCGAGGCGGGGTGCAATTCCGAGGTGCTCGACCAGCTCGTCGGTGAAGCGATTGGAGTAGCTGTGGTCCCCTGAGTGGATGAAACGCGGGTCGACGATGTAGTCGAAGCCACGTGGCCCCGGCTGGACGACTTCCGAGAGGCGTCCGCGAACTTCTCGGTTCTCTCTGCCGAAGGCGGCCAGCCCCATCACCTTGTACTCGCCGTCGTAGGCCGCGAAGCCCAGATACTCCGTCATGGCCGCGTAGAACCAGCCGAGCGAATGGGGGAGCTCGAGGCGGAGCAGCGGCTCCAACGCCGAGCCGCTGCCGTGCCAGACGGATGTGCAGTCGCTGTCGCCGGACCCGTCGACGATCAGGACCAGGGCCTCTTCGAACGGCGACAAGAAAAACGAAGCGGCGGCGTGTGTCTCGTGGTGTGGGAAGCACACCAGCGGCGGCAGCTCGCCACGACCGACGCCAAAGAAGCGGACGAGTTGATCGTGCAGCCGCCGCTCGAGGCTGTCGGTCCGGAACCAGGAGAGATTGCGCCGCTGCCAGGCGGTCGTCGACACGTTGGGTGGGTGCATCTCGTTGAGCCGACGGTAGAATGCCTCCATACCGTCCGGACCCGCGTCCGCATAGCGATCTCCGTCCCAGCCGTAGACGAAACGACCGATGTCGCCGAGCTCCAGGCCACCGATCTTGAGGCACTGATCGATCGCCCGTATCGGGAACATCCCGTTGGCATGCTTGAATCGGAGCAGCCGCTCCTCTTCCACGAATGCCACGATCTCTCCGTCGCAGACCAGGCAGGCCGCGGGGTCGATGCCGTGGAAATAGCCGATTTGATTCAGACAAAGACCTCCTGCCAGGCGGCTTGAATTGTCGCTGTATTGTTGCAGACTGTCGGCTCTCCGCGCTCTTGCGCCGCCGCCCTGCTACAGGCTGGCGGGGTCTTTACTGGAGATACCCGAGCGCCTTGAGTTGTTCTATCCGTCCGGGCTCGAGCTCGAGCTCGCGACTCTCGATCGCGCGCTCTTCGTCGGAGAGGCGGCGGTCTAGTGCCAGCTGCCGAAGTTGGGCGACGACGTCCGGGAACCGTCCGGCAAGGTTCTCGCCCTGGGCTTCGTCGTCGGCTCGATAGAGCCATCTCCCGCGGCCACTCGCCATCGCGCCTTCGAAGTAGCTCCAGAGCTCGGTGCGTACCCCGAATTCGTCATTCTCGGGGTTCTCGAAGAAGACGAATCGGCTCTCTTCGTTCTCCCGGCGGATCCACGAGAGGATAGAGCTGCCGTCGAACGTCGGTTCGGGCTCGATACCCGCGGTCTCGAGCAAGGTCGGGGCGAGGTCGATCAGACTCACCACGGTTCGCAGGCGGCCTGCTTCGAACCAGTCGTCGCTGGCCCAGAGCAGGAGGGGGATGCGAGTCAGCTCGTCAAACAGCGCCGCGTTGTGTCCCCAGGTGCCGTGCTCCCCAAAAGCCTCACCGTGGTCCGAGGTGATCACTACGATACTGGTCTCCAGACGGCTGGCCGCTCGCAAGCCACGCACGAGTTTGGCCAGCTCCTGATCGTGCCAGAGGATCTCGCCGTCGTACTGGGCCACCATCTGTCGCCGGTCGGCCGGGGAGAGTGCATCGGCGCCGACCCAGGGTCGAGGGGGGCTCGTGAGGTTCTCGAGCGGTGGGCGGTCGGAAAACTCGAGGCCGAAGGGGGTGGGCGGGGCGTATGGGGAGTGCGGACCGAGAAGGTGCACATACAGAAACACGGGGCGGTTCTCGGGTTGGCGATTCACCCAGCTCAGAGCGCGCTCCACCAGGTCGCCGGGATCGATCTGACCGAGAGGGATGGAGCCGTCCTCCTCCGCCCGGAGTCGACGCTGTATCTGCTGGATCACCGGGCGGATCCACTGACGCCCGATTGCGGTCAACTCGAAGATGTCGCGATGCCGAGCCGCGTAGAAGTAGTCGACGCCCCGCGCGTAGCCGTCGGCGGGCGTAACGTTGCCTCCGGAAGTGAAGAACCCGACCGAGTAGCCGTTCTCGCTGAACGGCTCGGCGAGGAGCCTGAACTCCGGAGCTGCGGCATGGTGCTGCAAAGTGACTCCGTGGCGCGAAGGCATCGTGGACGTGAACAGCGACGCGACGGCGGGACGAGTCCAATTGGAGGTGCTGTAGGCATGATCGAACACCAGGCTCTGCCGAGCGAATTCGTCGAGGAAAGGCGATGTCTTGGCGCCGTAGCCGTAAGCACCGAGATGATCGGCTCTCAGAGTATCGACGAGGACGATGACGACGTCGGGAGACCGTCGTTCGCCACCGCGACTGATGCTCTGGCGCGGGGCCGGACTGTGCGACATCCAGGCGCCTGCCGCCACGACCACGACCACCATGCCACCCACGAATAGTCGCTGCCTGAGCTGATGCGATCGAGGCGACGACCAAACCCGGGCGAGCAGGAGGCTGCTGAGCAGGAGGGCCAGGTCGGCGGCCAGGCTGGTGGGACTGGTGAAGCTCGGGAGTAGACGGACGTTGACCAGCGTAGCCGTAAAGACGAAGAGGACAGAGGCCAGGGGCAGTCCGCGGGACAGTGAGCGCCACTTCTCCCTCGCGCTGTTCACGGCCAGGCCCAAGAGGCAGCAAGAGCCAGCCACGAGGGCCGCGACCAATACCGCCAGCGCCGAGTATGCGAAGACGACAGAGGCGATGCCCTGAATCGTCAAGGCGAGTCCTCCGAGCCTCAGCCTCCCGAGCTCGAGAATGGCAAAGGCCGCTCCAACGGCAGCGGCCGTAGGCAGCGCACCAAGAGCCAGGCAGTTTCGGAAACCGCTCGACTTGGGCCACTTGTAGGTCATGATCGTTGGTCGTGAGCAGGAGGTGGCGCCAGTACTGATTGTGCCCACTCGAGTACGGCCGGATCCTACTCCTCTCGCCCGTCCCTAGGAAGATGGGCGGCTCCCAGGTGGCACGCACCTCTGACCACTGGCAGCCATCAGTACAACCACGGGGCGACCTCGGTATATCGTAGCGACTTGGTGGGAGTGCGGTCTCAACCTGCGGGAGACTCGATGAATTCATGAGCGACGCCGAGCATTTTGAGCATCCCAAAGCCCTGGTGGAAAGCAAGGCAATCGGCCCCAGGACTCGCGTGTGGGCTTTCGCTCATGTCCTGTCGGGCGCGCGGATCGGCAGCGACTGCAACATCTGCGATCACACTTTCATCGAGAACGACGTTGTCGTCGGAGATCGGGTGACGGTCAAGTGCGGCGTGCAGCTATGGGACGGCGTACGGATCGAAGACGACGTCTTTATCGGGCCGAACGTGACGTTTACGAACGATCCGAGCCCCCGCAGCAGACAGCGCCTCGACGAGTACCCTGAAACCCTGCTGAAGAACGGCTGCTCGATCGGCGCCAACGCGACCATACTTCCCGGCATCAGCATCGGTCAGCAGGCCATGGTCGGCGCAGGGGCCGTGGTCACCCGCTCGGTGCCACCCCGCGCGGTGGTGGTCGGAAACCCCGCGCGCATCGTGCGCTATGCCAACGATCCCGACTCGGCGCAGCCGCCACTTACCCCGCCAACCGTAGAGCCCGAGATCAAGGTAAGGGGTGTCTCGCTCTACCCCGCACCCATGATCAAGGACCTGCGAGGAAACCTCTTGGCACGAGAGCTCGGGGCGGGCCTACCGTTCGCGCCCCAACGTTGCTTCGTGGTCGTGGACGTGCCGAGCAAAGAAGTCCGTGTCGAGCACGCTCATCGACAGTGCGAGCGACTGTTGATCTGCCTACGGGGCTCGATGGCGTGCGTGGTGGACGACGGGAGCCGGCGCCAAGAAGTTCGCCTCGACTCGCCCGAGGCCGCGCTCTACCTCCCACCGATGGTGTGGGGTATCCAGTACATGCACACCAAGAATGCCGTCTTGCTGGTTTTGGCGTCCGACCCATACGATCCCGATGACTACATTCGTGACTATGATGAGTTCCTCGCCGAACGTCGCTCCGCCGACGCTTCAAGCCAGTAGGGTAGCGGCTTGGCGGTATGCCCCCTGATTCGCGACCGTCGCCGTCCTCGCCTTGTTCACCCGATGACCCAACCGATTGGCACTATCCGGAACGATAACGCCCGATTGAGTGCCGCGGTGGCCTAGCTCGTGGTGCACTCGATCGCCTCATGACGACGCCCGTGATCAGCGTCTTCATCGCCTCGTACAATCACGCCCAGTTCTTGCCCGAAACGCTCGAGAGCGTCCTCAGTCAAGAAGGGCCCGGATTCGAAGTGGTCGTTGTCGACGATGGTTCGACTGACGATAGCCGCGAGATCCTGGAGCGGTATGCACGTCGCGATTCGAGGATTCGGTGGAGTCAGCATGAAGGCGGGAGGAATCTCGGTGTGTCCAGGACCTCCAACCGCGCGATCGGCTTGTGCCGAGGGGAGTTTCTCGCATGGCTGGGATCGGATGACCTGTTGATGCCCGGGAGTCTCGCCACCCGTTTGAGGGAGTTGTCCAAAGCTTCAAACGCTGGCATGGCCTACGGCAGAGCGCTCCTAATGGACTCGAGTCCGGAGAGAACGCGCGCCATCGGCGGGGATGTCAACCGTCTAGGTCCGCCGGTTGTGAGACTCGCGTTGTCCAACTGCATTCCAGCGTCCACGGTCATGCTCAGGAGGTCCGCTCTGGAGACAGTCGGCTCCTTTGCCGAGGAACTGACCTCAAGTGACTGGGAACTGTGGCTTCGGCTGCTGTCGAACCGGGCAGTGGTCTTCATTCGGGAGCCTCTTGCGTGTCATCGCATCCACGAGTCCAACCTGAACGCTCTGCTGGATCGTGCGGGATCATCCGCGCAGTGTGCGGTCGCCTTGGATGAAGCCGCAAAACGCGCTCCCAAGACTGGGGGAGCGATCGCCACGGTCGACGTACTCAACCTGTTGGATCTTCAGCGGTCGTATCATTGGTTTGCGGCGGGTGATGAATCGCGGGCGAGATCGGCATTGGAGGCTGTCTGTGAGCGGTCCGGGCCCGCAGGTCGCGGGACCGAGTACTTCGACCTATGGGTGCGACACTTGGCCAGCACCGCGTCGGCAACGGAGTACATCGGCTGGGTCGACAGCGGGCGAACTGCCGCACGTTGGCCCCCGGTCCTCGACCGCAGGGTCGAGCGGCTACGAAAGTCTCTCCCAACGCTGATGGCAGCCTGGCGCCACCACCGAAAGGGTTCCTACAGCGAGGCACGGCGGCTGTTCTTCAGGGCTGCCTGCCGCCGGCCTTCGTTCTTGAAGGACGCCAAGGTCAGACGCTTCGCCGCCGAGTATCTGCTCAGAGCCACGGGACTCGCGCCAGAGCGACTCCGGTAGACAGAGCGGATTCGTCCGTGGCCGTCGATGCGGCAGGCGAGACCGCGAGGTTCCCAGGCTCAGCGCAGCGCCCGACGCACCGCGGTCACGACGTCCGCCTGCTGCGATGCGTCGAGATGGGGACCCATCGGCAGACTCAGGACAGTCTGAGCGAGCTCCTCGGCGATCGGGAAGAGCCCGGCATTCATGGCAAAGTCCTGGTAGGCCGGGCTCCGATGCGGTGGTACCGGATAGTGGATGAGCGTCTCGATCCCCGAGTTCTCGAGAGACTGCCGGAGCTGCTCTCGATTCCTGGAGCGAACGACGAACAGATGCCAGACCGGCTGCCCTGACATCGGCGGGTTGGGCAGGGCGAGGCCAGCGATGCCCTTGAGGCTCGTGAGGTATTCGTCGGCGACCTTTCGACGGCGAGCGTTCCACTCGTCCAGATGCCGCAGCTTCACCCGGAGTAGCGCTGCCTGAAGTGGATCGAGCCTGGAATTGAACCCCTTGATCCTGTGCGAGTACTTCGTTTCGGATCCATAGTTCCTGAGCAGCCGAACCCGTTCGACAAGCTGAGCGTCATTCGTGACGATGGCCCCGGCATCGCCGAACGCGCCCAAGTTCTTGCTCGGGTAGAAGCTGAAGGCGGCGGCGTCGGCCAGACTGCCGGTACGCTTCCCGCCGAACAGAGCACCGTGAGCTTGGGCTGCGTCTTCGATGACCTTGAGCCCGTGCCGGCGGGCGATTCGGTTGATGCTGGTCATGTCTGCGGGCTGCCCGTACAGATGCACCGGGATGATCGCGCGAGTTCGCTCACTCAGTACTTGCTCGAGTCCCCCAGGATCCAGGTTGCCGCTGTCGGGGTCGGAATCTACCGGTACGGGCCGGGCTCCGGAGTGAGAGACGGCGAGCCAGGTGGCGACGAATGTGTTGGCGGGAACCACCACTTCGTCACCTGGGCCGATTCGCAGTGCCCGGAGAATCAAGATCAGAGCGTCGAGCCCGCTGGCTACGCCGATACAGTGATCGACGCCGCAGTAGCGCGCGAACTCCTCCTCGAAGCCTTCGAGCTCCTCGCCCAGCACGTATCGACCGGAGACCATGGTTCGGCGGAGAGCGTCGTCCAGCTCGGATCGAAGCTCTAGGTAGCCCGCCCGAACATCGAGGAAAGGTACGGTCATCGGCGTTGCTCTACCGCTTCGCGGAATACGGCGTAGTCCCTGAAGTAGTCGGCCTCGTCGAAGTAATCGGACGCCAGCACCATGCAAACCGAACCCGATGAAAAGTTGTCGAGTTCCCGCCACACATAAGGGCCGATGTAGACACCCTTGTAGGAACGATTGAGGTGGATCCGCTCACGCCTCTCTCCGTCATCCACGGTCATGTCGAAGCTCCCCGACATGGCGATGACGACCTGCTCGAGCGTCCTGTGAGCGTGGCCACCGCGTTCCGCGCCACCCGGCACATCGTAGAGGTAATAGACCCGTCTGATGTCGAAGGGGATGTGGCGGCTGCCCTCGACGAAGGTCAGATTCCCGCGGGGGTCGGTGATCTTGGGGAAGTCTATTCCGTGCCAGTCGCCAACGTCGGTCATCTGTTCCCCTCGGGAGTCGCCGCCTCCCCGGCTGATTCTCTCGGCCCCTCGATGACTCGTGTCGTCCAGCGGAGCTTGGGTCGCACCGCCCCGGCGGTCTTCCCGTGCCAACTTCCTACTCGCTGACTCGTGTCCTGCACAACGAAAGAAAGCGCATGGTCCATCTTGTGCGCAAAGCGGTTGTTCTTCACCAGTTGGACCGAAAGATGGTGCGTACCTTCATTCAGCAGCTGCGCTGGAATCTGGCAGGTGGTCTTGTAGAGCCCGCGCGGGAATATCATGTCGCCGGATCGGATCTCCTCGGTGGTGCCGCCCTCGAATAGCAGGACGCCCTGCTCGTTGAACAGGTGGAAGTTCATGCCGACAGCCGATCCCTCTCGCAGGCTCCAGTACTCGAACTCGAGAGCTATCGGCTCTGCCGTCGTAATCATGCCGTCGGCGACGCCGTGACTCGGTCTCACCCGGAATCGCCGCCAGAAGAGTCCCTGATCACCAGGCGCCTCTTCGGGCGTCTCCCACTCCCGCAGACGCAGCCCCCCTTCGGTCTGGACTCTCAAGTAGTTGCGAATCACGTCCTCCGGGGGTCCTTCGTCGGCCAGCTCGCCACCACGCAGGCAGATCGCTCGGTCGCAGAGGTTCCGCACGGCCACCATGCTGTGACTGACGAAGAGAACAGTCCGCCCAGCTCGAGCGACCTCGCCCATCTTGCCCAGACACTTCTTCTGGAAGGCAGCGTCCCCGACGGCCAACACCTCGTCCACCACTAGGATCTCCGGCTCCATGTGCGCCGCGACGGCGAAGGCGAGCCTCACGTACATCCCGCTCGAGTAGAACTTGACCGGAGTGTCGATGAACTTCTCTATCTCCGCGAAGTCGACGATGCGATCGAACCTCCGTTCGAGATCCGCCCGTCGCATCCCGAGGATTGCCCCGTTGAGTTAGATGTTCTCCCTGCCGGTCAGCTCGGGGTGGAACCCGGTGCCGACTTCGAGGAGCGAGCCCACTCGCCCGCGCAGGCGCACGACTCCCTCTGTCGGCTCCGTGATCCGCGAGAGGATCTTGAGCAGGGTCGTCTTGCCTGCCCCGTTGGGGCCGATGATGCCGAGCGACTCGCCCTCGCGAACCTCGAGCGAGATGTTACGGAGAGCCCACAGTTCCTTGTGCAGGTCGGCCGCACCACTACCGTGCCCCGAAACCAGTGATCGAGCTCGTCGAAAAGGGGCGACAAGGGAAGCGACGACGGACTCCCTCAATGTCCTGTAGGGTACCCGCCGAACTCCGATGAAGTAGCGTTTGCCTAGACCGTCGATGCTGATGGCCACTCCAGGCGTCATCACACCACGTCCGCGAAGGTGCGCTCGAGTCGCCGGAAATACAGGGCACCGCCGACGAGCAGAGCGAGGGCAACCGCGCTGGAGACGGCAACCATCGGCCCTGGAGCCGTGTCGACTCCCAAGAGAGCCCAGCGAAAGCCCTCGACCACGCCGACCAAGGGGTTGAGAGCGTACACGAGGCGCCACTCCTCCGACAGCAAGCTGGAGGGATAAGCAATCGGGGTCGCGAACATCCAGAGTTGAGTGAGAAAGGGGACCGTGTAACGGACGTCGCGGAACTGAACGTTGAGCGCCGCCAGCCAGAAGCCGACTCCGAGTGCGCTGACGAAGGCCAAGAGGAGCAGGGCAGGGAGCCAAACGACGTTCGCGGTGGGGAAGATGCCGTAGCCAACCATCATGAGGAGCAAGACGCTGAAGGCGATGGTTGCATCGAGTACTCCCGAGACGACGGTGGCAATCGGCAGGACTAGTCTCGGAAAGTAGATCTTCCGGATCAGGTTGGCGTTGCCCACCATCGAGTTGGCGGACTGGGTCAAGCCGTTGGCAAAGAAGGTCCACGGGACGAGAGCAGCGTAGCTGAAGATCGGGTATGGAATGTCGTCGGAAGGGACTCCGGCGAGTCGTCCAAAGAACAAGCTGAAGACGACCATTGTCAGCAACGGCTGCAGCACGGCCCAGGCGGCGCCGAGGACCGTCTGCTTGTAGCGCACCTTGATGTCGCGCCAGGCGAGGAAATACAACAGCTCTCTAAAGGTCCACAGGTCCCGGAGCCCGAGGGACACCCAGCCTTTGGTTGGCCGGATCTCGAGGTCGAATTCCGTGGAGTCAACGTTCATGTTTCAGATCGGCGCTTCCGTAAGGGGATGTCGACTACGGGGTCGCCTTCGCGATCATCGAGAAGTTCGCTCGTCGACTCGCCCGCGTGGAGGGCCAGGGAAGGGTCAGCCCGAGTCAAGCGGTCCGCGGGACAATATCTCATTGACTGCTCTCTTGGGTTCGGATTCTGGCGGTAGATCGCAAGCAGCGCCTTGGAGAGTGCCGCAGCTCGGCCAAGGGTTGGCAGGGCCCGCTTGCTTACGGTGAGTCGATCCACAACCGGTGCCACAACTCATGCATCAACATGGCCGCTGGCGTGTTGGTCAATCATCGCTTCGACGCTCCGAGGATCGAAGTAGCCGCGCTCGTGAGTGCGACGGGACAGGAGAGTCTCGCGCAGCAGCGGCTCGAAGCTCCCCTTGAGCCAGGTCGCGAGGGGGACGTTGAAGCCCTTCTTGTGCCGTTCGAGGGTTTCGCGTGGCAGGCGATTCTTGACAGCGTTCTTGAGTATGTCTTTGCGGTGCCAACGATGGATCTTGAGCGCAAAGGGCAAGCTTCCTACGTATTCGGCCAGGACATGATCGAGGAGTGGTGCTCGGCATTCCAGGCCGTGGGCCATGCTGGCTACGTCTATCTTGGTCAGGATGTCGTCTGGCAGGTAGGTCGTGACGTCAGCGTGAACGCAGCGCTCCGCAAGGGTCTCACCGTCGGAGTCGGCGATCGCCTGGCGCACCAGATCGCGGGCGTCCCAGTCTCGGGCTTGCCTTGCGAAGTCACCGGAATAGAGCGCAGCTTTGAGACCTGGGCCGATGGTCTCCACCCTGCTCACGTAGAGGTCGGACTCGCTCAGGTCCAGGTTCCGGCGGTTGTATCGCAGTTCCTTGGCCAGCGCCTTGCGACGGGCAAGCCGAAGCAGGTCAATGGCCAGTCGGCTGCGTGCGACGGCGCGTAGAGGAGCGGAGGAGTGGCGGATACGCTCCTCGCGCTGGGTTGCCACGTAGCGCCGGTAGCCACCGAAGAGCTCGTCACCGCCATCGCCGGTCAGCGCCACGGTCACATGTCGCCGCGCGAGGCCGGAGAGGGCGTAGGTGGGCAGGGCGGAAGAGTCGGCGAAAGGTTCGCCATAGTGCCAGGCGATCCGTTCCAGAGGAGCGACCGCGTCGGCGGAAAGCTCGAGCGCTCGATGGTCTGTGCCGACGTGGTCGGCTACCCTCTGGGCGTGGGCGCTTTCGTCGAATCTCCTCTGGTCGAAACCGATGCAGAAGGTCCTCGGGCGCCCTTCGGTGTCGGCTGCGGCTCTCATCGAGGCCACGATCGCGCTCGAGTCGATGCCGCCGGAGAGAAAAGCACCGAGAGGAACGTCGGCGAGGAGGCGCAGCCGGGTCGCCTCGTCGATGAGCTCGAGCACTCGCGACTCGGCTCGAGCCCGCACTTCGGGAGTCGCGGCGCTCCAGTGCTTCGGAGCCATCCGCAGTCGCCAGTAGCGACTCAGCTGAAGTCGTCCGTCCGCTTCGACCTCGAGAGTGTGCCCAGGGAGTAGCTTGTGAACGCCAGCGAAGGCGGTCCGTGGGGCCGGCACGTAGCCGTAGGTCAGGTATTGGTCGAGTGCCTCGAGGTCGGGCTCCCGTTCGACGTCCGGGTCCTGCAAGATGCCCTTGATCTCGGACGCAAAACGCAGTGCGGTCGGGGTAGCTTGGTAGTACAGTGGCTTTTGCCCGAACCGATCGCGCGCCAGCAGCAACTTCATTCGACGAGCATCCCAGAGGGCGAAGGCGAACATGCCGCGAAGCCGGTCCACCATCGTCGTGCCCTGTTCCTCGTAAAGGTGAACGAGCACCTCGGAGTCGGTCTGGGAGCGAAAGACGTGCCCCTTGTCCTGCAGCTCATGACGGAGGTCGCGGAAGTTGTAGATCTCGCCGTTGAACACCACCAGGACGGATCCGTCTTCGTTGGCCATGGGCTGGGCGGCCTCGGGCGAAAGGTCGATGATAGACAGCCGACGATGCCCAAGCCCGATGGGCCCTTCGATATGGGTTCCTCGGCCGTCGGGCCCGCGGTGGGCGAGTGCTTCGGTCATGCGGTCGAGCATGATTGGGTCGATCGGCCGGTCCCGTTCGAAGCGGAAGATACCGACGATGCCGCACATGGCCTAGCTTGCCTTCGCCGCTGATCCGACGGCCAGGATCTCGCGGTAGATCGACAGGATAGTGTCTACGATGGTTGCGGGGTCGTGGCGGCGTGTGGCGGTGGAACGGGCTGCGGCGCCGAGGCGGGCCGCGAGCTGGGGTTCTCGGGCGAGTCGGCAGATGGCGGCCGCCATCGCCCACGGATCACCGGGCGGCACCAACAGTCCGTCGTGCTCGTCAGTCACGAGGGACGGGATTCCCCCGACGTTCGTAGTGACCACCGGAAGCCCCACCAGCATCGCTTCGCAGACCCCGTTGGGGCTGTTGTCGGCCCGGGATGGGTGGACGAAGAGATGAGCGCCAGTCAACCGCGCGGCTAGATCAGCGGCCGACTGCGGGCCGGCGAACTCGACTCCGAGACCGGCGAATGAGATGCCGAGCTTCCGCTCTACGATGCGATGGATCTCCTCTTCAGGCCGCGCTCCCAGGATCGCCCAACGCGGTTCGTCGGGCAGAAGCCGGCGGAGGATCTCGGTGCACAGGGCCACTGTTTCGAAGCCCTTGTAAGCGTTACCGCGCAGAGTGCTGACTATCTGGAGAGGTCCGTCACTCGGAAGCGGCTGCCTCTGTGCGCCGTAGAAGGGGGGACGCAGAACGCGGTCGCAGTGGAAGTAGCGGGCCCGGGGGGCCAGCACGGCGCCGACGGTGCGGTCCCACTCGGTGCGGCCGGAGAGGAAGCGTGCCGACGCGAGCATTCGCCGCTCCCTCCCTGCGCTACGCCGGTAGCGATAGTAGCGATGCAACAGGCTGCGACCGTTGAGGAGACGCTTGGGGCTCCCGTGGCGCAGAAGATCGGACTTGCTCAGCCCCGAGAGGTAGGCTGCGGTGTTGGGAGTGCGCGGTCCCTGGAGCTCGAACAGCACCGGTATCTCGACCGAGTCGGCCACCAAGCCGAAGAAGAACTCCGTGCCCCAAACATGGATCAGATCGGGTCGGTAGCGCTCGGCCACGCTCTTTAGGT
>CALZKB010000106.1:12498-19559 GCA_945787575.1 Thermoanaerobaculia bacterium | reverse complement strand
AACCGTGCTCCCGATTGATCTCGGCGACCTGGCGATAGATCCGTTGCATGAGCTCGGGTGCGGGCGCCTCGACACCGGCAAGCGGCGTCCCGATCAGCGGTCGAAGGGGAACGACGAACGGGTAGACGCCGACCTTCGCCAATCGGCGGCAGCCCTCGACGATCGTCTCTTCGGAGTCGCCGAAGCCGACGATGACGTAGGAGGAGACCTGGTTGCGTCCGAAGATCTCCACCGCCTTCGTGAAGGCCTCGAAGTAGCGGTCGATGCCGATCCGAGCCTTGCCGGGCATGATTCGCTCCCGGGTGGTCTGGTCGAAGCTCTCCAGGTGAATTCCGACCGCCGAAGCGCCGGCGTCGGCGAGAAGCCTCATGTCTTCCAGGCTCTCCGGTGGCTCGAACTGGACCTGAACCCCCATCTCCGGCACGGCGGCGCGAATCGCCGCGACACACTGGGCCAGGTAGCTCACGCCCATGTCTCGCTCGTTGAAGGTCCCGGTGGTCAGCACGATGTGGCGAACGCCATCCAAGCGCGCCGCCGCCGCGGACACCTCCGCCAGTTGACCGGGTGTCTTCAGCGTGATCGTCGATTCGTCTGCGAGCGAGTTCTCGATCGCGCAGAACTGGCAGCGGTCGCCCTCCACTCGCCATCGCACGCAACGCTGGGAGACCGTCGTGGCAAGCACGTCGCGCCCGTGCAGCACGGCGATCTTCGAATAGGGCACCCCCTGCGCCGTCGCGAGCTCGTAGAACCTCGGCGTCGGCGCGAACTCGACGGGCAGAAGCGGCTTGCCGTTCAGAGTGACCTGATACCCACCCTTCTCGTCGGGCTCGACGGCGAAGGGGGAATCCTGCACGAAGCCGCCTAGTGTCGGCACCATCGCGGCGACTCCGGCCATCATGAAGGCCTTGTCGTCCGAAGGGCCGGCGCCACCCCGACGCCCTTCGTGCTCGACGGGGACCTTCAACCGCGCCCCGCGACTCTGCAGCTGTACCAAGACTTCCGACCTATCCAACCGCCAGCCTCCCGTAGCGACCGAGGATCGTATCGGGCGCGCCCCAAAAACGCCTCTCCGGAGCGCGCCCGACGATCACCATACCCGACAAACTAAGTCGAGGAACGCCGTCCTAGACCGTCCACGTCGCGATGGTCAACGCACCATCCCGCCAATGATCGATCAGGACGTCAAGCACATCGAGCGGGTGGAACGGCTTGATGCCGGCCATCAGGTCGCTCTCGCGCATGCCGTACAGCCCCGCCATCGCGAACCGGCAGGCGTAGATCTTGCTGCCCTCGTCCAGGATCGTCTGCATCTGGTTGTTGAACGCAAGGTTGCCCGGGAAGGCTTCGTCACCGACCTTCGGGAAGCCGCGACCGGCAGCACCCATGAGCACACCGGGGCCGTAGAGAACGAAGCTCGTGTCGAAGCCCTTGCGCGCGATTCGCGTCGTCGTGAGCATGTTGACGAGGCCGACCGAGCCCTCGAAGGGAACGGTATG
The DNA here is from genome assembly GCA_945787575.1 of Thermoanaerobaculia bacterium. Lineage (GTDB taxonomy): Bacteria > Acidobacteriota > Thermoanaerobaculia > Multivoradales > JAHEKO01 > CALZKB01. Next base: position 18,063 of record CALZKB010000106.1, on the reverse strand, counting down.
CATCATGACCAGCGCACGGTCCCCCTCTCTCGCTTGGTGGTCGGGGAAGACCTTCTCATCCAGGTTGACCAGAGCGTCTCCGGCCTTCGGTGGATCGACGTTGACCATTCCCATCCTTGAACCTCCTTGTCTGCGGTTTGCAGGTAATCGCAGCCCGGACTCGTGCCCGAGCGTGCCGTTGACTTTGCCGGCGCTCCACTACCACAGCTTGCCGTAGAGCTTCTCCGCGTTGTTCCAGAAGATATCGTCTTTCAGCTGTTCCGAGATATCTGCCCCCTCGATCTTCCAGTATTCGGAGGCGAAATCGCTCCACGGAATGTCGGAGCCGAAGAGAAACCGGTCTCCGCCGATGCCCCGCTCCTGGATCTCACGCAGCAGCCACGACGATCCAAAGCCGACCGCCCAGGACGAATCGGTGTAGATCTTGTGCCCCTCTTCGATGAGCTCGAAGAAGCGCGGGACGAACTTGATGTGCCCGCTGACCCCACCCCCCATGTGCACGAGGTGGATCTTGTTTCTCTTGCCGAACTGACGAACCATCGCCAGGGCATTGTCCATGTCCGACCCCCCACCCGGGCTGGTGTGGATATGGAGCGGCATGTCCGCGTCCGCCGCGGCGTCGAGGATCTTGTTCCAGAGCACGGACGATTCTTCGTCCCACTCCTCGGGATTGAACGTCCCGCCGAGCAGGCAGGTCGTTTTCAACGCGACCAGCCCTTTCTGACCGATCAGCTTCAGAGCCTCCTCCGTCGCTTCGGCGTCTTTCGGCAGTGCCGAGACCCAGATCGCGCCGAGCAGGCGATCGTCCGTCGCCACGCTCTCGGCGACGAGCGGGTTCAGGGTGAAGGGTTGCGCGGAGTCGGGGTAACCGTAGTTGGCCATCACCATCGCTCGATCGACGCCGTTGCCGTCCATCCCACTGAGGTACTCGGGCGTCGTGTCGTAGTCGACGGTCGGCTTCACCGCCTCCGGCAGACCGTAGTAAGCGAAGCCCGGAACCGGACCGATATGACTGTGATTGTCGAACACTCGCTTCCGCATCTTCTTCATCGCCTTCGTCTCCTTGCCGTGCTGTCCGTGGCTTTCCGGTCGTCGGTTTCCTTACCCGCCGACCATTGTTCCGGTGCAGTCTTCAGTGCGGTTGCATCTTCTCTCCCACCCGCCCACGCAGAGAGGCTTCGATCGAGGCCGGATTCTCCCCGCGATCCAGGCGGCTCGCGACCTCGTGGAAGTCGCGGTCCGGCTCGACGGAGCTCGCCTTGCGCATTCTTTGCGCCAGATCGGGGGAGGATTCGGGACCGGCCGACCTTCCGGCCGCCGCCCGCTCTCCGGCGGCACTCCCAGCGGAAGCTACGCTCCAACGACCGACCGTCGACGGAACGCGCTCGAGCGTCGTCCCCCCACACTCGGGGCAGGGAGTGCCCGAACTGCGCTCTGCGGCCTCCGCGATGCTCAGAAACAGGACTTCGACGCGATCCTCACACTGCGAACAGTAGTACTCGTAGATCGGCATCACGCGACGTGGTGGAACCTCCGCGCAGAACAGCTCCCGCCTATTCTTCCAAATGCCGCCGTGACGCGGCGGCCACAAGCTGCGGCCCCCCGACGGCCACCCCTTTGGGCAGACCCACTGGGATGCGTACCTTCGGCGCCATCCTAGCAGGCGAGAGACGTCTCCCATCGTCGCGGTTGGCACCGGCTTCGGCGGCGGCAACCGGGGTCGCCGGAGGAGTGCCCGACACGAGCCGAACGAGTCCTGTCCAACCGAGGGTCGTCTCCTGCTACTCTTCACTCGAGCGATCCGCTTCCCGTTGTCCGAGCGGATTTGCGGCGAACTTTCGATTCCGATGCGCTCACGACCCGAGGCCCGCCTGCCCGCCAATTTCGTCCCCGCGGCCTACCGCGAGGTCAGCGTGCAGCCCTATTCGGGCGGCTGGGACGAGGCGGCCCTCACGGCACATCTGATCGGGCGTGACGCCTACCGGACGACGCGCTTCGTCCTGCTGGAGGGAGCCGACCGGTCCGCGCTCGTCCGGGTGAGCCGCGAAAACAGCGGCTCATCCCCGCCGCTCTTCAGCGCGATCGAGTCCGCCGAGGTCGTCGCGCTCTCCGAGCGCTGCCACCTCGTCGCGGACCCAAACGTCGATGTCGGCAATCCGACGGCCCTGGCCCGCGCCGCGGCAGCGAACGGCTTTGGCGCCGAGGACACCGTCGTCGTTCGCGGGCAGGACTCCCACGTCAACTTCATCCACCGCCCCGAGCCCACGCCGATCCGTGTCCTCGACCTGGTTCCCCCAAGTCCTTCGAAGCTGGCGCGGGTCGCGGCCGAAGCGCTCGCCTACCGCAACCTCCCGGCCGCCGAACTGCGGCTCGAGACCCTCGATGTTCGCGAGCTCGCTCGCGAGGCCACCCCAGCGGAGACCCTGTTGATCCCCTGTCGAGCTTCAGGGCTCGACTTCGACCAGAAAACCCTCTTTCTCGACGAGCGTCCGGCGAAGCAGGACTGGGTGCTCCTGGGCTGCGAACGCAGCCGGCAGATCCACCACCACTTCTACGGCGACACGCCCGAATCGATCGAGACCTGCCCGCGGAGCCGCCTGGCAGCGGACGATCCACCGACTCTCCTGCGCTGCTGCCTCCTCGAGGAGGGGATCGAGCGCGAGGGCCCGCACGCGATCGTGCCGTGGGGAGCGACCCACTCACAGGTCGAGGAGGCGCTGACCGAGCTCTTGGAGGAACGTGATGACGGGTGATCGACGGCGCGACCCGAGCCCCGGGAAGAGAGCCGCAAAGAAGACCGTGAAGCAGAACGCGAGCAGAGCTTGGGAGAGCCTCTTCTCCCAGGAACCGAGCTCCCTCGCCGGCCGGAGCCGAGACCACCACCCGCGCGCGCGCGGGATCACGATGATGCTCGACCGCTGCCAGGGTCTGGCCGCGACGCGCGACCTCGTAGAGCTCGCCGGCAGCTACCTCGACCAGATCAAGCTCAGCTTCGGCAGCTCTCTGCTCCTCGACGAGCAGCTCCTCGTCGAGAAGACCTCACTCGTTCGCGAGCGGGGGATCGACATCTATCCCGGGGGCACCCTGTTCGAGCTTGCCTCGACGCACGGGATCTTGCCGGACTACGTGGATTGGGTCGTCGCCATGGGGTTCACCGCGATCGAAATCTCGGACGGGGTCGTCGACATGCCTCGGCAGAGGCGCGACGAGGGGATCACCCGCGGCCTCGAGGCCGGCCTCGTCGTCCTCACGGAGGTCGGGAAGAAAGATTCGGCGCAGCCCTTCCCGGTACCGCTTCTCTGCGAGCAGGCCGAGGCGGATTTGGCGAGCGGCGCACGATGGGTCATCATCGAAGCGCGGGAATCGGGACGCGGGATCGGGATTTTCGATCAGTCCTGCCAGGTTCGCGACGAGGTCGTTGACGAGATCCTCCGCCGCCTCGACCCCCACCGCGACCGGATCCTCTGGGAGGCGCCCCGCCAGTCTCAGCAGACCGCGCTCATCCGAAAGTGTGGCCAAGACGTCAACCTCGGAAACGTCAAGCCGCGCGATGTGCTGGGCCTCGAAGCTCTGCGCTGTGGGCTCCGGTTCGAGACCTTCGATCGGGCGGGGGATCGGTCGCCCCGCGCGCCGGAGCGACCCCCGGACGATCCACCGAAGAAGGCGCAGGCTCTCGCTCATGAAAAAGCGGAGCAGTGAGACCGACAGCGCGTTTCAACCGAACGCTCCGCTCGAGATCGCTGACTCGGCGTTCGCGCTCGAGACCTCCGGCGGAGCCGCCCTCTATCCGTATCTCAGCCAGGTCGACCTGGCGCATGCGATCGGCCTGATCGACGCGGGGCTGCTCCCCCGCGAGACCGGCGCGCGGCTCCTCGAGGGGCTGCTCGAGCTCGACGCGATCGCTCCCGAGACTTTCGGGCTCGAGCCCGCTCGCGGCGACCTCTACACGAATCGCCTGCATGCCCTGCGCGCTCGGATCGGATCCGATGCCGCCTGGCTGTCGGCCGGCCGCGCCCGCCGGGAGGCGACGACGACGGCCTACCTGATGTGTGTGCGGTCGGGGATCGTCCGCTGCGCCGAGGGTCTCGTATGCACCCTGGCAGGTCTCGTCGAGCACGCTCGAGATCACGTCGTGACCCTGATGCCCGACTACACGTACCTCCAGCCGGCGCATCCGACGACGTGGGGACACTATCTCTTGACTTTCGCCTCCCCGATTCCGCGCGACCTCGCACGGCTCGAGCTGGCGTTCCGTCACGCCGACGAGAGTCCGGCAGGATCGGGCAGCACCAACGGCTCCGCACTGCCGCTCGACCGCGATCGGCTAGCGGAGCGCTTGGGATTCGAGCGAGTGCGCACGCATACCAGGGACGCGATGTGGTCGGCGGATGGACCGATCGAGATTCTCGCCGCTCTCGTCACGGCGTTTACCAATCTCGGCCGGCTCGCAGACGACCTGCTGATCTTCACGACCGAGGAGTTCGGCTACCTGCGGCTCGCCTCCGAGCACACGCGCGGGAGCGTCATCATGCCGCAGAAGCGGAACCCCTACGCGCTCTCCTACCTGCGCGGGCTCGCCCGCGAGCTTCCCGGCCACCTCGTCTCGACCGCAGCGCATCAGGCGACCCCTTCGGGGCAGGTCGACAACCGAATCCACGCCTACAGCCACGTGCCACAGACGCTGGAGACCGCCGCGCGCGCTCTGACCCTCCTCACCCGCGTCATCCAAGGACTGCAAGTCTTCCCCGATCGCATGGCGGAGCGCGCCCGCGAAGGGCTCACCGGGATGACCGACCTCGCCGAGGCGGTCATGCGCCGGCACGGCCTCGACTGGGAGACGGCACATGGCATCGTCCACGAGGCGGTCGCCCAGTCCCGCCGGCGAGGCACGGACTTCTTCGCGGAGGATCTCAATGACGCCGGCACCGCGCTCGGACACCCCCTGGATTGGACGAGCGACGAGGTCGACGCCACCCTGGCTCCCGACCGTCTCGTCGCGTCGCGAACCGGCCCTGGCGGCGCGAGCCGTGGGTCGCTGGAGACGATGCTGAACGAGCTCGATCGCTCCGTGGCCGAGGGCGCGGCCTGGGTCGCGCGGCGGCGCGGGAGAAGCGCCCAGGCCAGCGAGAGACTCATCGAGGATGCGCGAGAACGATGCCGGTCCACCTGATTGACTCGACCCTCCTCGGTGCCGGCTGGGGAACGGACGAGACGCGTGCGATCTTCGACGAGCGAGCGATGCTCCAGGGGTGGCTCGACGCACTCGCCGCACTCGCGGAAGCCCAGGCCGAGCACGGCCTGCTGCCAGCCGGGGCGGCGTCGGAGATCAGACGCGTCTCACGGATCGATCTTCTCGACCTCGATCGCGCACGCGCGGGCTACGAGCGGACGGGACACTCGCTGCAAGGGCTCCTGGAGGAGCTCGGGAGCCTCATGCAAGGGGAGGCGGCAGAGTGGCTCTGCTACGGCGCTACGGTCCAAGACATCACGGACTCTTGGCTCTCGCGAGCTCTCCTCCAGGTGTGGGAGATCGTCGTCCGCGACCTCGGAGCGATCGAGAGCGCC